>NZ_JBEYVO010000002.1:0-451511 GCF_040644055.1 Streptomyces sp. NPDC047043
CCCACGGCCTGGTGGCCGTTTGGGGGGTGCCCCCCGTTTTCTTCGTTCACCTGGTGTGGGGGGGGTTTTCAAACTGCCTCGGGGGGCCCCCGGGTCCGGGGGGCCCACCCCTTTCTCCACCCCCGGCTAGTCGTAGTGCCGGGCCTCGAAGACGTTCCCGTCCGGGTCGCGGAAGTAGAAGCTGCGCCTGGCCTTTCCGCGGGCGCCGTAGGAGTCGTACGAGAACTCCGAGACGGGGACGGCGCGTTCCTCGAGGCGGCTGTGCAGGGTGTCGAAGTCGTCGCCGGGCAGGGCGAGGCAGACGTGGTTGACCGGGTGGCCCGAGCTGTCGGCGGCGCCGGGGAGCATCTTCATGCTCTCCGCCATGGAGTGGGGCATGAGGTCGAGGATGGTCTCGTCGTTGAGCCGCACGGAAGGGAAGGAGACCTTCCCCGCGGCGAACTCGGTGAGCCTCAGGGGCCGCAGCCCGACCGCCTTCTCGTAGAAGTCGGCCGCGGCGACCGGGTCGTGTACCCACAGGACCACATGATCCAGACGTGTCGTGTTGTCCGTCATACTCCCCAGGCTGGTGTCGTCCGCCACGGGCCGCAAGGCTTCGGCCGGGTACCGACGCCCCGCACGACTACGCCTTGCGGCCCCAGGCCGAGATCATCGGAGCTGTCGCCAGGTCCATCCCCCCGGCCTCGACGTTCGCCAGGTGGCGGTCGATGTCCTCGTCCGTGGCGAGGTCCGCGGCGACGAGCTGAGCGCGGATCTGGCGGACGGTGGCGGATTCGAGGGCGGCGCAGGCCGGGGAGGCGAGCGGGAAGTAGGCGTCGGCCTGCACCTGGCGCAGCCCGGCCTCCCGGAGCAGGCGTGGCGCGCGGCGGCCGTAGGAGAGGTCGGCGCCCCGGTCGGCGAGCAGCCGGCGGAAGCCGTTGCGCAGGCGGTTGGCGAGCTGCTGCTCGGGGCCGTGTTCGTCCGGGCAGACCAGGGGCTGGAGGGCGGGGTCGGCGTCCTCGATCAGGATCCGGCCGCCGGGGCGCAGTGCCTTGATCATCGACCGCAGCGCCCGTTCACGGTCCGGCACATGGACGAGCACCAGCCGGGCGTGCACCAGGTCGAAGCCCTCCCCCGGCGGCTCCTCGGCGCCCACATCGTGGACGCGGACGTCCACCGGCGGTCGGGCGACGGAGGCGAGCAGGGACGTGTCGATGTCGCTGGCGACGACCTTTCCGGTCGGACCTACCTTCTTGGCCAGCCAGGACACCACCGAGGTGCCGCCCGCGCCGACCTCCCAGCAGCGCCAGCCGGGGCCGACGCCGAACCCGGCGAGATGGCGGAAGGTCGTGGGGTCGAAGAGGGTGGCGAAGGCGTCGAAACGCTCGTTCGCCTCGCGCTGCCCGTTGTCGAGGAGATACCCGTCGGATCGCGTCATGCCGCGATCATCCCAGTTGCCCGCCTTGTCGGGAGGGGGCGACGCGGCGCCGGGACGAGACGGCGGCGACGACACGGCCGATGTCTTCGCCGGCGAAGCCCGTTGTCCACAGGCGGGAACCAAGCGGAATGCTCTGTTCCCACAGGCTCACCTGCCGCTTACGTGGAACTGGCAGACTGATCCGCCAAGACGCAGGAACACGGCACAGTGCGCCGGATCACGCGTCAGGTCCGGGAGATCCACGCAAGGAGATCCAGATGTCCATGGCAGGGAATCTGCGGAAGGTCACGAGCCTCGGCGGGGTCGGCGGCCTTCGCAAGGTGGCACGGCTGGCCCGGCGACGCCCCCGCGTCGACCTGAGCCACCCGGCCAGGTCCCCGCTGGGCTCCTCGGTGGTCAACTGCGTGACGTACCGGGAGGGTGTGCGGGTGCCCGGCGGCAGCGATCTCGTCGACGCCGTCGAACGGGTGCGCAAGAACGGGGACGGGTTCGTGTGGCTCGGTCTGCACGAGCCGACGGACCAGGAGTTCGCGGGCATCGCCGAGCTCTTCGACCTGCATCCGCTGGCGGTCGAGGACGCGGTCGAGGCTCATCAGCGCCCGAAGCTGGAGCGCTACGGCGAGACGTTGTTCGCGGTGTTCAAGACGGTCTGCTACGTCGAGCACGAGCAGCTCACGGCGACGAGCGAGGTGGTGAACACCGGTGAGATCATGGTGTTCGTCGGCGAGGACTTCGTGATCACGGTGCGGCACGGCAGGCACGGCTCGCTGGGCCCGCTGCGCGAGGGGCTGGAGGCCGACCCCGATCAGCTCGCGAAGGGGCCGGCGGCGGTGCTGCACGCGATCGCGGACCACGTGGTCGACGACTATCTGAACGTCACCGACTCGGTCCAGGCGGACATCGACCAGGTCGAGGCGGACGTGTTCGCGGAGAACGGCGCGCGGGCCGACCCGGGGCGGATCTACCAGATGAAGCGCGAGCTCCTCGAGCTGAAGCGGGCCGTGGTGCCGCTCGCCCGCCCGGTCGAGGACCTGGCGACCCGGCCGATCCGGGTGATCGACCCGGAGATACAGGCCTACTTCCGCGACGTCCTCGACCACCTGATGCGGGCGAAGGAACAGATCGCCTCCTTCGACGAACTTCTCAACTCGATCCTGCAGGCCCACCTCGCGCAGGTCACGGTCGCGCAGAACGAGGACATGCGGAAGATCACGGCGTGGGCCGCGGTGATCGCCGTGCCGACGATGGTCTGCGGGGTGTACGGCATGAACTTCGATCACATGCCGGAGCTGCACTGGAGGTTCGGCTACCCCCTGGTCATAGGCGTGATATCCGTGGCGTGTCTGGCGCTGTACCGCGGCTTCCGGCGCAACGGCTGGCTGTGAGGCGTCGGGCCGACCGGTTCAGCCCGTCCGAGCGGTTCAGCCCGTCCGACCGGTTCAGCGCGTTGTCGTCCTGGCGTAGACGCTGTGAGCGAAGTCGGCGATCTGGTCCTCCGTCAGATGCCGGGCCAGGTCGGCCTCGCTGATCATGCCGACCAGCCGCTTGTTCTCGATGACGGGGAGCCGGCGGATCTGGTGCTCCTGCATCTCGTGGAGCACGTCGCTGACGTCCGCGCCCGCGTCGATCCAGCGTGGGGTTCCGTGGGCCATCTCGCCGGCGGTGACCTTGGCCGGGTCGTGGCCCATGGCCACACAGCCGATGACGATGTCGCGGTCGGTCAGAATGCCGCAGAGCCGCTCGTTCTGGTCGCTGATGGGCAGGGCTCCGACGTTCAGCTCGCGCATCAGCTGGGCCGCGCGGTCCAGCGTCTCGTGGGCGGGGATCCACTGGGCGCCACGGTGCATGATGTCTCCGGCGGTGGTCATGGAATACCTCCCGGTGCCGGGCGGCCGGCGCGGCGCGGGACGCACCGCTGAAACCGGCGCCCTACATTCTCGCCGCGCGGCACGCGCGGTGCACCCGGAACTCGGCGGTAGCAGCGGGGGGGCCGAGAGAGTCTCGCCCCGACGCCCCGACGCCCCGACACCCCGACACCCCGACGCCCACGCGCCAGATGCCCAGGCGCCAGGCACTCAGGCCGAGAACCCCACGATCTTCCGCGGGACGATGCGGATGATCACGCGGACCTCGTCGTCCTTCTCCGCGGGCGGGTCGATGCCGAGGTACTTGTGCGAGAGCTCGTACGGGAGCCGCTTGCCCTCGTCGGGGAGGATCTCGGCGGTGCCGCGGATCTCGACCGAGGTGTAGGGGTTGGCGAGGTCGAAGACCGAGAGGCTGATGCGGGGGTCGCGGCGGAGGTTGCGCACCTTCTGACGTCCGTCGGTGGAGGAGAAGAGCACGGTGTCGCCCTCGCGCTTGATCCAGACCACCGAGTTCTGCGGGGCGCCGTCGGGGCCGAGGGTGGCGACGCTGGCGAAGTTCTTGCCGTCGAGGAGGACGCGGACCGAGTCGGCGAAGGGGACGGGATCAGCAGCGGGGACGGGATTGCTCGGGGAGGTCGTCATGGGACCAGGTTAACTACATGCACGCGCATACAAAAGAGGTTTTCCGATCAACCCCTCCACGCCGGGTGACGCGGATCGTCGGTGCGCACCAGGACGTCGGCCGCGGCGGCCGGGTCGGTCTCGGCCTCGTAGCGCTCGTAGGCGGGGAGGGTCCAGTGGTCGGACTCGGGGGTGCGGCGGCGCAGCGCGCCGGGTGAGAGGAGGAGATGGACGGTCAGGTCGAAGGGGAACCAGTGGCGCAGCAGGAGGGGGCCGTGCAGCAACAGGAAGCCGCCGGGCGGGAGTTGGACGTAGGGGCTGCGGGTGGCGCGGTCGGTGACCGGGTCCCACAGGTCGGGCAGGACGCGTCCGTCGCCGCCCGGTTCGAGGGGGCCGAACACCTCGCGCCACAGGGCGCCGGTGTCCAACCAGCCGTCGTAGAACGAGTCGATGTCCTGGTGGCCGTATTCCAGACGGAGCGAGGCGGGTCGCAGGAAGCCTTCCGCACCGACGGTCAGCGAGGGGCGGCCGCGTATGCGCAGCGCCTCGGCGACGCGCTCGGCGAGGTCGCCCGGGCGGGCCGCGGGAGCGCCGTCGAAGGCGATGCGGGGCCAGGGACTGCCGTCGGCCGGCTTCAGGTCGAGCAGACGCTCGGCCAGGAGGTCGCCGAGCCGGTCCCAGGTGATCGCTTCGAGTCGCACACGGCCCATGATGCGTCAGCCGCAGGCCGGGGTGCGCCCCGGCCCGGCGGTGGGGCGATGTGCGGGAGTGGTGGCAGCCGAGGACGCAGAGGGCGTGATTTCGCGGTAGTCCGGAGTGCCTGCAGGGGGAAGGAAACACCTATGGCACGTCTCGCAATTCCCCCGCCGCGCACCGGGATTCTTGTCTTTCAGCCGCTCAAGAGACGGCACTGCGGGGACTGTCATGCGGGGCCGCTGCCGCTGCTGGTGCTCGAAGAAGGGGCGCCGCGGTGTCTCGACTGTGCCGACCTCGGGCATCTGGTGTTCCTGCCGCGCGGGGACACGGCGCTGACCCGGCGGGCGCGGGAGGAGAGTGCGCTGTCTGCGGTGGTGGTGCGGTTCAACCGGCGCAAGGGGCGCTACGAGCGGCAGGGCGTCCTGGTCGAGGAGGCGGGGCTCGCGCGGGCCGAGGAACGGTGCCTGGCGGACGCGGAGGCGCGGCGGCGACGCCGGGTGCGGGACGCGCGGCGGCGGGCCGCGGAGGACGTGCGGTTCGGGGAGGCCTTCGCGGCGGAGATACGGCGGCTGTTTCCCGGGTGCCCCGAGGAGCGGGCGCGGGCCATCGCCGGGCACGCGTCCGTGCGGGGCAGCGGGCGGGTGGGGCGGAGTGCGGCCGGGCGGGCGTTGTCGGAGACGGCCGTGGTCTCGGCGGTCGTGGCGTCCGTACGGCATCTGGACACGCCGTACGACCAGTTGCTGATGAGCGGGGTGCCACGGCACGAGGCGCGGCGTCGGATCGGGCCGGGGGTGGAGACGGTGCTGCGGGGGTGGCGGGCGGCGGGAGAGGAGGTCGGTTGACGATCGGCGACCGGGCGGCGGGCGGCAGCACAGGGGGCCGGTTGACGAACGGCAATCAGGCCGCCAGCAGCACAGGAGGCCGGCTACCGAACGGCAATGGGCAGCAGGCAGAAGCGCAAGGGCCGGTCGAAGAAGGGCGATCGGGGGCAGGCAGCAGCACAGGAGGCCGGCCAAGGAAGGGCGATCGGGTGGCTGGTGACAGGAAAGAGGGCCGGTCGACGAAGGACGATCGGATGGCGGGCGATGGGAGAGGGGGCCGGTTGACGAAGGGGGATCGGGCAGCGGGCGATCGGAGAGGAGGCCGGTTGACGAAGGACGATCGGGCGGCGGGCGATCGGAGAGGGGGCCGGTTGACGAAGGGGGATCGGGCGGCGGGCGATCGGAGAGGAGGCCGGTTGACGAAGGACGATCGGACGGCGGGCTGCGGTCGCACTCGCGGCAGGACCGCGGCGGATGTCTGGACGCTCGCGTATTGGACGGCGGCTCCCCGGACACTCACGCACGGGACGGCGGCGGCTCCCCGGACACTCACGCACGGGACGGCGGCGGCTCCCCGGACATTCGCGCACGGGACCCCGGTGGCTCCCCAGGCACTCGCGCATGGGTCGGCGGCGGTCATCTGGACGCTCGCGCATGGGGCCGCGTTCTTCGGCCATGGTCAGTGGGGGCGCGGCGAATTTCACTTGTGGGGACGGGAGGTGCCGGGGAAGATCTCGGCTCGATACGGGGAGTTGACCTGACGTGATCGATGGGCCGTATTTCTGGCTGACCGTGTTGGGAGTGCTCGGGACCGGTCTGGTGGCCGGCGTCTTCTGCGGGTTCTCGACATTCGTGATGAGGGGGCTCGCCGCGCTGCCGCCGGCGCAGGGTGTCGCCGCGATGAACGCGATCAACGTGACCGCGGTGATGCCGGCGTTCATGCTCGTGTTCGTGGGGTCGGCGGTGCTGTGCGCGGTGATAGCCGTGGTGACGTTCGTGCTGTGGCCGGACGACGGGCGGGTGGCGCTGCTGCTGGGCAGCGCACTGTATCTGTTCGGCTCGTTCGGGGTGACCATGGTGGCGAACGTGCCGCGCAACGACGCGCTGCTGAAGCTGGACCCGGGCACTCCGGAGGCCGCCGCGTACTGGCCGGCGTATGTGCGCGAGTGGACGTTCTGGAACCACGTCCGGATGGTCGCCTCGGCCGGTTCGGCGGTGGCGTATGTGCTGGCGCTGACCTGAGAGGGCGCTGAGAGGTTCCGGGTGAGGGCTGGGGGAATCCTGAGAAGAGTGGGCGGAAAGCGCTGTCCGTCCACTCTGCGCGGGTGGCCGAGGAGTCGTATCGTGGCCGAAAGAGTGCCGCCCGATGACGCACGGCTCGTCGTACGCGTAGGCAAGGAAGACGGCCATGGCCGATCCCAAGGGATTCATGACCACGCCCCGCCGGGAGTGGCCCCGCCGTCCGGTCGAGGAGCGGGTCCGGGACTGGGACGAGGTGTACGTGCCCGGGGCGTTGCTGCCCATCATCAACAAGCAGGCCGACCGCTGCATGGACTGCGGCATACCGTTCTGCCACGACGCCTGCCCGCTCGGCAATCTGATCCCCGAGTGGAACGACCTGGTCAGCCGGGACGACTGGCGGCAGGCGGCGGACCGGCTGCATGCGACGAACAACTTCCCCGAGTTCACGGGCAGGTTGTGTCCCGCGCCGTGCGAGGCGGGGTGTGTGCTCGCCATCAACCAGCCCGCGGTCACCATCAAGAACGTCGAGGTGGCCATCGCCGACAAGGCCTGGGAGCTGGGGTTCGCGCCGCCGCGGCCGCCGGACCGGTTGTCCGGGCGGACCGTCGCGGTGATCGGGTCGGGGCCGACCGGGCTGGCGGCGGCGCAGCAGTTGACCCGGGCCGGGCACACGGTCGCCGTGTACGAGAAGGACGACCGGCTCGGCGGGCTGATGCGGTACGGCATCCCCGAGTTCAAGATGGAGAAGCACCATCTGGAGCGGCGGATCGAGCAGATGCGGGCCGAGGGGACGAAGTTCCGTACGTCGACGGCAGTCGGGCGGGACGTCGGGGCGGCGGAGCTGCGGGCGCGCTACGACGCCTTGGTGATCGCGACCGGGGCGACGGCGTGGCGTGAACTGCCCGTGCCAGGGCGGGAGTTGGCCGGGATACAGCAGGCGATGGAGTATCTGCCACTGGCCAACCGGGTGCGCGAGGGGGACATGGAGAGTTCACCGATGTCCGCCGCCGGGAAGCACGTCGTCATCGTCGGCGGCGGCGACACGGGGGCGGACTGTCTGGGCACCGCGGTGCGTGAAGGGGCCGCGTCCGTCACGCAGTTGGACATCTACGCCCAGCCCGGCGCCGATCGCGACGAGGACGCCGAGCCCTGGCCGACGTATCCGAAGATCTACCGGCTGTCGGCCGCGCACGAGGAGGCGCGTGAGCTGGAGACCGCGCCGGCGGCGGACGCGGACGCGCGGCTGTTCGCGGCGTCCACGCTCCGCTTCACCGGCGACGAGAGCGGGCACGTGCGGTCGTTGCATCTCGTCGAGGTCGACGCGGCCCGGCGGCCGGTGGAGGGCACCGGGCGGACGTTGCCCGTCGACCTCGTGCTGCTCGCGCTCGGTTTCTCCGGGCCCGACCGGAAGGACGGGCTGATCGACCAGTTGGGGCTGGCGATGGAGGCCCGCGGGACGATCACGCGGGACGCCGGGTTCACGACGAGTGTGCCCGGCGTGTTCGCCGCGGGGGATGCCGCCCGTGGACAGTCCCTGATCGTGTGGGCGATCGCGGAGGGGCGGGCGGTGGCGGCGGCCGTCGACCGCTATCTGACGGGGAGTTCGCGGCTGCCGGCGCCGATCGGGCCTTACGACCGGCCGATGACCGTGTAGCCAAGGGCCGAACTGGGCGGCGGCAGCGGCACGTTGGGTCAGCGTCGCCGCTCGTCGGTTCCGGCCACCTTCGCCGTCGACAGGGCCACCCGGTTCCATGTGTTGATCGTGAGGATCAGGGACAGGACATGGGCCAGTTCCTCCTCGTCGAAGTGGGCGGCCGCCTCTGCGTAGACCCCGTCCGGGACGCCGCCGTCGGCCACCAGTGTCACCGCCTCCGTCAGGGCGAGGGCCGCCTGTTCCCGCTCGGTGAAGAAGTGGCGGGCCTCCCGCCAGAGGGCGACCATGTGCAGCCGGTCCTCGCTCTCACCGGCCTTGCGGGCGTCGTTCGTGTGCATGTGAAGGCAGTACGCGCAGTGGTTGAGGTGCGAGGCGCGGATCTGGATCAGTTCGACGAGGGCCGGGTCGAGGCCCTCGCGGGCGGCGGCGTCGAAGCCGATCAGGGCGCGGAAGACCTTCGGGGCGGACTTCGCGAAGTCCAGACGGGTCGTCGTCTCGGTGGTCGTGGCCGTCGTCGCGTTCGTGTTCGTGGTCGTCGTCATGTGCTTCAACCTACGGGGCTTAAAGACCCACTGTAGGGTGCATTTCCATGGCGAAATCGTGGGTCAATTCCGCCGAGCGGATCGGGGCCGACCTGCATCTGGAGCTGGCCGGGTCGGGTGGGCGGCGGGCCGCGCTCATCGGGGCGTTGCGCGAGGCCGTGCGCAGTGGGCGGCTCGCTCCCGGCACCCGGCTGCCGCCGTACCGCTCGCTCGCCGCGGACCTCGGCGTGGCCCGCAACACGGTCGCCGACGCGTACGCGGAGCTGGTCGCGGAGGGCTGGCTCACCGCCCGTCAGGGCTCGGGCACCAGAGTCGCGGAACGTACCGAACCCCTGCGACACGCCGCCCGAGTGCCCGAGAAGGCACCTCCACGCGCGCGTGGCCCCCGGCACGATCTGCGCCAGGGCACCCCGGACGCGTCCGCGTTCCCGCGTGCGGCCTGGCTCACCTCCTACCGGCGGGCCGTTCAGCAGGCGCCCAGCGAGGTGTTCGGGCCCGGCGACCCTGCCGGCCGCGTCGAACTGCGTGAGGCCCTCACCGAATACCTCGCACGGGCGCGTGGCGTACGCACCGAGCCGGACCGGATCGTGATCTGCTCCGGCTTCGCGCACGCCCTGCGGCTGCTCTTCGGCGGCCAGGATCGCGCCCGGAGCCGCGTCCTCGGGGGACCGCTGGCGGTGGAGGCGTACGGACTGCCCTTCCACTGGGAACTGCTGGCCGCCGCGGGCGTACGCACCGTACCGATCCCCCTGGACGAACACGGCGCCCGCGTCGACCGGTTGGCGCGCGAGCGGACCGTACTGCTCACTCCCGCGCACCAGTTCCCGACCGGCGGCCCGCTGCACGCCACCCGCCGCGCCGCCGTGATCGACTGGGCACGCGCGCGTGGCGGCGTGATCGTCGAGGACGACTACGACGGCGAGTTCCGCTACGACCGCAAGCCCGTCGGCGCGCTCCAGGGCCTGGACCCCGAGCGGGTGATCCACATCGGCTCGGTCAGCAAGAGTCTGTCGCCGGCGCTGCGGCTCGGGTGGATGGTCCTGCCGGAGCGGTACGTCGGCGACGTCCTCGCGGCCAAGGGCGAGCGGGAGGCGTGGGCGAGCGTCCTCGACCAGCTGAGCCTGGCGGACTTCATCACCAGTGGGTCGTACGACCGTCATGTGCGGCGCATGCGGCAGCGGTACCGGAGCCGGCGCGACCGCCTCGTCGCCGCGCTCGCCGAGCACGCGCCGTACATCGAGGTCACCGGGATCGCGGCCGGCCTCCACGCGGTGCTGCGGCTGCCGCCCGGCACCGAGCGGTCCGCGGTCCGGGCCGCGGCGTGGCAGGGCATCGCCCTGGACGGCCTGGCCGCCTTCCGTCACCCTCAGTCGCCGGAGACGGACATGCCGGCCCGCGACGGAATCGTCGTCGGGTATGCGACGCCCTCCGAGCATGCGTACGGGGCGGCGCTGGACGCGCTGTGCCAGGTGCTGCCGCCCGGCCCCCTGTAGGCCGCGCGGGCTGCCTCGTACTGCGGCAGCACACCGCAGCTCCTCCGCGGGCAGGACGGGGCGCGGGCACGTCGTCCGACGGCAGGAGGGGGCCCTCCTCCCGCCTCAGGAAATCTCCTCACACATGTCCGAAAAGTGGCTTACGGGCTACATGGATCGGAACAGCGGTGGGATCATCGACAACAGGAGGCGTGCTGTCGTCGTACCCGGAACCGGACCGGCAGCGGCTCGCCCCCATCCTTCGTTTCGCCGTCAGGCGCAGGGCCACCCCCGCGCGTCCCCCCTGTTGGCGGTCGGTCCTGGAGGGTGCTCGATGACGACGCTCGACGAACGTCACGGAGAGGGTGCACGCGACGGGGAAGGCCGTGGGGGCGAGACGGCCCTCGGCCTGGTCGAGGGCCACGGCCCGGTCACCGTCCCGCTGACCGAGCCCGGCGCCGCACTCCCGCGACTGGCAGGGTCCAAGGCCGCGAACCTCGCCCGCGCGGCCCGCGCCGGACTGCCGGTGCTCCCCGGCTTCGTGATCCCGGAGGGAGGGGACGGCGACACGGTCGCCCTGCGGCGCGCCTGGCACGAGCTGTCCGAGGGCGGTGTCCGCCCCCTGGTCGTGCGGTCCTCGTCGCCGCAGGAGGACATGGCGGAGTCGTCGCTGGCGGGCCGGTTCGCCTCCGTGCTCGACGTACGCGGCTGGCGGGCCTTCCGAGCGGCCGTGCAGACCGTGCTGGACTCGGCGCACCGGCCCGACGGGGCGACGGCGCCCATGGCCGTGCTCGTCCAGCCGATGCTCGCCGCGCAGGTGGGCGGGGTGCTGTTCGGCGCCGACCCCGTCGAGGGGCGGGCCGACCGGATGCTGGTGAGCGCGGTGCGCGGTGGTCCGCACAGCCTGGTCAGCGGAGCGCAGTCCGGCACCAACTACTGGCTCGGCGCGCGCGGACGGCTGCTGCGGACGGAGCCTGAGGACGCCGGCCCGCTGCTCATGCGTTCCGAGCTGGCCCGGCTGGCGCGGCTCGCGCGGCGCGCCCGGCGGGTCTTCGGCGGACCGCAGGACATCGAGTTCGGGTTCGACGAGGACGGGCGGCTGTGGCTGTTCCAGAGCCGCCCGATCACGGCGATGGCGGCGCGGCCCGCGCGCGGGACGCGGCTGCTGGGGCCCGGCCCGGTCGCGGAGACGCTGCCCGGGCAGCTGGCGCCGCTGGAGGAGGACCTGTGGGTGGCGCCCATGGCCCGCGGGCTCGCGGCCGCGCTGGACATCGGGGGCAGCGTGCCGCGCCGACTGCTGCGGACGACGCCGGTGGTCACGACGGTCGGCGGGCGGGCCGCCGCCGACCTGCGCCTCCTCGGCACGGCACCACCTCCGCACCGGTGGCTCGCGCTGCTCAACCCGGCGCCGGGCGCCCGCCGGCTCGGGGCGGCCTGGCGGCTGGGCCGGCTCACCTCGGCGCTGCCCGGCCTGGCGACGGACCTGGTGGCGGACGTCGACCGCCGCCTGGCGCAGACGCCGGCGCCCGCCGCACTCCCCGCCCCCGCCGTGGCCGCGGAGCTGCGCTGGACCCGCCTGGTCCTCGTGTCCCTGCACGCCCAGGAGGCCCTCGCGGGTGCCCTGCTGCGGGAACCGCCCAAGAGCCGCACGGCGGCGGGTACCGCGCTGACTTCCCTGGCCCAGGCCCGCGCCCACGGCATGTCGGACGACCGGGCGGTCGCCGCCGACCCGGTGATCCTCACCCTCACTGCACCGAGCCTGCGGGGCCGGGGACAGCTGCCGCGCACGGTGCTGCCGAGCCGGGAGAGCGGACTACCTCCCACCTCCCGGCCAACCGCCGCCCGCCCCCTCCCACAAGCAGGAAACCCCCACCGCTCCCCCACAACCCCCCTCCCGCCCCGCGAAGCCCTCCGCCTCCGCATCCGTTGGGTGCAGGAACTGCAGGTCCGGCTGGTGCGGGAGGCCGCCCGGCGGGTGGAGCTCGACCTGGAACGCGTCGGCTTGCTGCGCTGGCGGGAGCTCGTCGCCGTCCTCGACGGCGGGGCGCTGCCCGACGACCTCCACGCGCGCGTGCCGCCGCCCGAGTCGCCCCCGCTGCCGGACGCCTTCCGCCTCGCGGAGGGCAACGTGGTCGCCGAGCGGGGCAACGGCCGCGGCGACGGCGTACGGGGCGTGTCCGGCGGGCGGGCCGTCGGGACGGTGTGGGACGGGACGGAGCCCCGGCCCTCGGACCCGGTGCTCGTCGTGCGCACGCTGGACCCGGCGCTCGCCCCGCTGCTGCCCGGCCTCACCGGCCTGGTCGCGCAGACCGGCAGCCCGCTCTCCCATCTCGCGGTGCTGGCAAGGGAGTTCGGCCTCCCGGCGGTCGTCGGCGCCACGGACGCCGTACGCCGCTTCCCGCCCGGCTCCCGCATCGCCGTCGACGGGACGACCGGTGACCTACGGCCGGGTGGCGCGTCATGAAGAAGCTCGTCTACGTCTTCGGAGGGCTGGCCGCGGCCGGGGCGGGCACGTATCTCGTCATCTACCTGTACCGGTGGCAGTGGCAGCGGGCCATGCTCTGCGGGGTGCTGCTGCTGGTCGTCGAGGTGATGCTGTTCGGCCTGGTGACACTGGGGCGGCTGGGCCGGATCGAGGAGCGGCTGCGCGACACGGACCGGCGGCAGCGGGAGCTGACCGCCCGGCAGGAGGACGCGCTGGCCCGGCTGCGGCAGCCGTCCGCGGACCACGAGGAGGCGCGGTTCCGCTGGCTGGAGGACCCGGCGGACCGTACGTACGTCTTCGTACCGGTGCTGATGGTCACCGGCGTCCTGCTGTCCGGGCTCGCCTGGGTGGTGCAGCGGATCGCGTCGGCGACGGCCCGGCCGGCCGAGCGGCGGCTCGCCGGGCGGCTGACCGTGCTCACCGCGCCCGACCCGGTGGCCCACGACGACCTCGAGGACATGCCGCCGCTGATCGCCCCGCCCTCGCCGCGCCGCACCGCGCGCGTGGCCGCCGTCGGCCTCGTGGCCGTCGCCCTGCTCGGCGCGCTCGTCGTGGGGCTCGCCGACCTCACCCAGACCCGGGACGAGAGCCGGAACGACAGTGCGGCCACCTCCGTGATCCTCAAGGTCGACCTGCGGGGCCCGGACATGTCGGCCGAGCGCCGGTCGCTGGCCGCGCTGCAGGTGTGGGAGCGCTGCCGGGACTCCACGTCCGTGCCGCTGAGCCACGCGACCCTGGGGGATCTGCAGGACGGCGTGTTCGCCGGTGTCGTACGGCCCGCGCTCACCGGCCACGACCGGATGCGGCTGCGCGGCTGCCTGGAGGACGCGACCCTCGAGTACGCCCATCTGACGGTGGTCGGCATCGGCGACGCGGACACGGACGACGACTGACCGTCCGATCGCTCCGCGCGGTCCACGGTCCATACGGTCCACATAAACCTACGTACACGGACAAGACGGCCAATAGGGGCACGGGCTACCATGCCAGAGCGCCCACGTCCCCTAGTCCCCCGGGTCGCCATGGCTGTTCTCACCGCATCGCTCCCCCGTCCTGCCCTGCGCAAGCGCCCTCTCCCGCGGCGCGCGCTGCGTGTCCTCATCGCACTGGTCGTGGGATACGTGGTGCTCTGGGCCACCGGCGCGGGAGGCATCATGGCCCTGTCGTACTTGGTCAGGGAGGACACCCCGGCACCGCCGGGCACCCGCACCGTGCAGGGCGTCCACCACTTCCAGCCGGTCGACGCCGACGGCCGCCTGTGGCGCGGCGCCGCTCCGTCTCCCGCCGGGTACGGGGCACTGGCGGGCATGGGCTTCACCACGGTCGTCGACCTGCGCGCCGAGGACCTGAGCGCGACCCAGCTCGCCGAACCGCGTAAGGCCGGCCTCGATGTCGTACGTCTGCCCATCCGGGACGGGCAGACGCCGAAGCCCGAGCAGGTACGGCGGTTCCTGAACGTGGTCGCGCAGGCCTCCGGGCCGGTGTTCGTGCACTGCGGTGCGGGCGTCGGCCGTACCGGCACGATGGCGGCGGCCTATCTCGTCGAGACCGGACAGCAGTCGCCGTCGGCGGCGGTCCGGCGCAATCTCGCGGTCGGACCGCCGTCGATCGAGCAGATCTACTACGGGCTGAGCCTCGGTCCGGGGCGGACGGCGCAACCGCCGTTGCCGGTGGTGGCCGTCAGCCGGCTGGTGGACGCACCGCGCCGCATGTGGTCCTGGCTCTGAGACCGATCTACGGCTTCCGGGCCACCGCCCCGTAGCCCGGGATCACCCCGTCGTCCTGCCCGGGGACCGGCTCCCCCAGCTCGGGATGCCACAACTGCGGCACCTCGATGCCGGGTTCGACCAGTTCCAGGCCGTCGAAGAAGCGGCTGAACTCCTCGCGGGAGCGCAGCGCCAGCGTGACGCCGGCGGCCTTGAGCTTCTCGGTCGCCGCCTTGGACTCCTCGGGTGTGAAGTCGGCGGTCGCGTGGCTGACCACCAGGTAGCTGCCACTGGGCAGTTCGGACAGCAGTCTGCGGACCAGTTCGTGCGCGCCGTCCTCGTCGGAGACGAAGTGCAGCAGCGCGACGAGGGACAGGGCCACGGGACGGCGGAGGTCCAGGATCTTCCGGGCGCCTTCGAGGACGGCGTCCGGGTCGCGGACGTCGGCCTGCAGATACTCCGTCACGCCCTCGTCGGTGCCCCGCAGCAGGGCGGCGGCGTGGGCGAGCACGATCGGGTCGTTGTCGCAGTAGACGACGCGGGCGTCGGGTGCGATCTCCTGCGCGATCTGGTGGAGGTTGGGCTCGGTGGGTATGCCGGTGCCGACGTCGAGGAACTGCCGGACGCCCTCCTGGGCCAGCCGGCGGGTGGCCCGACGCATGAACGCCCGGTTGACTCGTGCCATCACCGGCACGCGCGGGTCGAGGGCGAGCATTTGCCTGCCCATCGCCTCGTCGACGGGGTAGTTGTCCTTGCCGCCGAGGTACCAGTCGTACATCCGCGCGGGATGCGGCTTGCTGGTGTCGATCTCAACCATTAATCGAGTGCCTGTCAATTCAGTACCAAACCAAGGGAGTTGAGCGAGCGTCGGACCATCACGTCACGACAGCAGGAAGTCCGCCTCCCCCGCCTTGGCGCCCTCGATGAACGCGGTCATCTCGTCGGTGGTGTAGATCAGCGCCGGCCCGTCCGGGTCGGTGGACTGGCGGACGGCGATGCGGCCGTCGGCGAGCTTCATCGCCTCCAGGCAGTTTCCGCCGTTGCCCCCGCTCCACGGCTTGTGCCAGCCCTCGCTGCCCAACTCCCGCGCGGGCATGCCGTTGTAGACCTGTTTGCGCGGCTTGATGCGTTCCATTCACAGCTCCTTGCGGAGATCCCGGAGGATCTCCTTCGTGCGATGTGCCGTAGCAGCCTGGGCCGCCATGCGGTCCATGACCTCGAGGTGGGTCGCCACCTCGGCGCGCGCGTCGAGGTAGACGGCGCCGGTCAGGTACTCGCTGTAGACCATGTCCGGCAGTTCTGACATGGCAAATCGGAACAGCACGAAGGGCCCGTACGTGCCGGGGTGCGGCCCGTTGGCGAACGGTGCGACCTGCAGGGTCACGTTGGGCAGCTTCGTGGCCTCGAGCAGCCTGTCGACCTGGGCACGCATCACCTCCGGGCCGCCGACCGGGCGGCGCAACGCGGTCTCGTCCATGACGGCCCAGAAGCGGGGCCCGTTCTGACGGGTGAGCAGTTCCTGGCGTTGTATGCGCAGGGCGACATGGCGCTCGATGTCCTCGGGACTGGTCTGGCCGACCGCGCCCGACAACAGGACTCCGCGCGCGTAGTCCTTGGTCTGCAGCAGGCCGGGGACGAAGTGCGGGTCGTAGGAGCGGATGAGGGAGGCCGCGCCCTCCAGGCTGACGTACATGGAGAACCAGCCCGGCAGGATGTCGTGGAACCGCTGCCACCAGCCGGGTTTGTTGGCCTCCTCGGCCAGCCGCACGAAGTCCTCGGCCTCCTCCTCGCCGACTCCGTAGGACTTCAGCAGCAGTTGGAGGTACGGGATCTTGAAGGCGACCTCGGCCATCTCCATACGGCGGACCGTGGCGGGGGCGACGCGGAGGATGCGGGCGGCCTCCTCGCGCTTGAGGCCCGCACGCTCCCGCAGGTCCAGCAGACGGCGCCCGAGGACGACCTGACCGACCGTCGGCGCGGACCGCGGTTCGCTCACGCTCCACCTCCAACGAAGTCCACCAGCATGCTGACAGCCATACGGCGCCATTCGAAGACCTATTCGAAGATCTGTACGAGTCCGTACGGATCTCCGTTGATCCCAACTGGCGCCGCTCGACGTGCTGTTGCGAGCAGTGTGCCACGGCATTTCACCGCGTCACACAGCACTCTGCATTTTTCAGAGTGACACTTGCCAAGTGTTCACGGCGGGGCGATAGTGGCAAGCGTGATTCCGTCCGCGCCCTTAGGAACAGACGCTGTCGAAGGCCACCGCCAGGGCTTCGGCGCAGCCGCGGGAGCAGGCCCCGACCAGGCCGCTGCCGAGCGCCGGTTCCGCTTCGAGCTGGCCGCACATCCGGGCTCTCCCGCGCAGGCCAGACGCCTGGCGAGGGCCCGGCTCGCCGTGTGGTCGGTGTGCGAGGACATCCGCGACACCGCGGCTCTGGTCGTCTCCGAACTGGTCACCAACGCCCTCGTGCACACGGCGAGCAGCCGCATAGTCTGCGAGCTGCACGACGGCGAGGACCAGGTGCGCATAGCCGTGCGTGACGAGGGCTGCTCACCGGGTGAGCCCCATCCGTCGCGGGCGCGGCCCGAGGAGGAGCACGGGAGGGGGTTGCTCCTCATCGATGCCCTCTGTGACGCCTGGGGCGCCCACGAGCACGGGCCCGGTCTGCTGGTCTGGGCCCAGCTGCCACGCAAGGCGGACACTCCGCGTCACGACTGCGGGCCCTGCAACGACCTGGGCTGGGGAGCCCGCCCGAAACCCGGTCCCGCCGGCGGTTCGGGCGACGAGGACGAGGCGGAGGCCCGGCACGACTTCGCGGGCGACCGGGACGGGGGGCGGTCGTGAGGAGCGCGTCCGGCGGCCGGGTGCTGAACCTGGACACGCTGGTCCGCCTGCGGCGCGAGCTGCACTCGCCGGGCACTCCCCGGCGGCTGCCCGTGCCCGAGGGCATGACGGCCCCGCTGGGCTGCGACGCGGTGGCGGTGCCCGCCCGCTTCGGCCCGCTGGTGCTGCCGCGGCTGCCGCGCGTGGGGTGCGTCTACGCCGACCGGGCGCACTGGTGGTGGCTCGTCCCGTCCGACTCCGACTACGCACTCGAGTGGCCGGCGCCCGCTCAGTACGCCGCCGGGGCGATTGTTCCGGACGCCCCGGCGGTCCCCGACCTCATCCACCGGCCGACCGGCACCTTTCCGTACACCCCGCCCATCCCGCTGTATCTGGCGCTGTGCCGGGTGACCGGTACGACGCCCTCCTGGTCGCGGCCCGTGGTTGCTTAGGCCCTTCGTGGTTGCGTAAACATCGCGCCGTTGCAGGCCCTGTCGCAAGGCGTACGCCCGCGCGCTCACCCCCCTCCGACATGCGCCCTGCCCCCGAGGACCCGGCCCCGCGATAGTGGCCGTTCGTCGACATGGCGACGCGGATCGGGGGAGGCCGGCGATGGGGAAATCGCGGGGCTGGGGCGGGCGCAAGAAGAGGGGCGACTCGGGCAGTCCCGAGGTGTCCGAGTCCGAGCAGCTGCTCTTCGGGGGGCCGCTGCGCTACGACATGGGCTGGAACCAGCACACGGACGCGTTCCTCGAGCTGAACTTCCGGGCCATGGTGACGCGGCTGCCGGCCCTGCTGGGGTCGAGTTTCCGGCTGGCCTGGCAGGCCGACCGGCGGGCGGCGCGGATCGTGCTGGCGGCCGAGGCGGGCCGGGGTGTGGCGCAGGCGGTGAGCCTGCTCGCCATGAACAGCGTGCTGGGGCGGCTGATCGGCGGCGGTTCGATCGGGGACCGGCTGCGCGGTGCCGTACCGGTACTGGCCGCGCTGGCCGCCGTGGCCCTGGTCGGGGCGCTGCTGCGGGCCGCGTCGACGTATGCGACCGGGCGGCTGGAGCCCAAGGTGGAGCGGGTGGCGACCGAGCTGTATCTGGAGCGGGCGGCCGCGGTGGAGCTGGCCGCGATCGAGGACCACGCCTTCCACAAGCTGCTGGACACCGCCCAGTACGGCGCCGGATCGGCGCGCCGGATGATCTCGTACGCCACGCGCGTGGTGAGCGCGCTGATCTCGCTGATCGCGGCGGCGGGCGTGCTGACCGTGCTGCACCCGGTGCTGCTGCCGCTACTGGCGACGATGACGCTGCCGACCGCGTGGAGCGCGCTGACCAACGCCCGGCGGCACTACGAGTCCTGGCACACCTGGGTGCAGCATGTGCGCGCCGGCCATCTGCTCAGCAGTCTGCTCACGGAACCGGACGCGGCGCCCGAGATCCGGGTGCACGGGGTCGGACCCTTCCTGCTGCGGCACTACCGCGCCATGGCGGAGACGGCGGAGGCCGAGCAGGCGCGGCTGGCCCGGCTGGCGGCGCGCACCGGGGTGATCGCGTCGGCCTGGACGGGCCTGGCGAGCGTGGCGACGTACGCGACACTCGCCGGGCTGCTGCTCGCCGGGGCGATGGCGCTGTCGGTGGCGGGTACGGCGGTGATCGCGATCCGGACGGGCTCGTCGAGCCTGGACAACCTGGTCGTGGCGGTCAACTCGCTCCATGAGGACGCCCTGTTCGTGGGCGACCTGCAGAAGCTGTACGTCGAGGCGGCCCAGCGGGCGATCCCGGCCGGCGGTGCGGCGCTGCCCGAGGAGCCGCGGGAGATCCGTTTCGAGAACGTCACGTTCAGCTACCCCGGTGAGTCCGCGCGCCCCGCCCTGGACGATGTCACCCTCACCGTCCCCCTCGGCCGGATCGTGGCACTGGTCGGCGAGAACGGCTCCGGCAAGACGACCCTGGTCAAGCTGCTGGCGGGCCTGTACAAACCGGACAGCGGCCGGATCCTGTGGGACGACGTGGACGCGGCCACCGCCGACCGGTTCCAACTGGCCGAACGGGTCGCGATGGTGGCCCAGGACTTCAAGCGCTGGCCCTTCACTGCCCGGGTCAATGTGGCGATCGGCCGCTCCTCCGCGCCCCTCACCGAGGAGCGCATGGGAGCCTCGCTCGTGGAGGCCGGCGCCGGGGACGTGGTGGCCGATCTGCCGCGTGGCCTGGACACCCTGCTGGCCCGCCAGTTCAGCGGCGGGCACGAGCTGTCCGGCGGTCAGTGGCAGCGGCTGGGCATCGCGCGGGCCGCCTACCGGCGAGGCCGGATCCTGGTGGTGGACGAGCCGACTGCGGCGCTGGACGCGCGGGCCGAGCTGGAGGTCTTCGAGAAGATCCGCGCTCTGGCCTCGGCCGGCCAGACCGTCATCCTCATCACCCACCGGCTGGCGTCGGTGCGCCATGCGGACCTGGTGCACGTGCTCGACCAGGGCCGGCTCGCGGAGACCGGCACCCCGGACGAACTGCTGGCCAGCGGCGGCATCTACGCGGAGCTGTACTCGCTCCAGGCGGAGCAGTTCACGGCGCCGGTGCCGAAGGCAAGCTGAAGGGGAGGGAATGCCCGCCCCGGGGGCGGGCTCACCTCGTCAGGCGACCACGTCGGCGGTCATGTCGCTGCGGACGACCACCAGGAAGGTGTCCGTCGCGAGGTCCATGACGACCTCGGCGGCCAGTCCTTCCAGTCGTCGCGCGTGCGCGAACTCCTCCGCCGGCCACGAGCCTCGCGGCCCACCTGCGGGAAAGCGTTCGAGCACTGTTCGCCCGTTCACCATCTCGCACCTCCAGAAAGCGTCGTCCTTGTAGGAGTTAACGCCTTCCAGGGGCCGAAAGCCTCGCTCAGTTGCGGGACTGAGACGTAGTTGACACTGGTTCAACGCGGAGCGTGAGGATCCGGTCACTTAGTGAAGATCTTTGCCGTATTCCGACTACTTTCTGTTTCATTCCTCGTACTCGTCGTGACACCTGATGCGTTCGACACTCAGCGCGTCACTGCGTACGTCACCCGGAGCTCGACCAGGCCGCGGGCGCGCAGGGAGCGGCGCCACCGCAGGTCTCCGCCCGCGAGGGTGATTTCGGGGAACCGTTCCAGGAGGGCGGCGACGGCGATCTCGGTCTCGGCACGGGCCAGGGGTGCGCCCAGGCAGTAGTGGATGCCGTGACCGAGAGCGAGGTGACCGGAGGCGTCGCGGGTGATGTCGAGGCGGTCCGGGTCGGGGAAGCGGGCCGGATCCCGGTGGGCGGAGCCGGGGGCCACCCAGACCGTCTCGCCGGCGGGGACCGTGACGCCGCCGATGGTCACGTCCTCGACGGGGAAGCGCCGGATCGCGAGCAGCGCGGGGCCTTCGTAGCGCAGGAACTCCTCCACGGCGGCCGGGAGTTGCGTCATGTCCTTGCGCAGGGCGGCCAGTTGCTCGGGGTGCTGGAGCAGGGCGAGCACGGCGTTGCCGATGAGCTGGACGGTGTTCTCGTACCCGGCGAAGAGGATGAGGAAGGCCAGCGACATCAGCTCGTCCTCGCTGAGCCGGTCGCCCTCCTCGCGCACGGCGATCAGGTCGGAGAGCAGGTCGTCCGCGGGCTCGCGACGCTTGTCGGCAAGGAGCCGGGAGAAGTAGCCGAGCATGGCCACGACCGCCTCCTTGGCGGCCTCGGGCGGTGCGGCCGGGTCCGGGGCGACAAGGGCGTCGGTCCAGACGCGGAAGTCCATGCGGTGCCGGTCCGGGATGCCGAGCAGGTCGCAGATGACGGTGATGGGCAGGGGCGCGGCGTAGGCGGCGACCAGGTCGGCGGTGCCGTGCGGGCCGAGGGCGTCGAGGAGTTGGTCGGCGGTGCGGCGGATGGGTGCGCGGAGCTGCTGGATCCTGCGCGAGGTGAAGGCCCGGCCGACCAGGCGGCGGATACGGGTGTGGTCCGGCGGATCCATGTTGAGGAGGTTGGCGTCGAGCGCGGGCGGCAGGGAGAAGCCCTTGTAGGTACCCGCCGTGGCCTGCCGCTTGTCGAGAGAGAGCCGCGGGTCGGCGAGCGCAGCCCGGACGTCGTCGTAGCGGGTGACGAGCCAGGCGGGCGTACCGTCCGGCCCGGCAATGCGGTGCACCGGCGCGGTGTCGCGCAGTCGCCGGTACACGTCGTACGGGTGGTCGAGGAGGCCGTCGGCGGGATCCATGGGGTCAGCCTAGGGTCTGCCCGGCGGATCAGGCCGACTGCAAGAAACAGCTCCTCGCCGCCGCCCCGAGCGGGCCCTGGTGCGTGCAACTGCAAGGCGGAGGAGAGCGTCGACGCAGTCGGCAACCGACGACGACGCCGCTGGGGCCCCCTCTGGGGGAGCGCGCACCAGGGCCCGCGACGTCGGCCTGATCCGCCGGGCAGGCCCTGGGGTCACGGGGTGCCCGACTGGGTTACGCCCTGGGCGAGTTGACCGACGACGTTGAACACGCCCTGGCCGAAGGCGGTCGGGGCGATCAGTACGCCGAAGGCCAGGGCGATGAAGACGGTCAGCCACTGGTCGGAACGGCTGCGGGCCTGCACCTTGCGCCGTATCCGCACGTAGATGATGACAGCGAGCAGTAACGCGACGTCGATCGTCAGCTCCACCCGGCCGGCCCTCCCCGTCACGACGAGTACGTACGTCCCGGCCTTCATGTGTAGCGTGAAACCACTTAGTGCGACGGTCCAGTTACCCGGGGTTGGCGTCAAAGTGCTTCTCCCGGACCGGATTTCAGGTCTTGTAATCCTGGATCCGCCGCCCATGGCCCCGATCGAGCAACGCAGGCATCCGCTCCCCCAACTCCCGTACCACCGCCGGGACATCGAGGGTGAGCAGTTGCCGATCCCGCATCAGTACCCGGCCGTCGACGATCGTCGTCCGTACGTCGGAGGAGCGGGCGCTGTGGACCAGGGTCGCGGCGAGGTCGTGGACGGGCTGGGTGTGCGGGCCCGTGAGGTCGACGAGGATGATGTCCGCGCGGTGGCCGGGCCGGAGGGCGCCGAGGGTGTCGCCGTGGCCGACCGCCCGGGCGCTCTGCAGGGTTGCGTGGTGCAGGGCCTGACGTGACGTCAGCCAGCGGGGGTCGCCCGTGGTGGACTTCTGGATGAGGGCGGTGAGCGCCATCGACTCCCATACGTCGAGGGAGTTGTTGGAGGCGGCGCCGTCCGTGGCGAGGCCGACGGGGACTCCGATGTCGTACAGCGCACGGATCGGCGTGGTCGTGGGCCAGGCGAACTTGAGGTAGCCGCGGGGTGCGGAGGCGACGGCCACGCGACCGGCGGCGTTCTCGAGAACGGGCAGGTCGCGCTCGGCGATGCCGGTGCCGTGGGCGATGAGGACGTCGGCGTCGAGGATGCCGGTGCGCTGCAGGACCTCGATGGGTGTGACGCCGTGGCGGTCGATGCTGACAGCGGTCTGGTCGCGGTTCTCGGCGGCGTGGATGTGGACGGCCAGGCCGTGTTCGCGGGCGAGTTCGGCGGTGGCGGTGAGGTCGGCGTCGTCGACGGTGTAGGGCGCGTGCGGGGCGAGGGCGGTGGTGATGCGGCCGCCGGCGCCGTCTTGGTGTCGTAGCGCGAACTCCAGTGATTTCTCCAGGCCTTGAGGGCCCTGGGAGGAGAAGTACGCCTCGCCGAGGTGGGCCCGCAGTCCGCTCTCGTCGACCACGGCGGCGACCGCGTCCATGGCGAAGTAGTGGTCCGCGAAGCAGGTGACGCCGCCGCGGATCATCTCGGCGCAGGCCAGTCGGGCGCCCAACTCCACGTCTTTTTCGGTGAGGTTGGACTCGATGGGCCAGACGACGTCGTTGAACCACTCCTCGGTGGGCAGGTCCTCGGCGACGCCGCGCAGCGCGACCATCGGTGCGTGCGTGTGACAGTTGATCAGGCCGGGCATCGCGACCTGGCCGCGGGCGTCGATGCGCTCGGCCGCGGCGAGGTCCGTCACCGCGGCGGCGGTCGTCACCGATTCGACGACTCCGTTGCGTACGACGACGGCCGCGTCCTCCTCGAAGCCGATCCGCTCCTGATCGTCGTGCACGAGGACGGTGCATCCGGTGATGATGAGATCGGCGGGGAGGTGACCGGCGGGAGAGTCCGTCATCCCGCCACGTACGACGCGGTCGCCGGGCTGCGTGCCCCGAACCGCGCATCCTGTCGTGGCTGAGTCGCGGAATCGGCCGGGCGAGAGGCCTGGCCGGCGGACCCGGCGAGGGAAGGCGGCGGTGTCTCATCCGCTGCTGAGATGAGCGGGGTTCGGAGCGTGCGGCTGCAAGGCGGAGGAAGGCGTCGACGCGATGGGGGTCACCCCTCTGGGGGAGTTCGTGCCCAACCCCGCGTCCCCGGCCTGGTCCGCCGGCAGAGCCTCGGGCACCCTGGGCTCACTCGGCTCGCGCTACGGCTCTGGAAAGGGGCCCGGCATGCTCCTCGGCACCTGGAACCTGGAGAATCTGTACCGGCCCGGCGGCCCCTTCGGGCCCAGGGACAAGGCCGCCTACGAGACGAAGCTCGCCGCTCTCGCCGCCGTGATCACGGAGCTCGATCCGACGCTGCTCGGTGTGCAGGAGGTCGGGGAGCCCGAGGCGCTGGACGACCTGGTCGGCATGCTGGACGGCGACTGGCACCTCGCCCTGTCCGGGCACCCGGACGACCGGGGCATCCGGGTCGGCTTCCTGAGCCGTACGGCGATGGAGGTGGTCGCCGACACGAACGCCTTCCCGGCGAAGCTGCGGCCCGTGCAGGAGGACGACTCCGGTGCCGAGGTGTCGGCGGCGGGGCGCGGCTTCCTGGCCGTCGAGGTGGCGGCCGAGGCCGGCCCCGCGCGGGTCGCGGTGGCCCACCTCAAGTCGAAGCTGCTGTCGTATCCGGGAGGCCGTTTCTTCCCCCGCGACGAGGGCGAGCGGGCCCGCTACGGCGCCTACGCCCTCTACCGTCGGGCCGCCGAGGCGACGACCCTGCGCGCGCTGGCCGACGAGCTGCTGGCCGGGGACGGACGCGAGCGGGACGTGGCCGTGCTGGGCGACCTGAACGACGAGGTGCAGGCCGCGACCACGCAGATCCTGCTGGGCCCGCCGGGCTCCGAGATCGGCACGCCGGGCTACGACAAGCCGGACAAGGGCGACGCCGAGCGGCTGTGGGACATGGCTCCGCTGATCCCCGCCGAGCAGCGCTACTCCCGCATCAACTCCGGGCGCCGGGAGCTGATCGACCACATCCTGGTGAGCCACCGCCTGGTCCGCCGGGTGACGGCGGCCGGGACGGGGCTGCCGGGCGACGGGACCCTGCGGCTGCCGTCGGTGGGGCAGGATCCGGGCGAGCGGCGGGGCGCGCCGGGGTCGGACCATGCGCCGGTGTGGGTGCGGGTGGGGCCGTAGGCACCGGGCTCTCAGGGTGCGGTGACCCGGATCTTGGACTGGCCGTGCGGGAGTTCCTCCCAGTCGTCCATGAACCGGGCCCGCAGCCCGTACGTCTCGGCCAGTGCCACGAGGGTCTCGGTGCGGTAGTAGAAGTCCTCCCGCAGCACGTGGTGTTCCTCGCCCTCGGTCCGGTCGAAGGTGAAGTCGAACCAGCCGCCCGGTGCGAGCACCCGGCCGACGCCGGCGAGACACTCCTCGATGACCGGCAGCGGGGAGTGCGAGAAGACGCTGTGTGCGTGTACGACGTCGAAGTGCGCGTCGGGCAGGAAGCGCAGCGTCAGGTCGCGCACCGGGGTCAGCGTGGGCAGCCGTTTCTGCAGGCCCATGTCGACGACGGTGTCCTGCGCGGCGAAGAGGATGTCCGGCGAGATGTCGATGCCGTAGTAGTGGCCGGGCTCCAGGTGGCGGATGAACCGCCAGCCGCCGCGCAGGTTGCCGCAGCCGATCTCCAGCATGCGGTGCTCGGGCTTCAGTCCGTGGCCGACGAGGTAGTCGAACTGCATCGCGCCGAGCGCCAGCCAGCGCTCCCGGTTGCGGCTGCCGACCGCCGCGTCCGGATCGGTGCGGGTGTCGGAGCGCATCACGGCACGGTAGTAGGAGATGTGGTCCGGGTGTCGGCGGCTCAGCCACATGTCCCGGGCGGCGCGGGCGAGATGACGGGGCACGCGGTCGGGATGGCGCAGGGCGTAGGCGATGCGGTGGGTGAGGGCGGAACGGTCGGCGGTGAGGTTCTTGGCGGGCATGGTTCCCGGGCCTTCCGAGGCGGTGGTGTGGGTACTGCTGCCAGCCTCGGTGCGGGAACGCGGTGTCCGGCTCGGTCGATGGGCGCCGCTCGCCGCGCGGTTCGGGCGATCGCGATGTCAGCCGATCGGTTGATGCGATCCGGTCCCGGCCGCGTTAGACACGGAACATGGACAACACCACCGATCCGGACGAGCGCCGGCTGACCGCGGTCGTGCACGCCGCGTTCTTCCTGCTGCTGTGCTCCTCGTTCGTCCGTTACCTCTCCCGCGACCAGGGCGGTGCGCGGGCCGGATGGGTGGTGGCGCTGTTCGCGGCCTTCGCGGTGCTCTACGTGCTCGGTCACTTCCTCGCCCCGCCCCCGCGCGCCGGAACCCCGCCCACCACACGCCATCTGGCCTGGCTGGCTTCGGTGTCCGCGGTCTGGGCCGCGCTGCTGGCCCTCGCGCCGAGCGCGACCTGGTGTGCGATGCCGCTGCTGTTCGCCGGCCTGTACGCGCTGCCGCCGCGGATCGCGGTGCCGCTGGCCGCCGTACTCACCGCACTGGTCGTGATCTCCGAAGTGCGGGTGGCGGACGGCCCGTTGAACCCCAACATGGTCGTGGCCCCGGTCGCCGTGGCCGCGGTCGCCACCGCCGTCTTCGTCCATCTGCAGCGCCAGGCGACCCGGCAGCGCGCACTGATCGACGACCTGGTCCGCACCCGCCGCGACCTCGCGGCGACCGAACGACGGGCGGGCGTACTGGCAGAACGGCAGCGGTTGTCGACGGAGATCCACGACACCCTCGCGCAGAGCCTGTCCAGTCAGCAGATGCTGCTGCAGGCCGCCGAGCGCGTGTGGGAGACGGACCCGGAGGCGGCCCGCGGGCACATCCGCAAGGCGGCCGGGATCACCTCCCGCAGCCTCACCGAGGCCCGGCGTTTCGTCCACGACCTGGCCCCGGCCGACCTCGCGGAGCAGTCACTGCCCGCGGCGCTCAGCGCACTCGCCGAGCGGGAGAGCGGGCCGGGTCTGACGGTCGGCTTCCGGCTCGACGGCGACCCCGGCCGGCTCCCGGAGCGGCTCGAGGCCGCCCTTCTGCGCATCGCCCAGGGCGCACTGGCCAACGTACGCGAACATGCGGCGGCGACCCGGGCCGCGCTGACGCTGACCTGCCTCGACGACCAGATCTCGCTGGACGTCGCCGACAACGGCCGCGGCTTCGACACGGCCGCGCTGCCGACGGAACCGGACCGCACCCGCGGGCACGGGCTGCCCGCCATGCGCATCCGGGCCCGGCAGTCGGGCGGTGCCCTCACGGTGGAGTCCACGCCGGGCGAGGGCACGGTCGTGTCGGCGGCGATCCCGCTGGCCCTGCGGGAGGCGGTCTCGTGACCACGTCCTTCCGTACTACGCCCGTACGGCTGCTGTTGTGCGACGACCACGCGGTGGTCCGCGCCGGGCTCCGCGCTCTGCTGTCCAGTGCCGACGGCATCGAGGTGGTCGGCGAGGCGGGCAGCGGCGAGGAGGCACTTGCGACCGCCGCGCGCCTGCGCCCCGACGTGGTGCTGATGGACCTCCAGCTCGGCGAGGGGATGGACGGAGTTACGGCGACCAGGAAGCTGACGGCCGCTGAACCGGCCCCGCGCGTACTGGTGTTGACGATGTTCGACACCGACGCCGACATCACCCGCGCCATCGAGGCGGGCGCCACGGGGTATCTGTTGAAGGCGGAACGCCCGGACGAGCTCTTCGCGGCGATCCACAGCGCCGCATCGGGCCGTACGGCGCTGTCGGCGCCCGTGGCCGACCGTCTGCTGGCCCAGATGCGCAGCCCACGCCCGGCGTTGTCCGACCGCGAGCACGAGATCCTCGGCCAACTCGCCCGCGGCCTGGGCAACCGGGAGATCGCCCGGGCGCTGTTCATCAGCGAGGCGACGGTGAAGACCCATCTCGGGCGGATCTACGGGAAGTTGGGGGTGGAGACGCGGGCGGGGGCGGTGGCCGTGGCCAAGGAGCGGCGGTTGTTGCGGTGAGGGGGCGGTGCAGTGCTATGTCACATTGCACCGCCTGTGGCATGTGACATAGCACTGCACCGAACCGCGCGCTACACGGCCAACGGCAGCTCAGGCAGCCGTAGCCCCGTCCGCTCCCGATCCCTCGCCAACTCGTCCAGCAGCTCGACCAGTTGCTCCCGGTCTCCGGCCGAAAGGCGGCCCGAGTCGTCGAGGTGCACGGCGCATGCGGTGGTCGCGTCCACGAGCCGTTCCAGGGTGTCCACGACCTCGTCGGCACCCTCCGAGTGCCGGGCGAGCGCGGGCAGTTCGGCGGCGGCGAGGGCGATGGCGGTACGGGCCTCGGCGAGTGTGCGGTAGGCCTCGCGGCGCAGGGTCCAGCGGGTGGCGCGGGAGTCGGGGGCGGTGACGGGGGCGCGGGATTCGCGCAGGACGTGGGCGAGGTAGGCGTGCGCGGCGCTCCCCGCGGCGGTCAGCCGGGCCCGCACTCCCCCGGCCTGCTGCCCCGGCATCGGCAGATGCCCGACGATGAGCACGATCGCGCAGGCGAGCAGCGTCTCGCCGATCCGTCCGGCGGAGGCCTGCGGCTCCCCGCCGACCATCACCAGGGCCAGGACCAGCACGGTGACGACCGCGGTCTGGGCGGCGAAGTGCCGCGTGGCGACGGGGATCAGGGCGCCGCTGACGGCGACGAGCGCGATGAGCCCTTCGGGCCGGGGCAGTACGGCGGCGAACCCGGCGAAGACAAGAGCCCCCAGCACGGTCCCGGCCGCCCGGCACAGCACCCGCGAGACGAGCGGCCCGAGGTCGGGCTTGACGAGGAAGACGGCGGTGGCGGGCAGCCAGTACCAGTGCTCGTGCTGCCCGTACCAGCGGGCGTGGTGCAGGGCCTGGGCGACGGCCGCGCTGGCCCCGAAGCAGAGGGCGACCCGCAGCCCGTACTCCCGCCCGCCAGCCCCGAAGGCGACCCGGAGCAGGTCCCGCGGCGACCGCCTCCGCGTGTGCAGATCGCCGCCCTTGCCCCGGTCGAAGGCCTCGGCGGCGTGCAGCAGGGCGTCGTCGAGGGCGCGCAGCGCGGGAGCCGACCGGTGGGGCGCGGGCAGCGGCCCGGTGTGCGTGTTCTCCCGTACGGCGGCGGCGAGTCGCCGTGGCCCCTCGGCCGCCCGCCCGGTCACGGCCTCCCCGGCCCAGGCGAGCGCGGTCGCGGCCTCGGCGAGCGGCAGCGCGGCGGCGTACTGCGCGTGCAGCCGCCGCTCGGCGGAAGATGAGGCGTACCTCCGCAGCCGCGGCCCGGCGAGGGCGTCCTGCGCATGGTCGAGCGCGGCGGTGAGTGCGGCACGGCGGGCGGTGCCCTCGTCCGACCCGGCCGCGTCGAGAAGATCGGCGACGGCGTCGTAGACCGCCGCCACGGCGTCCCGCTCCCCGTCGAACCGGAAGTCGCCGACGGTGCCGCCGGGGGTGGGCAGCACGAGCCGGAGCGCCAGCAGCCATCCGGCACCCGCGAGGAAGGCGAGGGCGCGCAGCCAGCCCGCCTCCGGGACGGGCATCCCGGCCCCGATGGCGGAGGCGACGAGCAACTGCGTACCGGCGCCGGAGGCCACGGGCCCGACAGCGCTGATGCCACCGGCAATCAGCCCGATCCCGGTGAGAAGAAGGGTGAGTACGACGGCTCCCGCGTGCTCCCCGGCATACGTCCCGACGAGCAGCCCGGCACCTCCCGCGAGCGCGGGTCCCCCGATCCGCTCGACGGACGCCCGCCGGCTGCCGGGCCGGTCGTTGATCCCGGCGAGCATGGCGGCGATGGCGGCGACGACACCGAGGGAGGTGCGGTCGAGGAGGAGGGCGGCGAGGAGGAGCGGCCCGCCGGCCAGCGCCCCTCGCACCACGGCGTTCCAGGGAACGGGGCCGCGCTGGGCACGGAGGGCGTGGGCCAGCCAGGGCGGCAGGGCAAAGGTACGACGGTCACCGGTGCGGGCGGTGGGGCGGGACACGGGGCTCCTGTCCGGACGAGGGCGTGGGTGTGTCTTCGGGCGACGGTGGCCGAATTTCGGGATGTGCTGCCCACGGTAGATCGCGTTCCTGGAGCGAACGGGACGATCGTGTTTCCGGAGTGTGACGGTTGGCCTGAGAGGCGCTTTCTTTATGAACGCAATCGCGGTACGGCGGCTGCGCGAGCGCGGAAAGGAAGGCGGACCCGGGGGCGTAGCCTGCCCCCGGGCCCTGTGATGCCGTCCATATTCACACGCCGGCACGCTTGAGAACACAGGTCAGTCGTTATGTCGTCGCGTCCTGCCTTTGGACCACCGCACATCGAGCTGTGCGGACTGGACTTGAACCAGCATTTCGACGCGCTGGGGCCTGAGCCCGGTCGATCCGGCGATCGACGGCGAATGCTGAGTCTGGAGCGAGAATCTGAGATTGATCGCGGTCTGCCTCTGCCGATTGGGCTACCGCGGCAAGGGAATTGCTCTTGATGCCGCGGGGAGGACTCGAACCTCCACTGGAACCGCGCAGTCACGCCAAGCTTCAGCTTCAGCTTGCGCTCTTCGCGCACCCCGGCCGCAAGGGGCCGGGGAGTCTTCGAGGCTACCCGAACAGGTAGCCGAACACGGCGTCCCCGACCCGCTGGTCGACGACGTCGGCGCCGTTCGCCTCTTCCCTGGCGAACTTCACGGCCTGCTGCAACTTCTCGACACGGTCGAGGAGTTCATTGACGCGACGGGCGGGAAGCGCACCGGAGAACTTCACGGTGGTCCAGTACCCGACGGGGATGTCCTCGTAGTAGACATCGACCTGGGCGGGATGCTTCTCGGTCGCCTCGGCCTTCACGTGGTTGCGGGGCACTTTCTTCGTACGGAGCGTCCGCACCGGCTCGGTCTTCCAGGCATCGGTGGACGGGTCCTGGACCCACGACTCGGAGGCGTCGAGTACGGGCAGCTTCCGTACGAAGGTGTTGAGATCGACGAGCTGCTTCTCGAGGAACAGCAGATAGGACACGGGGACATCCGCCACGAGTACCCGCCCGTCCACCTTCACGTCGGCACGGGCGGTGCAGTTGGCCCAGTCCTTGGTGGCGGTCACGTCGAACAGCCGGGTCAGGGTCGCCGCGGTCTCCCGCAACACGTCCTCGGCCTGCACTTGCACCCGCGTCGACTCGGGCGGCAGTTGCTCGCCCTCCTCGTCCTTCGGCTGGTACGTACGCGAGATACCGGCCAGCAACGCGGGCTTCTGCAGCCCGTGATGAGCGGCCGTCAGGTCCTGGTGCGCCTTGGACTTGATGCCCTTCTCTACTGCGATGATCTGATTGAGTTTCGCCACGAGTGGGACGTTAGCAGCGACAACTGCACAATCTCGAAGGATTATTCACCCGCCCCAAGGGAGCGCACCCCTGTTCGCCGCCGCACGCGCCCTCCCGCTCCACCACCTCGGGGCCTACGTTCCTCACGATGAACTGGCGGACGGTCTTGCCTTATTGGGGACTCATCGCCTTGGCCATAGCCGTCACAGGATGGATGACGTCCGACATCGGCCCGATCGGCCTGACGGCCCTTTTCGGGCTCAGCTTTCTCCGGTTCCTCTGGTCTGCACGCTGACGACCACGACGCTGGCGTTGAGGGGAAAGGGAGGGGGCGGTGGCTGAAGATCACGTGGAAGCGAAGGTGCAGACTCACGCGAAGGCGGAGGCGAAACGCGCCTCCGCACCGGTGATCGCCTGAGCCAACACCTCCGGATCCGCGGTGAGCTGCTCAAACACTGCGTCGACCCCCCGCAGCCCGGCACGCTCCAGCAACCGCTTCTCGTTCGTCACCCACTCCCCCCGCGCCGCCAGCACGGCGTGCCCGGTCTGTACGGCGGCCGTGGCGATGGCGCCGACGGCCTCCGTGAGGCGGCCCGCCGGGGCGTGGTTGGTCTTCGCGTAGGCGAGGGTGGCGCGGGCGGTGCCGTGCCAGCGTTCGGCGGCGGAGACACGCAGCTTCTGCGGATACGAGGCCGGCCTCGGCAGCTCGCCCCGGAGCACCCGGTTGATCGCCAACTCGGCAACGACCAAGTAGCTCGGGATCCCCGCCAAGTGGAACATCAGCGGCTCCACCCGGAACCGCCCCCGCTCCGCCTCGGCCAACTCGTGCTCCACGACGTCGAGATCGCGGTAGTGCACGTCGACCCGTCGCCCGCCGATCGTCAGCCAGGCGCCTCCGTTGAACACGCCACCGCCCCACCCCCCGACCTCGGAGATCTCGCCCTCCCAGCCCACGGCACGGAGGTCGGCGGGGTGGAAGGGGCCGCGGTAGTAGATCGCCAAGTCCCAGTCGCTGTCCGGCCTCTGGGTGCCCTGGGCCCGGGAGCCGCCGAGGGCCACGGCCTGCACGGTGGGGAGGGCGGCGAGGAGGTCGGCGGTGGAGTCGAGGAAGTCGGAGTCGGTGAGGGCGGGCACGGTTGCGCTCCTGTCGGTTCGGACTGCTGCGTGTTCTGTGTGCCTGGACCTAGCGGAGGAGGCGAGCCATGAGCGCCGCATACGCCTCCGCCGGCGTGTCGCCCCCTCCCGCCGCGTGGGGGTTCTCGGCCCAGAACCTCATACAGGGAACGTCCTGCTCGTCCCAGCCCTCCGGGAGATCGTCGAGAGGGCACGGGAACGCAAGCCAGGCACCGGGCTCGTAGGCGCCGCCGTAACGGGACTCGACGACGGTCACCGGGTGGAGGGGCGGCACGGGAGTCCGCCCGGGGCAGACCGCTGCGACGAAGGGTTCGTCGACGGGGACGTAGACCTCGGGCCAGTCGACGCCCGTCGTCCAGAGCAGGGTGTCCAAGGGGGCGGCGGCGAGGTGATCGACCACGCGGCCTGCGATCTCGTTCGGTTCCGCTTCGGCGGACATCGTTCAGAGCTCCCAGAGATTTCGGTGCCGGTGGCGGGTCGGCGGATGGTCCAGCTCTTCGGCGGCCGGGAGGAGGCTGCCGGGCGGCGCCGCGCGCAGGTGCTTGCGGGCGGACGTACGGAAGGCCTGGAGCGCGGCCCTGGCGGTCGACTCGTGCGGCCCGTTCGGCCGCGCGTTCAGTGCACGTGGGTACGTGTACGCGGCGAAGTTCCGCACGACGACAGTCGGTACGGGGCGGCGGCCGGCATGCTCGGCACGGGTCAACTCCTTCTGGGAATAACGGAGTTCGCAGACGGCGTGGGCGGTGCAGGCGCCCGGCAGGCCCAGCGGCCAGTAGGCGGGGCCGGTGCGGTGTCGGCTGGGGACGTGGTGGACGGTGCGTGCCATGGCGGACCTCCGCAGGCCCACCGGACTTTCCGGTGCGGCCCGCTAGAAATCCGCCGCCGTGAAGCGTCCCAGGTGCTTCGTGCGCATGGGGGCAAGGGTGGCCGCTGGGTGCGGGGGCTGTCGAACGGTTATCCGCCCGCCCTCGGTCTCGAACCTCGGGTGATTGCTGATGGGGCGCGCTGCGATGCGGGGCTCCGGATGCAAGGGAAATTCGGATGCGCGCCCGGCCGACTGCGCCGAGGATCGGTGGGTTCTCGTGTGTCCGACTCACGCGCGCGTGTCCACCAAGGAGCAGATCTCTTGATCCGGCGTGTCACCTCCCCCGCCCTCTTCCCGCCGCCCACCTACTCCCACGCCTCCGTCGTCGAGGCCGGTACGAGACTCGCCTTCCTCGCCGGATCCGTCCCCCTCGACGCCGACGGGCAGCTGGTCGGGGAGGGCGATCCCGTGCGGCAGGCCGAGCAGGTGCTGGTGAATCTCGAAGAGCAACTGCGTGCCGTCGGCAGCGACTTGGCGCATGTCGTGTCGACCGACGTGTACGTCGTGAGCAGTGACACCGCCGCGCTGTCCGCCGTCTGGGACGTCGTCGAGGCCTCCGGGCTCAGCCTCGGTCCGCACTCATCGACGCTGATCGGCGTGGCGTGTCTCGGGTACACCGGGCAATTGGTGGAGATTACGGCGACCGCCGTGGTTCCCGAGGTCCGGTAGGGGCCCGGCCGCCCGCGACGGCCCCGGCAGCCATACGCCCCAGCCCTCAGGAGGAACCCCATGTTGATCGAGCACCGCGGGCGCCGCCCCGTCGTCCCCGACTCCGCGTACGTCGCCCCGACGGCCGTCCTGTGCGGTGCCGTGACCCTCGGAGAGCGCGCCCGGGTGCTGCACGGTGCCGTGCTCACCGCCGAGGACGGGGAGATCCGCGTCGGCTCGGACGTCGTCATCATGGAGAACGCGCTGGTCCGCGGCCGGTCCGGGCACCCCGCCTTCATCGGCGACGCCGTGCTCGTCGGACCGCACGCCCACGTCAACGGAGCGACCGTCGAGGACGAGGTCTTCGTCGCCACCGGGGCCTCCGTCTTCCCGGGAGCCGTCGCGGGCACCGGCTCCGAGCTGCGGATCAACAGCGTGCTGCACGTCAACTCCGTGCTGCCGCCCGGCACCGTCGTACCGATCGGCTGGATCGCGGCGGGTGCCCCGACGGCCCGGCTCTTCGCGCCCGGAGAGCACGACGAACTATGGGCCGTACAGAAGGAGTTGGACTTCCCCGGCACGGTCTACGGCGCCTCGCGCAGCGCCTCCATGCGGGACATCATGGCGCGCCAGGTCGACTTCTACGGCGCCCATCAGCACGACCGGCGCATCGACGACTGAAGCATCGACGACTGAACCGAACGACCGAGACGACCGAAGGGATCCGTCCTTGCGTTCCGAACCGTCCGCCGCACCGTCCCCCGTGACCCTCCGCCGGGCCTCGCCCCCGGACGCCGCCGCCGCGGCCGACGTCTGGCTGCGCTCCTTCGCCGCCGCACTGCCCACCGTCGTCAGTCCCCGGTCCGCCGACGAGGTGCGCGACCACTTCCGGGACGTGGTGGTGCCGTTTCGGGAGACGTGGGTGGCGGATGCCGGGGACGGGGGCGGGATCGTCGGGGTCATGGTGCTCAACGACGACGAGCTCTCCCAGCTCTATCTCCGGCCCGACTGGCGTGGCCGCGGCATCGGAGATCGGTTCGTCGCGCTCGCCAAGGAGCGCAGTCCGGACGGGCTGAGTCTCTGGACCTTTCAGGTCAACAAGCCCGCCCACCGGTTCTACGAGCGACACGGCTTCGTCGCCGCGGAACGCACGGACGGCAGTGGGAACGAGGAGCGGGAGCCGGATGTGCGGTACGTGTGGCGCCCGCTGATCTCCTAGCCCACGACACTCCCGGAAGGCTCCCCCGCCGGCCCCGGCACCATCGGCCGGGTCCGACCCGGCCCGTGCTGCCGGTACGCCCAGGCCGCCGCCTGTGCCGCCAGGCCCACGAGGTCGGGTTCGGCGGTGTCGCCGTCGAGGTGGCGGTACTCGACCGCCGTGAGGATGACGATCCGCTCCCGCAGGCCCAGGTGCTCGTGGAACCCGGAGTCGAGGATGTCCGCCGCGGCTTCGCCCGCCGGTACGCCCGCCGCGTGCCGGGCATGGACGAGGGCTTCGAGTTCGCGCAGATAGGTGACGTGGTCCCGTACGTCCTGCGGGCTCATCGAACCGCCGTGCCCCGGGACGATCACCTCGGGATCGAGCGCGAGGATCGTCTCGCAGGCGGCGGCGATCCGCTCGAGAGGGCCGTCCCAGTGGACGGGGTGGTCGTCGGCGAACAGGACGTCCCCGGCGCAGACGACCCGCTGTGCGGGCAGGTGGACGATGAGGTCGCCGGCCGAGTGCGCCGGTCCCACCTCGATCAGCTCGGCCTCGATGTCGCCCACCGTCAGCTCGTAGCGGCCGGAGAAGGTGGTGGTGGGCGGGACGGCCTCCACGCCTTCGTACGTGTAGCGGCCGAAGTGCTCGCGCGCGTACCGGCCGAGGGGCTGGTCGGCCGGCGTCTGGTGGGTGAGGAAGTGCATCTGCTGCGGGGAGGGTTCGCGGCAGAGGTGCTCCGCGCTCGCCTTCGTGGCGATGATCTCGGCGCCCGGGAAGCAGCCGTTGCCGAAGGTGTGGTCGCCGTTGACGTGGGTGTTGACGATCGTGTGCACGGCGGCGGCGCCCGCCGGCAGGACCGGCCGGGCGGCGGCGATCAGGGCCTCGGTCATGGGCCGGTCGTAGGGGGTGTCGACGAGGGCGGCCTGCTCGCCGGAGGTGATGAGCAGACAGTTCGCGAAGCCCCAGGTGCCCGCGTGGCCCGGCGCCCACAGGTGGAGTCCGTCGGCGACCGGGGTGAGTCCGTCAGGAAGGTTCATGGCGGTCATTGTGGGTGACCGTGATCGCGGACCCGGTGGTCGCCCCCTGCGGAACCCGTCTCTCCGTCCACCGGCCTCCCCCACACCCGCCGCTTCGGCACCGGATTCGCATAGCTCCCCGCCCGGCTGGTCGTCAGCCCCATGGTCACCAGCGCCTCCGCCAGCTTCACGGCCGCCGCGACCCCGTCGACCACCGGCAGCCCGAGCTTCTCCCCCACCGCCCGTTGGAGCCCGGTCATCCCGGCGCACCCGAGCACCAGGACCTCCGCCCCGGCCTCCCGCGCCCGTTCGGCGGCCGTCAGAAAGGCCGCCTCCGTGCGGTCGGCGTCGCCCAGGTCGAGGACGCCCAGCCCCGTCCCGACGACGGCGGCGCAGTTGCGCCCCACTCCCGCCAGCTCCAGGCTGTCCTCGATCTGGCCGCAGGACCGCTCCAGCGTCGTGACGACCCCGTATCTCCGGCCCAACAAGCACGCCAGATGCGCCGCGGCCTCCGTGATGTCGACCACCGGCACGTCCACCAACTCCCGTACGCCTTCCCGCCCGTGCTCCCCGAAGCCGGCCATGACGACGGCGTCGTAGGCAGGGCCCTTGTACGTCCGCAGCAGATCGATGACGGCCGCGGCCGACAGATAGCTGTCGAGCCAGCCCTCCGCGGACTCCGGGCCCCAGGTGGGGGTCAGCCCGAGCACGGTGGTGCCCGGGCCTGCCGCGGCCCGGGCACCTCGTACGATCTCCTCGGTCATCTCCTGCGTGGTGTTGCAGTTGGTGACGACGATCCGCACGTCCGTCAGACCTCCACAGGGGCGGGAGCGGTTCGCTCGGAGCGGCAGATCACCAGGTACAGCCCGGCCGCGAGCGCCGTGCCGATGAACCAGGAGTACGGGGCCACGTCGCTGAAGGTCTTCACCAGCGCCAGCACCGCCGCGACCGCCGCCGAGGGCAGGAACGCCGCCAGGGCCTTGGGGTTGACGCCCTTGCGGTAGTAGTAGCGGGAGCCGGGGGCGGCGTCGAAGAGCTCGTTGACGTCGACGCGGCCGCGCTTGATCAGGTAGTAGTCGACCATGATCACGCCGAACAGCGGGCCCAGGAAGGCGCCGAGGCCGCCGAGGAAGTAGTTGACGACCGTGGGGTTGGAGAAGAGGTTCCACGGGGTCACGACCAGCGCGGCCACCGTGCTGATCATGCCGCCGACCTTGAAGGTGATCTTCTGCGGCCAGACGTTGGCCAGGTCGTACGCCGGCGAGACGAAGTTGGCGACGATGTTGACGCCCATGGTGGCCACGGCGAAGGTGAAGGCCGCGATGACCAGGACCCAGGTGTTGCCGATCTTCGCGACGAGTTCGGCCGGGTCGGTGATGGCCGTGCCGAAGACCTCCAGCGAGCCCGCCGTCACGATCACCGAAACGACCACGAACGCCGTGGAGTTGATGGGCAGACCCCAGAAGTTGCCGCGCCGCACGGTCCGGTAGTCGGGCGCGAAGCGCGAGAAGTCGCAGAAGTTGAGCATCAGCGTGCCGTACGTGGCCAGAATCAGTCCGATCGCGCCGAACCACTGCCGCCACTGCTCGCCGACCGGGACCGGGTGCGGGGTGGAGGTGAGCGAGATGCTCCAGTCGGCCTTCGCCAGCACCCAGATCGCCAGCGCGATCATCACCAGCCAGATCGCCGGGCCGCAGAAGTCCTGGAACTTCCGTACGGACTCCATGCCCTGACTGATGATCAGCGCCTGGATCAGCCACAGCGACACGAAGGACACCCAGCCGAGCGCGTCAAGTCCCAGGAAGGAGTGGGTGGTCCAGGACTTCAGCCCCGGCCAGGCGGCCAGCAGCATCACGTTAACGGCGACCGAGGCCAGATAGGTCTGGATGCCGTACCACATGATGGCGATCACGGCCCGGATGAGCGCCGGGATGTTCGCACCCCAGACGCCGAAGCTGATGCGGCTGACGACCGGGAAGGGCACCCCGTGGCGCTGGCCGATCCTCCCCATCCAGTTCATGCCGACGTAGATGATCACGAAGCCGACGAGCAGGGACGTGAAGACCTGCCAGACGTTCATGCCGAGGACCAGCAGGCCGGCGGCGAAGGTGTAGTTGCCGAGGTTGTGGACGTCGGACATCCACATGGCGAAGAGGTCGAAGACCTTCCAGTTGCGCTTCTCGGCCGGCGCGAGGTCTTCGTTGGTGAGCCGGGGGTCGGGGACGAACGCTGGTGCACCGGTGGCTTCGGCGCGGTCGGCGAGGGACACGGGGCCTCCATGGACAAGGGGACGGAGGAGGACTGCTTCCGGCCATTCGGTAAGCCGTGTTTGGTATACCAAACTGCGGTCATGGTGCCTTCGTCAAGCGTTCTGACCGATGTCGCTGTTGTTAACGCTTCGTAAAACAGCCCCGGAGTCGGAGAAGATGGCCCCATGAGGATGATGGCGGCATGAGCTCCATGACGAAGATCGAACCGCTGGGCGCGGTCCGCGAGCGTGTCCTGGCGGGCCTGCGGCAGGAGATCATCGCGGGCAGCCTCCGCCCCGGCGACCGCCTGGTCGAGCGGGAGCTGGCCGACCGCTTCGGGGTCTCCCGGGTGCCGGTCCGCGAGGCGATCCGCGCGCTGGTCGCCGAGGGGTTCGTCCACTTCGAGACCCCGCGCCGCACGGTCGTACGCCGTCTCACCCCGCACGACGTGCAGGAGCTCTTCGAGCTGCGCGAGGCCCTGGAGGTCTACGCCGCCGGGCTCGCCGCCGAGCGCGCCACACCGGAGGACCTGGCCGAGTGCGAGGAGCTGCTCGCTCTCGCGGCCACCGCGACCGCGGCCGGGGACGCCGAGGTGATCACGGACGTCAACAGCCGGCTGCACGACCGGATCGTGGCGATGGCGGGCAACACCCTGCTCACCGAGGCCCTGGAACCGGTCGCCGGCCGGCTGCGCTGGATGACCCGGCGGAACGAGGAGTGGCCCCAACTCCTCGTGGAACACCGCGAGCTGTACGAGGCGATCGCCTCCGGCGACCCGGACCGCGCCCGCGCCCACGCACTCGCCCATGTGCGGACCAACTACCGGTCGACGGTGCGGCATCTGTTCGGGGACGCGGAGGAGTAGCGGCGGGGGGCGGGCATGACGCCGCATCTCGTGGAGGCCGAGCGGATGGTGCGGTACCAGCGGCTGCTGGCCGCCGGGTATCTGCCGACCGGCCTGGTGGGGCACTGGCCGCTGGACGGCACGGGCGCCGACCGCTCCGGCCGGGACCTCCCCGTCGCCCCGGGCCCGGGCACGGCCTGGACGACCCTGCGCGCGGGCGGCGGCCTGAGCCTCGACGGGACCGCGGGCGCATACGCCGCCACCGCATCCGTCCTGGACACCACGGCTCCCTTCACGGTCGCGGCGTGGGTGCGCCTGGCGGCCGACGCCGACCCGGCGGCCAGGTACACCGCGGTGAGCCAGGACGGCCCGACGACCAGCCGCTTCCTGCTGCAGTACGACCCGACCGCCGGCACCTGGGCATTCGAGCTCCACGGCGAGGACGGATCCGGCAGGGTCTCCGCCGTCGCCACGGCACGGTCCGCACCCGGCATCCGCACCCACCTGACCGGCGTCCGGGACGCCACACACATCCGGCTGTACGTGGACGGACAGCCGGCAGGCAGCGCCGAGACCACCGTCTCCCAGGCTTCGACGCAAGGCTTCACCATCGGCCGCGCCCGCCTCGGCACCGCACCCGTCAACCACTTCAAGGGCACGATCGACGACGTGCGGGCCTACGACCGCGCCCTGACCGCCGACGAGATCGCCCTGGTCAGCGGCGGTACGGCCCGCCGGAACAACGTCTATCTGACCGACTCGGTGGCGACCCTCACCTGGGGTGCGCCGGGCGACCCGGCCGGCTGGATCGCCCGCGCCCGCTGCGCCTCCTTCGTCACGCGGGTCCTGAAGCACACGTACGACTGGGCGACCGACGCCTACTTCCGGCGCTACTTCCGGGCAAGAGGCCCGGAGTCCGCCGGGTACTGCACGGCGTTCCGGCAAAGCACCGCCGGCCCGCGTTTCCGCCGCATCCGCAAGGTCACCGACCTCGTGCCCGGCGACATCGTCGCGATCGACTACCGCGGCGCCGACCCCCGCAGCACCGGGCACATCGTGTTCGTCCGCGAGGTCAAGGGCGTGTTCAGCGGCACGGCGGACTTCCACGGCGAGACCCAGTACGCCGTGGAGATCGTCGACTGCACCTCCGACCCGCACGGCGTGTACGGGCTCACCAACTACCCCAAATACCCCGACACCCGCATCGTGAGCGACATCGCCGCCGAGAACTTCGAGGGCGTCGGCTTCGGCCACATGATGTTCTACGCCTCCGACGCCACCGGCGAGTTCTCGCGGTACCGGTGGAGCGTCAACTCCTCGAGGGCCAGGCGCACTTACGACATCTCACAGCGCCCGGTCGCGGCGGCTCGCGTCGTCTGACGGATCAACCGCTGCGACATGCCGGTCACCGTCCGGCGTACTTGTCCGTCGCCGCCACCAGCGCCTCGGTCATGTCCGGCGCCCCCGCGTTGTGGCCCACGTCGTCCACGATCACCAACTCGCTGCCCGGCCAGGCGTGCTGGAGCCGCCAGACGATGCCGAGGAGGTTGCCGAAGTCGAGGCCGCCCTGGACGAGCGTGCCCGGGATGTCCTTCAGCAGGTGCGCGTCGCGCAGCACCACGCCCTCGTCGTTGCCCTCGCCCATGAAGTGGTCGTGGCCGAAGTAGTGGGTGACGGTGCGGGCGAAGCCCATGCGGAACGCCGGGTCCTCGAACCGCTCGACCGACCGCGGCGGCGCGGGAATCGTCGCCGTCTCCCAGTCGGTCCAGGCCCGCGCCGCCCGCGCCCGCACCTCGGGCTCGGGCGACTCGATGAGCCGGTTGCAGGCGAGGGCGAGGTTGCCGTCGCGCTCGCCGGCGGGCAGTTCGCCGAGGAACCGCTCGAAGGCCTCCGGGAAGATCTGCCCAAGTCCCTTGGTCAACAAGTCCACTTCGGGATTGGAGCCGGTCGCGACCCCGGTCAGCACCAGCTCGCTCACCACTCCCGGATGCGTCTGCGCGTACCGCAGCCCCAGCACCGACCCCCACGACACGCCCCACACCAGCCATCGCCCGATCCCCAAGTGCCGCCGCAGCAGCTCCAGATCGGCGATGAGGTGAGCGGTCGTGTTGACGCTCATGTCGGTGTCGTACGCGCCCGCATGGGGAGTGGAACGACCGCAGCCGCGCTGGTCGAGCAGGACGATCCGGTAGGCGGCGGGGTCGAAGAGGCGCCGGAAGTAGGGGGTGCAGCCGGAGCCCGGTCCGCCGTGCAGTACCAGCGCGGGCTTGCCGTGCGGGTTTCCGCAGGTCTCCCAGTACACGCGGTTGCCGTCGCCGACGTCGAGCATGCCGTGGTCGTACGGTTCGATCTGCGGGTATCGGCCCATCCGGGCACCGTAACTTCGGTACGGCCGCGCCGTCGCCTCATTTCCCGGCGGTCCGCACGGGCAGCCCGGCCGCCTCGCCCGCCGTGCGCAGCACGTCCCGCAGCATCTCGGGGGTGAGCTTGCCGGTGAAGGTGTTGCGCTGGCTGACGTGGAAGCAGCCGAAGAGGTCGAGGCCGTCGAGCGGCACGCGCGTGCCGTGCGCGAAGACGGGCCGCGGCCGGGGCACCGGCCAGCCCGCCTCGGCGAACGCCGGCAGCGCGGCCTGCCAGCCGAAGGCGCCCAGCACGACGACCGCACGCAGCGTGGGCCGCAGCAGCTTCAGCTCCTGGACCAGCCAGGGCCGGCAGGTGTCCCGCTCGCCCGGGGTGGGCTTGTTCTCGGGCGGGGCGCAGTGCACGGGCGAGGTGACGCGGACGCCGTACAGCTCGAGCCCGTCGTCGGCGGAGACGGAGGTCGGCTGCGAGGCCAGCCCCACCTCGTACAGCGCCCGGTACAGCACGTCCCCGGAACGGTCGCCGGTGAACATACGGCCGGTGCGGTTGCCGCCGTGGGCCGCGGGCGCGAGTCCGACGATCAGCAGCGACGCATCGGCGGGCCCGAACCCGGGCACCGGCCGCGCCCAGTACGTCCAGTCCTGGAAGGCCGCCCGCTTCGCCCGCCCGACCTCCTCACGCCACTGCACGAGCCGAGGACACGCGACGCATCCGGCGATACGGGCGTCAAGATCGGCCAGGCTGTCCATGCCTCAACGGTACGGCGGTGAGAGCTAAGGTCGGGGGCATGGCTTCCGAAGGTGACGAAGAGAAGGCCGGGCAGGGCGCCGCCGAGGCCGGGGCTGCCGAGGCGGGAGCTGCCGAGGCCGTGGACCCGAAGGTCGCCGCCGCGATCGCCGCCGCCGAGGCGGCCGGACCCGCGGACGGCGGGAGCGTGCGGGCCGACAGCTGGATCTGGGCCGTACGCCTGGTCAAGACCCGCTCGCTCGGCGCCACCGCCTGCAAGGGCGGGCATGTGCGCGTGAACGGCCAGAACGTGAAGCCCTCGCACACCCTCCGCGTCGGCGACGAGGTGCGGCTCAGGCACGAGGGCCGGGAGCGGATCGTGATCGTCAAGCGCCTGATCCGCAAGCGGGTCGGCGCCCCGGTGGCGGTTCAGTGCTATGTCGACAATTCACCTCCCCCGCCCCCGCGCGAGGCCGTCGCCCCGATCGGCATCCGCGACCGCGGCACGGGCCGCCCGACCAAGCGCGACCGCCGCGAGCTGGAGCGTCTGCGCGGGCTCGTGGAGGGCGGCAGGCCGAAGCCGGACGGGCGATGACAGACGGCGGCGGCGCCCGGCCCGGACCTCTCGGTCCCGCCGGGCGCCGTCGCCGTCGCAGGGGCGTCACGCCCGTCGTCGTACCAGTCGCAGCAGATCCGCGTTGGACCCGCGCCGGGCCCGGGCGATGAGGGCCAGCGGCACGATCAGGATGAGCGGGGTCGCGGCGTTCTCGCCGCCGAAGACGATGACCTGTACGAAGAACGCGCCGACCATCAGGGCGCTCAGCGCGACCGCGGCCACGGACTGCAGCACCGGGATCAACAGGGCCACCGCGCCCGCCAGTTCGAGCGCGCCGATGGTGTACATGCCCGCGCTGCCCCAGCCGATCTTGTCGAAGGCGTCGGCGGCGTAGGAGTTGCCGATCAGCTTGGGCAGGGCGCTGGCGATGCCGTAGAAGAGGGCGAGCAGCACCTGCACGGTGCGCAGGGCGATCCGGGCACGGCGGCCGCGGGCGGAGGAGGAGGCGACGGAGGCGACGGGGAGGGTGGTCTCGGACATGGGGTTCTCCTGTGGTGAGCGGTTCGTCGTGCTGTCACAGGGGTAGACCGGCCCTCGCTCCGGAACTCATCGCCGCCGAGCGGAATTTCGTGGGCGTCCTGCAGCGGGCCGTCCTACAGCGGAAACCATCCGTGCCCGATGTACCAGTGGCCGCCCGCCCGCAGATGGTCGCCGACCGCCCGCTCCACGGCGCTGCGCCTGGGCAGGGTCTCGACCGGCAACTCCGGGTCCCCGAACACGAATTGCACCGGTTCGGTGTCGGCCGGCTCGGTGTCCGCGCGGGCGACCCGGAAGCGCTCCTGGAAGCGGACGATGTTGGAGTCGGCGGGCAGGTACTGCTTCAACTGCGGGTCCAGCAGCCAGGAATGGCAGAGCGCGGCCCGGTACTTCTCCTCGGGGAAGTACCGCGCGAAGAACTCCGTGGCCAGCGCGAGCGAGCGTTCGCAGGCCCGCGGTGACAGCGGGCCCAGGAAGTCGGGGATGTGGAGGTTGAGGCAGGGCGTGCCGGGGGCCGCGTCGAGGCCGGCCGCCGCGAGTGTCCGGGCCGTGCGCTGCCCGTGCCGGGCCCGCTCGAACTGGAGCCGCCCCAGCTGGTACAGCTCGCCCCGGAAGTGGTGGACGAGCCACCAGGGGGCCTGCACGCCGGCCCGGCCGTAGCGCCTTCGGTGGACGGCCATGTTCCGTCCCAGGTCGGCGAGTGTGCGCCGGGCGACGTCGTCCGGGACGCCCCGCGCGCGGTGGTACGCGCGCGTGTACGGCAGCGCGGCCACGAAGACGTACACGGGGAAGCAGCGCTGCAGCGGTCCCGCCGCCCAGTCGAGCTCGGGCAGGTCGACCGGGCTGCCCACCTCTCCCATGTCCTGGACGAGCTCCTCGACCGACCTCTCCAGGACCCGCTTCAGCTCGGGGTCGTCGACCACCCGTCGGCCCATCCGGACGAGTTCGTTGATGTCCTCGTGCGGTACGGCGAGGTCGACCAGCACCTCGGCCAGCTCATCGGCATCCGGCAGCACGCGTTCTCCCCTGGCGAAGACCTCTTTGGTGAACGTCCGTCCCGAAGAGTACGTTGCAAAGAGGAGTAGTGATCGGGATGCGTACGGGCAGTGAGCCGACGACCGCGCGCAGTGCACTGCGGGCGCGCTTCTGGCTGAGCGTGTGGGGGCTGCTCTGGGCGATCTTCGGTACGGCCGCGTTCGCGCTCGCCGGGCGCCCCGGCTGGGCGGCGGCCTGCGGGGTGCTGTGGCTGGTGATCACCGTGGACATGACCGTCATCCTCAAGCACATCCGCGACGGCCCGCACTACCAGCCGGGCCGGGACGTGCCGCCGTACCGGCCGCCGGAGAGCCGGCCGCGCTGACCGGCGCTCACGAGTCGAAGCGCGCTGCCTTCAGATACTGCGGGTTGGGGTCCAGCGCGGCCGCCAGCCTGAAGTGGCGCTTGGCCTGGTCGCGTTCCCCGCGTCGCTCGTAGGTGCGGGCGAGTGCGAAGTGCGCGAACGCGTTGTCCGGCTCGCGCTCCAGGACGATGGTGAACTCCAGCTCCGCGGGCCGCAGTTGGGCGGCGGCGAAGAAGGCTCGCGCGCGCAGCAGCCGGGCGGCGGTGTTCTCGGGGTGCGCGGCTATGACTGAGTCGAGCAGCTTCACCGCGCCCCGCGGGTCCCGTGCGTTGAGCAGCTGCTCGGCGGCACGGAAGTCGATGACATTCGTCTCCGGAGTACGTCCGGTCGAACCGCTGGTCTCGGGCACGGCAGAGTCCTTCCCTCACTCGACGGGTTCAACGCCCAAGAAGGGGACTGCTATTCCTGTGACTGCCGGGACGACTCCGCCTGCGCCTGCGCTCTGCGGACGAGGTCCGCCCAGACGTCCTTGACTCTGCGCTGCAGCTCTTCCAGCGGCACGTCGTTGTCGATGAGGACGTCGGCGATCTCCCGGCGCTTCACGCGCGTCGCCTGCGCGGCCATGCGCGCGCGTGCGTCCTCCTCGGTCATACCGCGCAGCCGTACGAGCCGGTCGAGCTGGGTCTCGGGGCTCGCGTCGACGACGATCACGAGGTCGTAGAGCGGGGCGAGGGAGTTCTCGGCGAGGAGGGGGACGTCATGGATGATGACCGAGTCCTCGGAGGCGGCGGATTCCAGCTCGCGGGAACGCGCGCCGACCAGCGGGTGCACGATCGAGTTCAGCAGCGCCAGCTTCTCCGGGTCGGCGAAGACGATCGAGCCGAGCTTCGGCCGGTCCAGGGTGCCGTCCGGGGCGAGCACGTCGCCGCCGAAGGCGTCCACGACGGCGGCCAGCCCCGGGGTGCCCGGTTCGACGACCTCGCGCGCGATGCGATCCGCGTCGATCAGCACGGCCCCGCACTCCACGAGCAGCCGCGACACCTCGCTCTTACCGGCACCGATGCCCCCGGTCAGGCCGACTTTCAACATGACCGGAAGCTTACGGCCCGCCTCTGACAACCCGCCTCTCGGGACTCAGTTGTCTCCTTCCCGCTCCGCCAGGAACCGCTCGAACTCGAGCCCGATCTCGTCGGCCGACGGGATGTCGACCGGCTCGGCGAGCATGTTGCCGCGGGACTCGGCGCCGGCGACGGCGTCGTACTGGTTCTCCAGGCCCGTGACGAGGGAGGTGAGCTCCTCGTCGCCCTCCTGGATCTGGCGGTCGATCTCGGTCTGTGTGCGGTGCGCCTCCGTGCGCAGGGAGTGCGCGATGCCGGGGAGCACCAGACCGGTGGCCGCCGTGATGGCCTCCAGGACGGTGAGCGCCGCGTCCGGGTACGGGGAGCGGGCGATGTAGTGCGGGACGTGCGCGGCGACGCCGAGGACGTCGTGGCCGGCCTCCATGAGGCGGTACTCGACCAGGGACTCGGCGCTGCCGGGGACCTGGGCCTCGTCGAAGGGGCTGCGGTGGCCCGGCACCAGGTCGTTGCGGTTGCCGTGCGGGGTCAGGCCCACCGGGCGGGTGTGCGGCACGCCCATCGGGATGCCGTGGAAGTTCACGGACAGGCGCACGCCGAGCCGCTCCACGATCTGCTGGACGGCCGCGGCGAAGCGCTCCCACTCCACGTCCGGCTCGGGCCCGGACAGCAGCAGGAAGGGCGCTCCGGTGGCGTCCTGGACCAGCCGCACGTCGATGGTGGGCTCCTCGTACTCGGTCCACCGGTCGCGCTTGAAGGTCAGCAGCGGGCGGCGGGCGCGGTAGTCCACGAGCCGGTCGTGGTCGAACCGGGCCACGACCTGGTGGGGCTGCGAGTCGAAGAGCCGCTCGACGATCTGGTCGCCGGTCTCGCCCGCGTCGATGTATCCGTCGAAGTGGTAGAGCATGACAAGACCGGCCGACTCCTGGGCGAGCGCCATGTCGACGACGGCCAGCCCCTTCGGCTCCCATGCGTACAAACCCTGCGGATCAAGCACAGTGACCGCTCCTCCTCGTGTTCGTACGTTTCAACGCCCCCTGGACCAGGGGCATTCCCGCTCGGGGCGCTGATCAGGCATCTCTTACGGCCTTCTCATGGCGAACACGGCTGAGGGGCCGCACCTCGAAAGGTACGGCCCCTCAGTCAGGAGCTACTGCTCAGTGAGCGTTCAGCTCTGGCCACCCGCGAGCTTCTCGCGGAGCGCGGCCAGCGCCTCGTCCGAGGCCAGCGCACCGGAGGTGTCCGCGCCCTCGGAGGAGTACGAACCGCCACCCGCGGCCGGCGCCGCACCCGCGGCGTCGCCGCCCTCGGCGGCAGCGGCAGCGTCGGCCTCGCGGCTCTTGATGACCTGCTGCTGGTGCTGCTCGAAGCGCTGCTGCGCCTCGGCGTACTGGTGCTCCCACGCCTCGCGCTGGGTCTCGTAGCCCTCGAGCCAGTCGTTGGTCTCGGGGTCGAAGCCCTCGGGGTAGATGTAGTTGCCCTGGTCGTCGTACGAGGCAGCCATGCCGTACAGGGTCGGGTCGAACTCGACCGAGGCCGGGTCGGCACCGAAGGACTCGTTGGCCTGCTTCAGCGAGAGGCTGATGCGACGGCGCTCGAGGTCGATGTCGATGACCTTGACGAAGATCTCGTCGTTGACCTGGACGACCTGCTCCGGGATCTCCACGTGGCGCTCGGCCAGCTCGGAGATGTGGACCAGACCCTCGATGCCCTCGTCCACGCGGACGAACGCACCGAACGGAACCAGCTTGGTGACCTTGCCCGGGACGACCTGACCGATCTGGTGCGTGCGGGCGAACTGCTGCCACGGGTCTTCCTGGGTCGCCTTCAGCGACAGGGAGACACGCTCGCGGTCCATGTCGACGTCGAGGACCTCGACGGTGACCTCCTGGCCGACCTCGACCACCTCGGAGGGGTGGTCGATGTGCTTCCAGGACAGCTCGGAGACGTGGACCAGACCGTCGACGCCACCCAGGTCCACGAAGGCACCGAAGTTGACGATCGAGGAGACCACACCGGAGCGGACCTGACCCTTCTGCAGGGTCGTGAGGAACGTCTGGCGGACCTCGGACTGGGTCTGCTCCAGCCAGGCACGGCGGGACAGGACCACGTTGTTGCGGTTCTTGTCCAGCTCGATGATCTTGGCCTCGAGCTCCTTGCCCACGTAGGGCTGGAGGTCGCGGACGCGGCGCATCTCGACCAGGGAGGCCGGGAGGAAGCCACGGAGGCCGATGTCGAGGATGAGACCACCCTTGACGACCTCGATGACGGTACCGGTGACGATGCCGTCCTCTTCCTTGATCTTCTCGATGGTGCCCCAGGCACGCTCGTACTGGGCGCGCTTCTTCGAGAGGATCAGGCGGCCTTCCTTGTCCTCCTTCTGGAGAACAAGGGCCTCGATCTCGTCACCCACGGCGACGACCTCGTTGGGGTCGACGTCGTGCTTGATCGAGAGCTCGCGGCTCGGGATGACACCTTCGGTCTTGTAACCGATGTCGAGCAGGACCTCGTCCCGGTCGACCTTCACGATGACGCCGTCGACGATGTCGCCGTCGTTGAAGTACTTGATCGTCTCGTCGATCGCGGCGAGGAAGGCTTCCTCGTTACCGATGTCGTTGACCGCAACCTGCGGGGTGGTGGCGGTGGTCTCGGTGCTGCTCGTCATGTGGGAAAGGGCTCCGGTACGGACATTGAAGTCGTAGGTACTGCTACGCCGGGAGCCCGTATCGCTCTGAAGAAGCCGGACAGCCAAGGAAGCGCCCCACCAGACAACGGTGATGGCGCCTCGACAACCGAGGGGACATACAACAGATGCGAGCGCAGCCTGCTACGTCTGAGGTGCGCAGGCCCGCAGCGCAACTTGTAGCATACGGGGGCAGCCGGACAGGGTCAATGCGCGAAGGCGCACACCCGGGGCGGATCGCCGCAATCCCGGCACAAGAACTGTCTCACGAGGCCACGCAGGCCCATGAGACCTCTTCCCTGACGCCTCCGAGAGGGCCGACTGCGTCAGCGAGGTGACGGAAGAGTACGACGAGGGAGCCGATCATCCAAGAGCCCGAAGCGTTCGAACCGGAAGCCACCCGGCGCGCGGCCGACGTCGCGGAGAGCGCCCGTGCCAACCGTGGCTGGTGGGACAGGAACGCGGACGAATACCAGGTCGAGCACGGCACGTTCCTCGGCGACGACCGCTTCGTGTGGGGTCCCGAGGGCCTCGACGAAGTGGAGGCCGAGCTGCTGGGCCGACCGGAGGACCTGAAGGGCAGGGACGTCCTGGAGATAGGCGCGGGCGCGGCGCAGTGCGCGCGCTGGCTGGCCGCCCAGGGCGCCCGCCCGGTCGCCCTGGACATCTCGCACCGCCAGCTCCAGCACGCGCTGCGCATCGGCCGAACGTTCCCGCTGGTGTGCGCCGACGCGGGCGCGCTGCCCTTCGCGGACGGCTCCTTCGACCTGGCGTGCTCGGCGTACGGTGCGCTGCCGTTCGTCGCCGACCCGGTACGCGTGCTCACCGAGGTGCGGCGGGTGCTGCGTCCGGGCGGGCGCTTCGTCTTCTCTGTCACGCACCCCATCCGCTGGGCCTTCCCCGACGAGCCCGGCCCCGAGGGGCTGAGCGTCTCCGCCTCCTACTTCGACCGCACGCCGTACGTCGAGCAGGACGAGGAGGGCCGCGCGGTCTACGTCGAGCACCACAGGACGATCGGCGACCGGGTGCGCGACGTGGTGGCCGGCGGCTTCCGGCTGGTCGACCTGGTCGAGCCGGAGTGGCCGGCCTGGAACACCTCGGAGTGGGGCGGCTGGTCGCCGTTGCGCGGGAACCTGATTCCGGGGACGGCCATCTTCGTATGCGTACGAGACTGAGCATGTGATCCGTTACGACGCCCTGGCCGCGCTGCCCGTGCGCGGTGCGCTGCCCGCCCTGAACGACGCCCTGGACGGGCACGGCACGGCCGTGCTCGTGGCGCCTCCGGGCACGGGCAAGACGACGCTGGTGCCGCTGGAGCTGGCCGGGCTGCTCGGGGACGGCCCGGCGCGTCGCGTGGTCGTCGCCGAGCCGCGCCGTATCGCCGCGCGCGCGGCCGCCCGGCGGATGGCGTGGCTGCTGGGCGAGAAGCCCGGCGAGAGCGTCGGGTACACCGTGCGCGGCGAGCGGGTCGTGGGGCGCCGCGCGCGCGTGGAGGTCGTGACGACCGGTGTGCTGCTGCAGCGGCTGCAGCGGGACCAGGAGCTGGCCGGCGTGGACGTGGTGGTGCTGGACGAGTGCCACGAGCGGCATCTGGACGCCGACACCACGGCGGCCTTCCTGTGGGACGTACGGGAGACCCTGCGGCCGGAGCTGCGGCTGGTGGCCGCGTCGGCGACGACGGATGCGCAGGGGTGGGCGCGGCTGCTGGGCGGGGCGCCGGTGGTCGAGGCGGAGGGCGTCTCGCATCCGGTGGAGGTGGTCTGGTCGCCTCCGGCACGGCCGGTACGGCCGCCGCACGGCATGCGGGTGGACCCGGCGCTGCTGACGCATGTGGCGTCGACGGTACGGCGGGCGCTGGCCGAGCGGGACGGGGACGTGCTGTGCTTCCTGCCGGGCGTGGGCGAAATCGCGCGCGTGGCCGGGCAGCTGGGGGACCTGGGTGAGGTAGAGGTGCTCTCCAGGTGCACGGGCGGGCGCCGGCTGCCGTGCAGGACGCGGTGCTCGCTCCGGGCGCCCGGCGCCGGGTGGTGCTGGCGACGGCGGTGGCCGAGTCGTCGCTGACGGTTCCGGGGGTGCGGGTCGTCGTCGACTCGGGGCTGGCGCGGGAGCCGCGGGTCGATCACGCGCGAGGGCTGAGCGCGCTGACGACGGTACGGGCCTCGCAGGCCGCCGGGCGGCAGCGGGCGGGGCGGGCCGGGCGCGAGGCGCCGGGGGCCGTGTACCGGTGCTGGGCGGAGGCCGAGGACCCGCGTCTGCCCCGTTTCCCGTCGCCGGAGATCAAGGTGGCCGACCTGACGGCGTTCGCCCTGCAGACCGCGTGCTGGGGCGATCCGGACGCGTCCGGACTGGCGCTGCTGGATCCGCCGCCGGGTGGAGCGATGGCGGCGGCGAGGGCGGTGCTGACGGCCATCGGGGCGGTGGACTCCGCCGGTCACGCCACCGAGCGGGGGGTTCTGCTGGCCCGGCTGGGGTTGCATCCGCGGCTGGGGCGGGCGCTGCTGGACACCTCCGGCAGGGGCGCCGAGGTGGTCGCCCTTCTGTCCGAGGAGGCACCCAGGGAGTACGGGGACGATCTGGCGGCCGCTCTGCGAGCCGCCCGGCGTGGGGGTGACGCCTATGCGGGGCGGTGGCGGGCGGAGGTACGGAGGCTGCAGGCACACGGCGAGCGCACGTCCGCGTACAGCGCGGACGACCGCACGGTCGGGCTCGTCGCCGCCCTCGCCTTCCCCGAGCGCGTCGCCCGAGCCGACGGCGGTTCCTATCTCATGGCCTCCGGCACCCGCGCGGAACTCGGTGACGCCAGTCCCCTGCGCGGTGCTCCGTGGATCGCCATGGCCGTCACGGACCGGCCCGTCGGCAAGGGGCACGCGCGTGTGCAGCTCGCTGCCGTGGTGGACGAGGAGACGGCCCGGTCGGCGGCTGCGTCGCTGTACTCCGAGAGCCAGGAGGTCCACTGGGCCGACGGCGACGTCGTGGCGCGGCAGGTGGAGCGGCTGGGGGCGATCGAGCTCGCGGTGCGCCCCCTGACGGACGCCGACCCCGTACTCGTACGCAATGCGCTTCTCGAAGGGCTGCGGCAGGAAGGGTTCGGGCTGCTGCGGTGGTCGCCCGACGCCCTCGTGCTGCGGCAGCGGCTGGCCTTCCTGTGCCTGCATCTCGGGGAGCCGTGGCCCGATGTGTCCGACGATGCGCTGCACGCGCGCGTGGACGAGTGTCTGGAGCCCGAGTTGAGCCGGGCCCGGCGGCGCGCGCATCTTGCGCGGATCGATGCGGGGCAGGCGCTCGCACGGTTGCTGCCCTGGGCCTCCGGAGAGGCCGCGCGGCTCGACGAGTTGGCGCCGGAGCGGATCGTCGTACCGAGCGGGTCCAGGATCCGGATCGACTACGGCAATCCCGAACAGCCCGTTCTCGCCGTGAAGTTGCAGGAGATGTTCGGGCTGCAGGAGTCGCCCGCCGTCGCGGGGGTGCCGCTGCTCGTGCATCTGCTCTCCCCCGCCGGGCGGCCGGCCGCCGTCACCGCCGACCTCGCCTCCTTCTGGAAGGACGGCTACAAGGGCGTACGGGCGGAGTTGCGCGGCCGGTATCCGAAGCATCCGTGGCCCGAGGACCCCGCGAGTGCCGAGCCGACGCGGTACACCAACGCGCGGCTCAGGCGCTGACCGGTTCCGGCGTCGAGGACTTGGCCGGTTCCGGGTCGGCCGGGCGGCGGCTGCGGGCCTCCAGCCACAGCGACAGGCCAAGCAGCAGGGCGCCGAGGACCAGGAAGCCCCAGGGCAGGTACGACGTCATCAGCAGGACCAGGGTGCGGTTGGACTTGACCAGGTCGACCGTGTGCTCGATGTAGTCCTCGCGCATCTTCACGTGGCCGGCGAAGGCCGTGACCTTGTCGCGGCCGCCGAGCAGGGTGCCGCCGCGGAGTTCCTCCTTGTGGATCTCCTCGCCGTAGACGGGGGCGCCGGTGACGGGCTCGACCCAGAACCTGCGGACCGTGGTGTACCAGCGGGTGGTGCCGGTCTTGGCGACCGACTCGGGGGTGATGCCCTTCACCGGCATGGTCCTGGGGAACGCGACCTTGGTCCAGGGGATGGTCTGCTCGAAGTAGTAGACCTTCAGGCCGCGGAAGTTCTGGGTGCCCTTGTAGTGGATGGGGTTGGTGGTGCGGGTCTGGGCGTCGAAGTACTCGTAGTCCCGTTTCTGGGTCAGGAAGGGCCACTTGAACTCGATGCCGGTCCGCTTGACCGGATCGCCGTCGACCATCTCGCCGGTGGCGTGGACCGGGGCCTGGCTGTGGGCGTCGAAGATGTAGCGCTCGGGGATCTTGGAGACCACCTTGCCGTCGGGTCCCTGGACGTAGGAGAGGCCGTCCCAGACGACGACGTCCCGGCCCGCCGTCCTCTCTATCTTCTGCGCGGCCTCCACGTTGCCCTTGAGGGTCTGCACGATGGTGACCTTGGAGACCTTGCGCGCCTTCATCGTGCCGTAGTCCAGGAGGGTCGCGCCCTTCGCCTCCAGGACCATGTCCTGGTACTGGTTCGCGGGGATCTTGGCCAGGCGCGGGAAGGCGTACCAGCGCAGCAGCGGGGACAGTGCCGCGAAGAACACGGCGAAGGCGAGCAGGACCAGACTGGCCTTGCGGCGCATCTCGGCCTCCCGGGCGGGCGGTTACGGGTGTGCGGGCACCGTCGTCAGCAGCGGCTTCGGGGACGTCTTGCCGGTCGGGGAGCCCATCGCGGTGATCGTGAAGACCAACGCGAACGCGAGGGCGAGACCGGTCGCGGCGGCGATCAGGGCACGCATGACTGCCTCCCGACGGACGTGGAGCCGACTGGAACTGATACATCGTCAGGTCCGGCACCGTAGCAACGGGTGGGCGAGATGAGAACACGTTGCACAGACAACGACGGCGGCGCCCTCTGCTCGAGAGGACGCCGCCGTCGTACGGAGAACTGACGGAGAACTACGCGCTGGGACTTGCCGACGGGCTCGGGCTGGCCGAGGAGTCGGGCGCGTTCACGGTCAGCGGGACGTTGATGGCCGCGCCGCCCGCGGTGGTGATGCGGAGCATGAAGGTGCCGGTGTTGTCGTCCGAGTACAGCTTCGGCAGCGTCAGCAGGCCCTTGGCGTCCGTCTTCAGGCCGGTCAGGGTGCGGACGGTCTTGCCGTCGGCGTCCTTGAAGTACGGGCCCTTGTCGTTCTCGGTGGGGTCGAGGACCGATTTGATCAGGGTGGCGGTGACCGCGACCTTGTCGGCGACGGCGCCCTTGTAGGTGGCCTTCACCTCGACCTGGTCGGCAAACGTGCCGTCCGGGGTGCAGGTCATCGTGGTGTCGCTGGTGCGGACGACGGTGTCGGCGACGCGCTCGGTGACCGTGGCCGTGTAGTCGAGGCCGGTGACCGCGCGGCCCACGACGGTGGCGCGGACGGTGAAGTCGCCGGTCTTCTCGCCCGCCTGCAGGGTGGGTGCGACCGCGACGCCGGAGCTGTCGGTGACGACCGTCGCGACGCTCTCGCCGCCGGTGAAGGTGGTGTCGGTGTCGCCGACGAGGGTGAAGCGGACGCGGACCTTGGCGACGGCCTTGCCGGCCTTGGTCTCGGCCTTGGTGCTGATCTTCTTGGTGAACGCGTCGCCGGCCATCGCGGTGAGCTTGGCGGTGCCCGCGTCCTCCAGGTGGTCCACCGTGTCGGTGGGCGTGGGGGACGGACTGCCCGGCGTCGACGGGGTGCTGGGGGTGTCCGACGGCGGCGAACTGGGGCTCGGGGAGCCGGGGGTGGTCGGCGGCTTCGAGGGCGTCGTCGGCGACGGCTTGGGGTTGGCCTTCTCGTCGTCGTCGCTGCGGCCCGAGGGCACGGAGCCGGAGCCGTCCGGGATCTCGTGGGTGCCCTTGCGGTAGTACTCCAGCCACGACAGGACGAGGTTCAGGTAGTCCTGCGAGTTGTTGTAGCTGAGGATCGCGCTGTTGAGGTCGGACTGGTTCGACAGGTCCCAGCCGTTGCGGCACAGGTAGTGGCCGGCGGCGAGGGCGGCGTCGTAGACGTTGTTGGGGTCCTTGACCCCGTCGCCGTTGCCGTCGCGGCCCGCCCACGCCCAGGTGGACGGGATGAACTGCATGGGACCGACGGCCTGGTCGTAGCTGCTGTTGCCGTCGTACTCGCCGCCGTCGGTGTCCTTGATGAGCGCGAAGCCGTTGCCGTCGAGCTGCGGGCCGAGGATCGGGGAGACGGTGGTGCCGTCCGCGGTGACGCGGCCGCCGCGGGCCTGGCCCGACTCGACCTTGCCGATGGCGGCGAGCAGCTGCCAGGGCAGGTTGCAGCCGGGCTTGGAGGAGCGCAGCTCGGTCTCGGCCTTCTTGTAGGCGTCCAGGACGGTGGCGGGAATGCCGGACTCGGCCTCGCCCTGCGCGACGGGGGTGCCGGTGCCCGTACTCGGGGACGGGCTGGGGCTGTTGAGCGGCGGCAGGTCCGTGTAGTACGGCGAGTTGCCGGTCGCCGCGCCCGCGTCGGCGGTGGCGTCGGGTGAGGACGTGGCGTCGGAGGCGGTCTGTCTGCCGTGGTCGTCGACCGTGACCCCAGGGGCCTGGGACGCGGACAGAGCTGCGACCGCAAGGGCCGCCACGGCGGTGGTTGCCGCTCCCTTGGCCAGCCTCCGGCCGAATTGCGCCGCCATAGAGTGAACCCCTCCCGTGGACGCCCGAGCGCCCGTCTCTGTCTGCCTGCTCGCCTTGTTGTGACGATCGACCCACGGTGCTGGTTGCCCCCGCGGGGACGCTTTTCGTGTGCTGTTCGCCTGTTCGTCAGTTCGACCGCGCGCCCGGCACGGCAACTCAGGCGACCCTACGGCAACTTGCTTTCCCCAGGCACCCGTCCGTGCCCGGTTTTCACCGGTTGGCCATGTGCGGTTGGCGCAACAGCCGGGCCCGCATACTGGACCGTAAAACCGATCACCCGGGCCGGCGGTCCGGGCAACGCCCGGCGTGAGGAGCCCCGTTGCCGTTCACCCTGAGCCATGCGGCGGCCGTGCTGCCCGCCGTGCGACCCGACGGAGGCGGCCGAGGTCGGCTGATTCCCGCCGTACTGGTGGCGGGTTCCTTCGCGCCCGACATGACCTATTACGCGGCGAGTGCGGTGTCCGGTGCGATGGAGTTCGGGGACGTCACGCACTCCTTCCCCGGCGTCTTCACGGTCGACGTGCTGGTGGCCTGGGCGTTGGTGGGGCTGTGGCTGCTGGTGCGCGAGCCGGTGGTGGCCCTGCTGCCGCGGGCCCGGCAGGCGCGACCGGCGGCCCTGGTGCGGTGCGGGGCGCCACGCGCGCGCGTACGGCCGTCGCTGGTGGCCCGGTGGTATGCGTCCGCGGCGCTGGGCGCGCTGACGCATGTCGTGTGGGACGCGTTCACGCATCTCGACCGCTGGGGGATGCGACTGTTTCCCGTACTGGGCCGGGAGGTCGCGGGCTCTCCTTTGTACTGGTACCTGCAGTACGGGGGTTCGGTGGTGGCGGCGGTCGTGATCGCCGTGTGGCTGTGGCGGGCGCTGCGCCGCGTACCGCCGGGCTCCGCCTCGGAGCGGGTCCCGGTGCTGTCGGTGCGGGACCGGTGGTGGGCCGTTGCCGTGATCGGCGGGAGCGCGGGCGTCGCGGCCGTGGAGCGGGCGACGCACTGGTGGGCCTACTGGGGGTCGACGGCGAAGCCCTGGGAGCTGATCCCGACGGTGTGCTTCGGGGCCGGCGCCGGGCTGGTGCTGGGGCTGCTGCTGTACGCGGTCGGGGTGCGGGTGTGGCGCCCGGTGCCGTCCGCCGGGCCGCCGCAGCCGGTCAGCGCGGGGCGGGGCCGTCCGGCCGGTCGGTGAGGGTGCCGGCGGTCACGGCGAACACGGTGACGGTGCGGGCGGGGCGGCTGCGGCGGACGCGGACGAGAAGTCCGGCGAGGTAGCTGCGGCCCAGCCCGGCCCACAGCCGCCAGACGGGCGGCTCACCCGCACCGGCGAGTCTGCGCCCGAGGTCCGCCGCGGTGCGGCGCAGGACCGTGGTGAGGTCGGTGGGGATGCGGGCGGTGCTTGCGGATGCTGCGAAGACCGGCACCTTTGCGGGTGGCACGGCGGGCGCCACTTCGGCACTCGCCTGCGCTCTCGCCGGTCGGCGGTTGAGCATGCGTATACCCATGCCCGCATCCTTACGGGAGAAGGGGGCGCGGGGCGCTTTTGCGGGGGCCACGTGAGTGACGGTGCCCTGCGGGGCTTGGGCCGACGGTTGTGCGGGGCGGGCGGTGGTGCAGCAGGGCGGAGGGCCCGTTGCCCTGCCGTACGGCAAGTACGAACCCTCCGCCCAACCGCCGGCAGCTAGTGCGCCGCCGATTCCCAGTCGGGACCCGCGCCCACCGAGACGCCCAGCGGGACGTTCAGGTGGACCGCGTCGGACATCTCGCGGCGGACGATCTCCTCCGCGGCCGCGCGCTCGCCGGGGGCGATCTCCAGGACGATTTCGTCGTGGACCTGGAGGAGCATCCGGGACTTGAGCGCGGCCTCGGTGAGGGCCTTGTCCACCTTGAGCATGGCGATCTTGACGATGTCCGCCGCGGTGCCCTGGATGGGGGCGTTGAGGGCCATGCGCTCGGCCGCCTCGCGGCGCTGGCGGTTGTCGCTGTTGAGGTCGGGCAGATAGCGGCGGCGCCCGAACAGCGTGGCCGTGTAGCCCGTCGCCCGCGCCTCGTCGACCGCCCGGCGCAGATAGTCCCGTACGCCGCCGAAGCGCTCGAAGTACGCGTCCATCAGGGCACGCGCCTCGCCCGCGTCGATGTTCAGCTGCTGGGACAGGCCGAACGCCGACAGGCCGTACGCCAGGCCGTACGACATCGCCTTGATCTTGCGCCGCATCTCCGCGTCGACCGCGGCGGGCTCGACGGCGAACACCTGGGAGGCCGCGGTGGTGTGCAGGTCCTCGCCGGAGGTGAACGCCTGGATGAGGCCCTCGTCCTCGGAGAGGTGGGCCATCACGCGCAGTTCGATCTGGCTGTAGTCGGCGGTCATGAGGGATTCGAAGCCCTCGCCGACCACGAAGCCGCGGCGGATGGCCCGGCCCTCGTCCGTGCGGACCGGGATGTTCTGCAGGTTCGGGTCGGTGGAGGACAGCCGGCCCGTCGCGGCGACCGTCTGGTTGAAGGTGGTGTGGATGCGGCCGTCGGTCGCGATCGTCTTGATCAGGCCCTCGACCGTCACCCGCAGCTTCGCCTGCTCGCGGTGGCGGAGCATGATGACCGGCAGTTCGTTGTCCGTCTGCGTCGCCAGCCAGGCCAGGGCGTCGGCGTCCGTGGTGTAGCCGGTCTTGGTCTTCTTCGTCTTGGGCAGGCCCAGCTCGCCGAAGAGGACCTCCTGGAGCTGCTTGGGCGAGCCCAGGTTGAACTCGTGCCCCGCCGCCGCGTGCGCCTCCTTCACCGCCTGCTGCACGGCGCCCGCGAACATCTGCTCCATGGCCTCCAGGTGTGCCCGGTCGGCCGCGATGCCGTGCCGCTCCATGCGGGCGAGCAGGGCGGAGGTGGGCAGCTCCATGTCGCCGAGCAGGTCCGCGGCGCCGACCTCCTGGAGGCGGCCGGTGAAGGCCTCGCCCAGGTCGAGGACGGCGCGGGCCTGGATCATCAGGGCCTCGGCCTCGGCGCCGTCGTCCGTACCGAAGGCCAGCTGCCCGTCGGCCGCGGCGGCGGGCGCCAACTCCCGGCCCAGGTACTCCAGGGAGAGCGCGTCCAGGTCGAAGGAGCGGCGGCCCGGCTTGACCAGGTAGGCGGCGAGTGCGGTGTCCATGGCGACGCCGGCGACGCTCCAGCCGTGCTCGGCGAAGACGCGCATGGCGCCCTTGGCGTTGTGCAGCACCTTGGGCTTCGCCGCGTCGGCGAGCCAGGCCGCCCACGCCGTCTCGTCGGCCTCGTCCAGCTGGGAGGGGTCGAACCAGGCGGCCGCTCCCCCGGCCGCGGCGAGCGCGACCTCGGCGACCGAGCCGGTGCCCAGCGCCCAGGTGTCGACCGTGGCGACACCGAGGGTCTCGGTGCCGTGCTCGGCGAGCCAGGGCGCGAGCTCGCCGGTGCCGAGCACCGTGCCGTCCAGCTCCACGCCGTCGGCGACCACCGGGGTCTCCTCGGCCTCCGCGGCACCCGGGTCGACGGCCAGCAGCCGCTCGCGCAGCGAGGGGTTCCTGATCTCCAGGGTGTCGAGGACCATCGCGACGCCCTTGCGGTCGTACGGGGCGCGCTCGAGGTCGGCGACCGTCTTGGGCAGCTCGACCGTGCGCACCATCTCGGTCAGGCGGCGGTTGAGCTTGACGGCCTCCAGGTGGTCGCGCAGGTTCTGCCCGGCCTTGCCCTTGACCTCCTCGACGCGTTCGACGAGCTCCGCGAACGAACCGAACTGGTTGATCCACTTCGCGGCCGTCTTCTCACCCACGCCCGGGATGCCCGGCAGGTTGTCGGACGGGTCGCCGCGCAGGGCCGCGAAGTCGGGGTACTGCGCGGGCGTCAACCCGTACTTCTCGAAGACCTTCTCCGGGGTGAACCGGGTCAGCTCCGAGACGCCCTTCGTCGGGTACAGCACCGTCGTGTTCTCGGTGACCAGCTGGAAGGAGTCGCGGTCGCCGGTGACGATCAGCACCTCGAAGCCCTCGGCCTCGGCCTGCGTGGCGAGCGTGGCGATGACGTCGTCCGCCTCGAAGCCGTCGACCGCGAACCGGGAGACGGCCATCGTGTCGAGGAGCTCGCCGATCAGCTCGACCTGGCCCTTGAACTCGTCCGGGGTCTTGGAGCGGTTCGCCTTGTACTCCGTGAACTCCTCGGAGCGCCAGGTCTTGCGGGAGACGTCGAAGGCCACCGCGAAGTGCGTGGGCTCCTCGTCGCGCAGGGTGTTGGCCAGCATCGACGCGAAGCCGTAGATCGCGTTCGTCGGCTGGCCCGTCGCCGTCGTGAAGTTCTCCGCGGGCAGCGCGAAGAACGCGCGGTACGCCAGCGAGTGCCCGTCCATGAGCATGAGGCGGGGCCGCGGGTTGCCGCCGGCGGTCTTCTCGGTCTTCTTCGCTGCTGTCTCTGCCACATCCCCGATCCTGCCATGAGCCACTGACAGTCGGACCTCGCACGCCCTGGCACCCTGGCTGTCACCGGCGCGTGCGAGGATCGAAGACACAGCTCGCACGTGTAGGTGAAGGAGAGTGCGCGATGGCGACGAAGCCGCCCAAGGGCGATCCGGTTCAGGACGCGCCGCAGGTCGCCGAGCCGAAGCACGCGGCGGCGGGACTGCCGGCCATCGGGCACACCCTGCGCATCGCCCAGCAGCAGATGGGGGTGAAGCGCACCATGCTGACGCTGCTGAGCGTGAACCAGAAGGACGGCTTCGACTGCCCGGGCTGCGCCTGGCCGGAGCCGGAGCACCGGCACAAGGCGGAGTTCTGTGAGAACGGCGCGAAGGCGGTGGCCGAGGAGGCCACCCTGCGCCGGGTCACCCCGGAGTTCTTCGCCGCGCACTCCGTCGCCGACCTGGCGACCAGGAGCGGCTACTGGCTGGGCCAGCAGGGGCGCCTCACGCACCCCATGCATCTCCCCGAAGGGGGCACCCACTACGAGCCGGTGACCTGGGAGCGCGCCTTCGACATCGTCGCCGAGGAGATCGCCGCACTGGGTTCCCCGGACGAGGCCCTCTTCTACACCTCGGGACGCACCAGCAACGAAGCGGCCTTCCTCTACCAGCTGTTCGCGCGGCAGCTGGGCACCAACAACCTGCCCGACTGCTCCAACATGTGCCACGAGTCGTCCGGTTCGGCACTGAACGAGACGATCGGCATCGGCAAGGGCAGCGTCCTGCTCGAGGACCTGTACAAGGCCGACCTGATCATCGTCGCCGGCCAGAACCCGGGCACGAACCACCCGCGCATGCTCTCCGCCCTGGAGAAGGCGAAGGCGGGCGGCGCAAAGGTCATCAGCGTCAACCCGCTCCCGGAGGCGGGCCTGGAGCGGTTCAAGAACCCGCAGACCCCGCAGGGCATGCTCAAGGGCGCCGCCCTCACGGACCTGTTCCTGCAGATCCGCATCGGCGGCGACCAGGCCCTCTTCCGCCTCCTCAACAAGCTGATCCTCGAGACGGACGGCGCGGTCGACGACGCCTTCGTCAGCGAACACACCCACGGCTACGAGGAGTTCGCCGAGGCGGCCCGCGCCGCCGACTGGGACGAGACGCTCGCCGCCACCGGCCTCACGCGCGCGGAGATCGAGCAGACCCTCGGCATGGTGCTCGCCTCGAAGCGCACCATCGTGTGCTGGGCGATGGGCCTCACCCAGCACAAGCACTCCGTGCCGACCATCCGCGAAGTGGTCAACTTCCTTCTCCTGCGCGGCAACATCGGCCGCCCGGGCGCGGGCGTGTGCCCGGTGCGCGGCCACTCGAACGTGCAGGGCGACCGCACCATGGGCATCTTCGAGCGCCCCGCCCCCGCCTTCCTGGACGCCCTGGAGAAGGAGTTCGGCTTCGCGCCGCCGCGCGAGCACGGCTACGACGTCGTCCAGGCCATCCGCGCCCTGCGCGACGGCAAGGCGAAGGTCTTCTTCGCCATGGGCGGCAACTTCGTCTCCGCCTCCCCCGACACGGAGGTCACCGAGGCGGCCATGCGGCGCGCCCGCCTCACCGTGCACGTGTCGACGAAGCTGAACCGCTCGCACGCCGTCACGGGCGCGCGTGCCCTGATCCTGCCCACCCTCGGCCGCACCGAGCGCGATCTCCAGGGCAGCGGCGAGCAGTTCGTGACCGTCGAGGACTCCATGGGCATGGTGCACGCCTCCCGCGGCCGCCTGGAGCCCGCGAGCACCCACCTGCTGTCCGAACCGGCCATCGTCTGCCGCCTGGCCCGCCGCGTGCTCGGCGAGGAGAACACCGTGCCGTGGGAGGAGTTCGAGAAGGACTACGCCACGATCCGCGACCGCATCGCCCGCGTCGTGCCCGGCTTCGAGGACTTCAACGCGCGCGTGGCCCACCCCGGCGGCTTCGCCCTCCCGCACGCCCCCCGCGACGAGCGCCGCTTCCCGACCGCGACCGGCAAGGCGAACTTCACCGCGGCACCCGTCGAGTACCCGGAACTGCCCGAGGGCCGCCTGCTGCTGCAGACGCTGCGCTCGCACGACCAGTACAACACCACGATCTACGGCCTCGACGACCGCTACCGGGGCATCAGGAACGGCCGCCGGGTCGTGCTCGTGAACCCCGCGGACGCGCAGGCACTCAAGCTCCCCGACGGCTCCTACGTCGACCTGGTCAGCGAGTGGAGGGACGGCGTCGAGCGGCGTGCGCCCGGCTTCCGCGTCGTGCACTACCCGACGGCGCGCGGCTGCGCGGCCGCCTACTACCCGGAGACCAACGTGCTGGTCCCGCTGGACGCCACCGCCGACACCAGCAACACGCCGGCCAGCAAGTCCGTCGTCGTACGTCTGGAACAATCGGCCACCGACTGAGCGTTTGCTCAGTCAGCTGTGCTGATCAAGACGAACGGAGCCGGGCCCATGGGCGAGCACCAGCATGTGAAGTTCCCGCAGGAGGTCATCGACGAGTACGCCGCACTCGGCGTCGACCTCCCGGCCCTCTTCTCCGCGGGGCACCTCGGGACGCGCATGAGCGTGGAGATAGTCGAGGCCTCCGCGGACCGCGTCGTCGGCACCATGCCGGTGGAGGGCAACACCCAGCCCTACGGCCTGCTGCACGGCGGCGCCTCGGCCGTGCTCGCCGAGACCCTCGGCTCCGTCGGCTCCATGCTGCACGGCGGCAGCTCGAAGATCGCCGTCGGCGTCGACCTGAACTGCACCCACCACCGCGGCGTGCGCTCCGGCCTGGTCACCGGCGTGGCCACCCCCGTCCACCGCGGGCGCTCGACGGCGACGTACGAGATAGTGATCAGCGACGAGCAGGGCCGGCGCGTCTGCAGCGCACGGCTGACCTGCCTGCTCAGGGACGTCAGGCCCGGCGACGGAGCACACCTGAGCACCACCGGCTGACCGCACGCCCCCGCACCCGTGCCGGGCGGCGGGCCGACCACCGGCATCTTTCCCGGTCCGGCCCCCGCCGCCTACCGTTTCCCCATGAGGCTGCGGTCATGAGCGGCATCGGCCCCGTCGAACCCGTCGACTCGGCCGAGGCGAGCGAGAGTTACGACGTCATCGGCACCGACGCGCCGCGGCCCACCGACCGGCTCGCCCGCCGCTGGCGCACCCTGTCGCCCAGGGCCCGCAGGACCACCCTCGCGGCGTGCGTGATCGCCGCGAGCACCCTGGCCATCCTGCTGGTCCCACCCGCCGGCAGCCCCGACAACGCCGTGCCGCCCGACCCGATGCCCTGGCCCGCCAACGTCACGGGCTGGCGCTACATCGGACTCGCAGAATCCCTCAACTCCCATACCACCAGGGGCCTTTTCCGCTTCGCCGTCACCGTCGACAGCGGACCGCCGGTCACCCTCGCCGTCACCAGCGCCGCCTTCACCGGACTCACCGCGCACGCCACACCGCAGCGCCACTTCACCGTCCACGCCGGGATAACCCGCCGGGTCACCGTCGAGATTTCCGTATCCGACTGTTCCGGCCTGCCGCTGAATGCGGACCTCCCCTTTCTCGACGTAACGCTCCGTAACACGCGCGCAATACAGCACCACAGTTTCATCTTCGACGGCACCTACGCCCGCGACCTTTCCCGGCTCCTTCACGGCGCCTGCGACGGCCCGACCGCGCCACCGGGTCCACGGCCAACCGGAAGTGCGCGTTCTCAGAATGCGGACTGAACGGAAATTCCGCCAAAACGGCTGAGAGCCCCCATCGCCCGAGGCCTGCCTCCACCACGTCATAACAAGAAAGTCACAAGCCAGTGCACGGCGATGCCCCTGCCTACAGACCGGGCTTAGAGTCACGGCCAGTCACCGCTCCATCGGGAGTTCGGTACCACGTGGCACCACACACCCCCCACCGGGGACGAAGTGCCTGCGGAAAGGACTGATTGTGCGACAGCGTTCCTTGGTGATACTTACCTCCGTTCTTGCGACCGGAGCTCTGACTCTCACCGCCTGCGGCTCCCGGGACGACAATGGCGGCAAGAGCGGAGACAGCGGCTCCAGCACCACCTTCACCATCGGTGTCGACGCCCCGCTGTCCGGCGAGAACTCCACCACCGGCCTCGGCATCCAGTACGGCGCCCAGATCGCCGTCGACGACGCCAACAAGAACAACTGGGTCCCCGGCGTCAAGTTCAAGCTCAAGGCCTACGACGACAAGGCCCAGCCCGCCACCGGCCAGCAGAACGCCACGGCCATCACGGGCGGCACCGACACCATCGGCGCGGTCGGCCCCCTGAACTCCGGCGTCGCCCAGTCGATGCAGCAGGTGTTCGCCTCCGCCAACATGGTCGAGATCTCCCCCTCGAACACCAACCCCGAGCTGACCCAGGGCAAGAACTGGCAGACGGACAAGAAGCGGCCGTACAAGACGTACTTCCGCACCGCCACCACCGACGAGCTGCAGGGCAGCTTCGCCGCCGACTACGCGTACAACGGCCTCAAGAAGAAGAAGGCCTTCGTCGTCGACGACAAGCAGACCTACGGCGCCGGCCTGGCGAAGATCTTCGGCGAGAAGTTCAAGGCCGCCGGCGGCAAGGTCGTCCAGACCGACCACGTCAACACCGGCGACAAGGACTTCGGCTCCCTCGTCACCAAGATCAAGAACTCCGGCGCCGACCTGCTCTACTACGGCGGCCAGTACGACGAGTCCGCCCTGCTCACCAAGCAGCTCAAGGGCGCCGGGGTCAACATCCCGCTGTTCGGCGGCGACGGCATGTTCGCCAGCACCTACATCGAGGTCGGCGGCAAGGCGGCCGAAGGCGACCTCGCCACCGCCATCGGCGTCCCCGCCGACACCCTGCCCGCCGCCAAGCAGTTCATCTCGACCTACAAGGCCAAGGGCTACAAGGGCGACTACGGCGCCTACGGCGCCTACGCCTACGACGCCGCCACCGCCATCATCAAGGCCGTGAAGGCAGTGAAGGACGCCAACGGCGGCAAGCTGCCCAGCGACATCAAGGACGTGCGTTCCAAGGTCGTCGACGAGGTCCAGAAGTCGGACTTCGAGGGAATCAGCGGCAAGGTCTCCTTCGACGAGTACGGCGACACCACCAACAAGCAGCTCACGGTTTACCAGGTCGAAAGCGGCAAGTGGAAGGCTGTGAAGACGGGCACCGCCAGCTGACCCCACCAGCCCCAGCAAGACCGCATCACGGGCCGCGCGGAAGGAGGACCCCGACCGCGCGGCCCGTTTCCACACCCAGACCTTGAACACGACCAGTGCACACACACAACCACTCTGTGCACACAACCAGCGACATGGAGGCCACGCGGTGAACACCCTGCCGCAGCAGCTGGCCAACGGGCTGCTTCTAGGCTCGATGTACGGGCTGATCGCCATCGGCTACACGATGGTGTACGGCATCGTCCAGCTCATCAACTTCGCGCACGGCGAGATCTTCATGACCGGGGCCTTCGGCGCCCTCACGGTCTACCTCTACATCCTGCCCGACGGCACCCCCATGGCCGCCGCCATCCCCCTGATGCTGCTCGGCGGCGCCATCGTCTCCGTCCTCATCGCGGTCGGAGCGGAACGGTTCGCCTACCGGCCCCTGCGCGGAGCACCACGCCTGGCACCGCTCATCACCGCCATCGGTCTCTCCCTGGCCCTCCAGGAAGCCGTCCGCAACTTCTACCCCAACGCGGACAAGGCCCTCGCGTTCCCCGGCCTCGACACCACCCACGACCTCGGCTCCGTCACCATCAAGGACGCCGACATCTTCCTGATCGTCGCCGCGATCATCTGCATGTCCTCCCTCGCGTGGTTCGTCCGCAAGAGCCGCACCGGCCGCGCCATGCAGGCCACCGCCCAGGACCCCGACACCGCGCAGCTCATGGGCATCGACACCAACCGCATCATCGTCATCGCCTTCGCCATCGGCGGCTTCTTCGCCGCCGTCGCCGCGCTCTCCTTCGGCCTCAAGTACGGCAGCATCGACTACCGCATGGGCTTCCTGATGGGCCTCAAGGCCTTCACCGCGGCCGTCCTCGGCGGCATCGGAAACATCTACGGCGCGATGCTCGGCGGCGTCGTCCTCGGCATCGCCGAGACCCTCGCCTCCGCCTACATCAACAACATCCCCGGCATGCAGCAACTCGGCGGCCAGAGCTGGGCCAACGTCTGGGCCTTCGTACTCCTCATCCTCGTGCTCCTGTTCAGGCCACAGGGCCTGCTCGGCGAACGCGTCGCGGACAGGGCGTGAGAAACATGACCGAGACGACCAAGACCCCCGCCACCCCGCCCGCGGACGCCGTCCCGACGCCCGCCAAGCGCGGCCTCATACCGCTGCCCCTCGCGGCCGCCCGCGCCCTGCTGCTCATCGGTGGCATAGCCACCGCGGTCTCCACGTTCCTCGCCTGGACCTGGACGTCCGAGTTCCCGGGCGACCTCACCGTCACCGGCTACCCCGGCGGCCTGCAGTGGCTGACCTTCATCGCCGGCGCGCTCACCGCCGTGTTCGCCCTCGCCTCCTACGAGATACGCGGCCTGCGCTGGCTCCTGCCCGCCCGCAACAACGCACCCCTCGTGCTCACAGCCGTCGGCGGCCTCGCCGTCACCTGGTTCACCGCCATCGAGATCGCCGCCAAACTCGGCGGCCTCGCCAACTGGGAACCCGGCATGTGGGTGGCCGTCATCGCCTCCCTCGTCCCCGTCCTCGGCGCCCTCGCCCTCCCCGAAGAAGCCGGCGAGACCACCAAGGAAACCCTCAAGGCCTACGTCGCCAAGCCCGACCGCATCCCCGCGGCCGAGCCGGTCTCCCCATGGGTCCAGCGCGCCGTGATCACCGTGGCCAGCATCATCGGCCTCGCGGTCTTCACCTACGGCATCGACACCGAGTACGGCGAGCTGTTCATCGGCTTCCTCATCGTCGTCGTCTTCGCCGTCTGGGCCCTGCACACCGCCGGTCTCCTCGACCGGTTCTCCCAACTGGTCGCCGCCAACCGCAGCTTCACGCTCGCCATGGGCTTCCTCGCGGCCATCGCCTTCCCCTTCACCCAGACCGACGACCACTACGCCAACATCGGCGTCAACATCCTCATCTTCGGCACCGTCGCCCTGGGCCTGAACATCGTCGTCGGCCTCGCCGGCCTCCTCGACCTCGGATACGTCGCCTTCCTCGGCGTCGGCGCCTACACCGCCGCCCTGGTCTCCGGCTCCGAGTTCTCCAAGTTCTCCGGCGTCCAGTTCCCCTTCTGGGCCGCCGCCCTCAGCGGCGCCGCAGCCTCGCTGATCTTCGGCGTCCTCATCGGCGCCCCCACCCTGCGACTGCGCGGCGACTACCTCGCCATCGTCACCCTCGGCTTCGGAGAGATCTTCCGCATCGCCGTCAACAACATGGACGGCGACTCCGGCCCCGACCTCACCAACGGCCCCAACGGCATCCCCTCCATCCCCGACCTGAACCTCCTCGGCTTCAACTTCGGGCAACCGCACGACATCGGCGGGTTCACCCTCGGCCGCTTCGCCAACTACTACCTGCTGATGGTCCTGATCATGGCCCTCGTGGTCCTGGTCTACACCCGCGCCGCCGACTCCCGCATCGGCCGCTCCTGGATCGCCATCCGCGAGGACGAGACCGCCGCCACCGCCATGGGCATCAACGGCTTCCGCGTCAAGCTCATCGCCTTCGCCCTCGGCGCCTCCCTGGCCGGCCTCGCCGGTACGGTCAGCGCCCACGTGACCTACAGCGTGGTCCCCAACCCGTACCAGTTCGCCGGCTCCACCCCGCCCAACTCGGCCTTCCTCCTGGCCGCCGTCGTCCTCGGCGGCATGGGCACCGTCGCAGGCCCCATCCTCGGCGCGGCACTGCTCTACCTCCTCCCGGAGAAGCTCGACTTCCTCCAGGACAAGTCACTGCTCGCCTTCGGCATCGCGCTCATCCTCCTGATGCGCTTCCGCCCCGAGGGCATCATCGCCAACCGCCGCCGCCAGCTCGAATTCCACGAGACCGGCCAACTCGACGTACCAGACACCGAGACGCTGACCGACGAACCGGCCGTCACCAAGGCAGGGGCGTAAGAACCATGACGACACCTGTACTCGAAGCCCGCGACGTCACCATGCGCTTCGGCGGCCTCACCGCCGTACGGTCGGTCGACTTCACCGTCAACACCGGCGAGATCGTCGGCCTCATCGGCCCCAACGGCGCCGGCAAGACCACCTTCTTCAACTGCCTGACCGGCCTGTACATCCCCACCGAGGGCACGGTCTCCTTCAAGGGCACGGTGCTCCCGCCCAAGCCTCACCTGGTGACCAAGGCCGGCATGGCCCGCACCTTCCAGAACATCCGCCTCTTCGCCAACATGACGGTCCTCGAGAACGTCCTCGTCGGCCGCCACACCCGCACCAAGGAAGGCCTCTGGTCGGCCCTCCTGCGCGGCCCCGGCTTCAAGAAGGCGGAGAAGGCCAGCGAGGAACGGGCCATGGAACTCCTGGAGTTCATCGGCCTCGCCCACAAGCGGGACCACCTGGCGCGCAACCTCCCCTACGGCGAGCAGCGCAAACTGGAGATCGCGCGAGCCCTGGCGTCGGAACCGGGCCTGCTCCTCCTGGACGAGCCGACCGCCGGCATGAACCCCCAGGAGACGCGGGCCACCGAGGAGCTGGTCTTCGCCATCCGCGACAAGGGCATCTCCGTCCTCGTCATCGAGCACGACATGCGCTTCATCTTCAACCTCTGCGACCGCGTCGCCGTCCTCGTCCAAGGCGAAAAGCTCGTCGAAGGGACCTCCGAGGTCGTCCAGGCCGACGAACGCGTCATCGCCGCCTACCTCGGCGAACCCTTCGAGGGCGACCCCGGACAGACGGAGGCCGCCGAGGTCGCCGGCGCGGAGAGCGCCCCCAGCACCACCAAGGGAGAAGCCCAGTGACCGCACTTCTCGAGGTCGAAGACCTCCGGGTCGCCTACGGCAAGATCGAGGCCGTCAAAGGCATCTCCTTCAAGGTCGAGGCGGGCCAGGTCGTCACCCTCATCGGCACCAACGGCGCCGGCAAGACCACGACCCTGCGCACCCTCTCCGGCCTGCTCAAGCCCAGCTCCGGCAAGATCACGTTCGACGGCAAGCCGCTCAGCGGAGTCCCCGCCCACAAGATCGTCGCCCTGGGCCTCGCCCACTCCCCCGAAGGCCGGCACATCTTCCCGCGCCTGACCATCGAGGAGAACCTCCACCTCGGCGCCTTCCTCCGCAAGGACAAGGAAGGCATCGAGAAGGACATCCAGCGCGCCTACGACCTCTTCCCGATCCTCGGGGAGCGGCGCAGGCAGGCCGCGGGCACCCTCTCCGGCGGCGAGCAGCAGATGCTGGCCATGGGGCGCGCCCTCATGTCCCAGCCGAAGCTCCTCATGCTCGACGAACCCTCCATGGGCCTCTCGCCGATCATGATGCAGAAGATCATGTCGACGATCGTCGAGCTGAAGTCCCAGGGCACCACCATCCTGCTCGTCGAGCAGAACGCCCAGGCGGCCCTGTCCCTGGCCGACCACGGCCACGTCATGGAGGTCGGCAACGTCGTCCTGTCCGGCACCGGCCAGGACCTCCTGCACGACGAATCGGTACGGAAGGCCTACCTCGGCGAGGACTGAGGCTCTGTCCTTCCCCGCCGTACGGCCGAGGCCCGCGCCCCTGTTTCAGGGACGCGGGCCTCGGCCGTAGCGCGATGGGGGTGTCAGCCCTTGGCCGCCTTCTTCTCGTCGGCGTCCTGGATGACCGCCTCGGCGACCTGCTGCATGGACATCCGACGGTCCATGGAGGTCTTCTGGATCCACCGGAACGCGGCCGGCTCCGTCAGCCCGTACTCGGTCTGCAGGATCGACTTCGCCCGGTCCACGAGCTTGCGCGTCTCAAGGCGGAGCGTGAGGTCGGCGACCTCCTTCTCCAGCTCCTTCAGCTCGGTGAACCGGGATACGGCCATCTCAATCGCCGGAACGACGTCACTCTTGCTGAACGGCTTCACCAGGTACGCCATGGCACCGGCGTCCCGGGCACGCTCGACGAGGTCGCGCTGCGAGAACGCGGTGAGCATGAGCACGGGGGCGATGCGCTCCTCGGCGATCTTCTCGGCGGCGGAGATACCGTCCAGCTTCGGCATCTTCACGTCGAGGATGACGAGGTCCGGCCGGTGCTCACGGGCCAGCTCAATGGCCTGCTCACCGTCACCGGCCTCACCGACGACGCTGTAGCCCTCCTCCTCCAGCATCTCTTTCAGATCGAGCCGGATCAGGGCCTCGTCCTCGGCGATGACGACACGGGTCGTCAGCGGAGGCACGTGCGACTTGTCGTCGTCGGGCGCGTCTACGGGCTGGGGCGACTCGGGGGCGGTCACGGGGGCTCCTTGGTGCGGGCCGGGCAGTACTGCTGCGGTATGCAGCCTACCTAGAGGCGGGGAGCTGCGGTGACCCGGTACACTCATGGCCGTGCCTGGCCGGGTTGGCGCAACTGGTTGACGCGGAGGTCTCAAACACCTCTGTCCGAAAGGACGTGTGGGTTCGAATCCCATACCCGGCACCAAGAAAGCGGATGTCCACGTTCTCGTGAACATCCGCTTTTTGCTGCGTGCCGTCACGGTCTGTGACGCAGGGTGTTCACATGATTTTCCACGGAACTGAAGTTCGACAGCAGGCACTGACGCTGCTCCGCAACGGCGCAAAGAACGCGGAGGTCGCTCGGCGGTTCAACGTCCCCTCCGGCACCATCGCGTACTGGAAGCACCTGGATCGAGCGAAACGCGGCGAGTGCCCCGGGAAGCATGATCCGAAGTGTCCCAGGTGCGATGACCGAGACCTCGACCCAGCCGCGTACAGTTACTTGCTCGGCCTCTACCTGGGCGACGGCCACATCAGCCGCTACTCCGCACACCGTGTCCCCAACCTGATGATCACGTGCGCCGAGTCATGGCCCGGACTCATGGACGACTGCGAGCAGGCCATGCGCACAGTGTTTCCCGACAACGCCGTCTGCCGCGTCCGCAAAACCGGCTGCCGCAACGTGAAGGTCTACTCGAAGCATCTTCATTGCCTCTTCCCCCAACACGGCCCCGGCCGGAAGCACGAGCGCCCCATCGTCATCGAACCCTGGCAACAGGAAATCGTCGACGCGCACCCGTGGGAATTCATCCGCGGCCTCATCCACTCCGACGGGTGCCGCATCACCAACTGGACGACCCGCCTCGTAGCCGGAGAGCGCAAGCGCTACGAATACCCCCGGTACTTCTTCTCCAACAAGTCGGACGACATCCGGAAGCTGTTCACCAACGCCCTCGACAGGGTAGGCGTCGAATGGACCGCCCTCGCGCGCGGCAGCGACCCGTTCAACATCTCCATCGCCCGCAAAGCCTCAGTAGCCCTGATGGACACTCATGTGGGCCCCAAGCACTAGCCCCCACCCCACCAACCTACTTGGGACTGTCGTCCTCCCCGATGTGATGCACCCGCACCATGTTCGTCGACCCCGCCACCCCCGGCGGCGACCCCGCCGTGATCACCACCACGTCGCCCTTCTCGCAGCGGCCGTACTTCAACAACAGCTCATCGACCTGGTCGACCATCGCGTCCGTCGAGTCCACATGCGGGCCCAGGAACGTCTCCACGCCCCACGTCAGGCTGAGTTGGGAGCGCGTGGCCGGCTCGGGGGTGAAAGCCATGAGCGGGATCGGGGAGCGGTAGCGGGAGAGGCGGCGGGCCGTGTCGCCGGACTGGGTGAAGGCGACCAGGAATTTCGCGCCGAGGAAGTCGCCCATCTCTGCCGCCGCCCGGGCGACCGCGCCGCCCTGCGTGCGGGGCTTGTTGCGTTCGGTCAGCGGCGGGAGGCCCTTCGCGAGGATGTCCTCCTCCGCCGCCTCGACGATCTTCGCCATCGTGCGGACCGTCTCGATGGGGTACTTGCCGACGCTCGTCTCGCCGGACAGCATCACCGCGTCCGTACCGTCGATCACCGCGTTGGCGACGTCGCTCGCCTCCGCACGGGTGGGGCGCGAGTTGTCGATCATCGAGTCGAGCATCTGGGTCGCCACGATCACCGGCTTGGCGTTCCGCTTCGCCAGCTTGACGGCTCGCTTCTGGACGATCGGGACCTGTTCGAGGGGCATTTCGACGCCGAGGTCCCCGCGCGCGACCATGATGCCGTCGAAGGCGGCCACGATGTCGTCGATCGCGTCGACGGCCTGCGGTTTCTCCACCTTGGCGATGACGGGCAGTCGGCGCCCCTCCTCGTCCATGATGCGGTGGACGTCCTCGATGTCGCGGCCGCTGCGGACGAAGGACAGGGCGATGACGTCGAAGCCCGTGCGCAGGGCCCAGCGCAGGTCCTGTTCGTCCTTCGACGAGAGGGCGGGGACGGAGACCGCGACGCCGGGGAGGTTGAGGCCCTTGTGGTCGGAGACCATGCCGCCCTCGACCACCCTGGTGTGGACGCGGGGGCCGTCGACGGTCGTGACCTCGAGGCAGACCTTGCCGTCGTCGACGAGGATGCGTTCGCCGGCGGTGACGTCGGCGGCGAGGCCGGCGTAGGTGGTGCCGCAGGTCTGGCGGTCGCCCTCGGCGCCTTCTTCCACCGTGATGGTGAAGGTGTCGCCGCGTTCAAGGAGTACGGGGCCTTCGGTGAAGTGGCCGAGTCGGATCTTCGGGCCCTGAAGGTCGGCGAGGAGTCCGACGCTGCGGCCGGTTTCGTCGGCGGCCTTTCGCACGCGCTGGTAGCGCTCCTCGTGTTCGGCGTGGGAGCCGTGGCTGAGGTTGAAGCGGGCGACGTCCATTCCGGCTTCGACCAGGGCTTTGATCTGGTCGTACGAGTCGGTGGCGGGGCCCAGGGTGCAGACGATTTTTGCTCGGCGCATGGTTTGAGCCTAGGCCTTACCGGCGGGTAGAGAATTGGGCGTGCATGACCACTCAACAACCTTTGAGTGAAGGGGCGTTGACAAGTATTGAATTGTGCAACGGCGCGCTCCGATGAGCATTTCTACAGTTGTGGCGGGGCCATGGTGAATCGGGCGTTGACCGCGGCGTGGACGGTTTGGCGCTGGGGTTCGAGGTCGAGGGGTGCTGCCGCGGTGTCCTCGGCGGGCGCGCCGTAGGCCATGGAGCGCATGCGGCCGCGGGGTTGCGGGTAGGGCTCGGCGTTTTCGGCGCCGATGTCGGCGAGTTCCACCAGGGCGGCCAGTGAGGTGCCGAGTGCCTCGGCGTACTCCCTGGCCCGCTGCACTGCTTCCTTCACGGCCTGCTGTCGTGCCTGGCGGTGGGCGGGTGAGTCGGGGCGCAGGGCCCACAGGGGGCCGTCCACCCGTGTCAGCTCCAAGTCGGCGAGTCGCGTGGTGAGTTCGCCGAGGGCCGTGAAGTCCGTCAGCTCGGCGGTGATGTGGACGCGGCCGTGGTAGGCGTGGATGCGTTCGCCGCGGCCCTTGTCCTTGAGTTCGGGGCTGATGGAGAAGGCGCCTGTTTCGAGGTGTTCCACGGCGTCGCCGTATGTCTTGATCAGGTCCAGGGCGGTGGTGTTGCGGCGGGTGAGGTCGTCGAGGGCGGCGCGGCGGTCCTTGCCGCGGGAGGCGACGGTGATGCCGATGCGGGCGATCTCGGGGTCGACCTCGAGGCGGGCCTCGCCGCGGACGGCGATGCGGGGGGCGTAGGGGGTGCCGTAGGGAACGGCGGGGCGGGGGTCGTCCGTGGCAGGGGTGGTCATACGCCCCACTCTGGCATGTCTTGGCTGGTTACGGGCCTGGGATGCACAGGTTGGGTCATCAGATCGCAACCTGCGGGGCCTGTTGCCGCTTGCCATGCCCGGGTCAGAATCTACGCGCGTTGTTGACCATTCGCCGAGGAGATCCGGACATGCCCTTGAACCGTCGGAAGTTTCTGAAGAAGTCGGCCGCGACCGGAGCGGGGGTGGCGATCGCGAGTGCGGCGGCGGCTCCGGCGGCGCAGGCGGCGGAGAGCGTGGCGGCGAAGAAGCCCGCCAAGCGGTACTCGCTGACCGTGATGGGCACGACGGACCTGCACGGGCACGTCTTCAACTGGGACTACTTCAAGAACGCGGAGTACTCCGACAAGGCCGGCAACGCGCAGGGGCTGTCCCGTATCTCGACGCTGGTGAACCAGGTGCGTGCGGAGAAGGGCCGCTGCAACACGCTGCTGCTGGACGCGGGCGACACGATCCAGGGCACCCCGCTGACGTACTACTACGCGAAGGTGGACCCGATCACCGCGAAGGGCGGTCCGGTGCACCCGATGGCGCAGGCGATGAACGCGATCGGGTACGACGCGGCGGCGCTGGGCAACCACGAGTTCAACTACGGCATCGAGACGCTGCGGAAGTTCGAGGAGCAGCTGCACTTCCCGCTGCTGGGTGCGAACGCGCTGGACGCGAAGACGCAGAAGCCGGCCTTCCCGCCGTACTTCATCAAGAAGTTCCGGGTGCCGGGGCTGCCGCCGGTGAAGGTGGCGGTGCTGGGGCTCACCAATCCCGGTATCGCGATCTGGGACAAGGCGTATGTGCAGGGGAAGTTGGAGTTCCCGGGTCTGGAGGAGCAGGCCGCGAAGTGGGTGCCGAAGCTGAAGTCGATGGGTGCGGACGTGGTGGTCGTCTCCGCGCACTCCGGCTCCTCGGGCACGTCCTCGTACGGTGACCAGCTGCCGTACGTGGAGAACTCGGCCGCGCTGGTGGCGCAGCAGGTGGCGGACATCGACGCGATTCTGGTCGGTCACGCGCACGTGGAGATCCCGGAGTTGAAGGTCACCAACGCCAAGACCGGGAAGACGGTGGTGCTGTCGGAGCCGCTGGCGTACGCGGAGCGGCTGTCGCTGTTCGACATCGACCTGGTCTTCGCGAAGGGCCGGTGGACGGTCGAGTCGGTGTCGTCCAAGGTGCTGAACTCCAACACGGTCGCGGACGACCCGAAGATCACCAAGCTGCTCAGCGACGAGCACGCGAAGGTCGTCGAGTACGTCAACCAGGTGGTCGGTACGGCGACGGAGACGCTGACGACGGTCGAGGCGCGGTACAAGGACGCGCCGATCATCGACCTGATCACGAAGGTGCAGGAGGACGTGGTCAAGGCGGCGCTGGCGAGCTCCTCGTACGCCTCGCTGCCGGTGATCGCACAGGCCTCGCCGTTCTCGCGGACCTCGGAGATCCCGGCGGGCGAGGTGACCATCCGGGACCTGTCCAGCCTGTACGTGTACGACAACACGCTGGTCGCCAAGCTGCTGACGGGCGCTCAGATCCGCGCGTACCTGGAGTACTCGGCGGAGTACTTCGTGCAGACGGCGGCGGGCGCGGCGGTCGACGTGGAGAAGCTGACCAACGCGAACAGCCGCCCGGACTACAACTACGACTATGTGTCGGGGCTGTCGTACGAGATCGACATCGCCCAGGCGGCGGGTTCGCGGATCAAGAACCTGACGTACAACGGTGCCGCGCTGGACGACGCGCAGCAGTTCGTGTTCGCGGTGAACAACTACCGTGCCAACGGCGGCGGTGCGTTCCCGCATGTGGCGTCCGCGACCGAGCTGTGGTCGGAGTCGACGGAGATCCGTACGCGGATCGCGGAGTGGGTGACGGCGAAGGGTGTGCTGGACCCGAAGGACTTCGCGTCGGTGGACTGGAAGCTGACCCGCGACGGCACCCCGGTGTTCTAGAGGTCCAGCAGGGTTACGTCGATGGCGTCGGCGATGGCTTTCGCGCCGGCGTCGTTGACGTGGAGGCCGTCGCCGCTGTTGAACTCGGCGCGGATGCGGGCGGGTTGGTCCGGGTCGGCGACGGCGGCGGCGATGTCGACGACGGCGTCGAAGGGGTGGTCGGGGCCGCGGAGCCAGGTGTTGACCTGGCGGCGTACGGCCTGGCCCTCAGGCGTGTCGACGCCGTCGTAGACGGTGCCTTCGTACGGGCCGAGGGTGCCGCCGATGGCGATGAGTCCGGCGGCGTGGATGCGGTCGGCGAGGGTGGTCAGGCCGGCGACGAGGTCGTCGGCGCCCGGTAGGTCGGTCGGGGGTTCGGGGTACGACTGCGCGCCGGGCAGGCCGATGTCGTTGAGGCCGATGTGGATGAGGACGTGGCTGACGCCGGGGACGGCGAGGACGTCGCGGTCGAGGCGGGCCAGGAGGTGTTCGCCGACCTCGTCGCTGAGCAGGCGGTTGCCGGAGATGCCCTGGTTGACGATCCAGCCGCGGGTGAGGCGGCGGCCGAGCCGGGCGGGGAAGCTGTGGTCGGCACCGGGGGTGGTGAAGGCGCCCTCGACCCAGGAGTCGCCGAAGGCGACGGCGATGTGGGTGCCGAGCGGGGCGAGGACGTCGACGCCGGTGAGGTAGTGGCCGGTGGTCAACTCCTCGGCGTCCTCGAGGACTTCGGCGGAGAGCCGGTCGCCGGGGGCGGCGTGCCCGAGGTCGTAGGGGACCGCGGTGTATGTGCTCAGGCCGGTGTCGCCCGGCAGATAGAGGCTGACCGTGAGCTCCTCCCCCGCGCTCACCGGCAGCTCGACCGGGTCGCTGACGATGTCCTCGCCGACCGGGACGGTGAGGGTCTCGGAGCCGCTGAAGCGCAGGGGTGTGTCGCTGCCGGGGTCGATGCCGCTGCCGCGGGTGCGTACCGCGAGATGGGCGCCGCCGATGTAGAGGGGTTCCTTGCCGTAGCGGTTGCTGAGCCGTATGCGGAGTGCCTCGCCGCCTCCTGCCAGGCGCAGGGACTGGCGGACGGTCCGGTTGGTGAAGCCGCGGGGTTCGAAGAGGTGGAAGGCCTCGTGGGGGTTGATGACGGCGGAACGGTGGGCTGCGATCCAGGTCGTGGTCATGGCGTGCCCAACGTCGCCGCCGTCGGAGTTCTTCCGTCCTTCCCGTTTTCTTACCGCCCTTCGACGAGCGGGGTGAGCAGTTGCGCCGGGCGGGCCTGGGGGACCCGGGGGTGTTGGTCGAGGCCGAAGGTGGTGAAGGCGGTTCGGGAGGGCAGGGGGTAAGTCTCCTTGCCGGTCATGGAGTTGAGGATGGTGGCGCTGCGCCAGGCGGCGAGGCCGAGGTCGGGGGTGCCGACGCCGTGGGTGTGGCGTTCGGCGTTCTGGACGTAGACATGGCAGTCGGAGCCGGTGACGGAGGGGTCGAGGACGAGGCGGAACTGCTCGTCGACGCGGAGGCGTTCGCGGCTGTCGCGGCGCAGGTAGGGGTCGAGGCCGGCGAGGATGCGGTCGAGGGGGCGTTCGCGGTAGCCGGTGGCGAGGACGACGGCGTCGGTGGTGAGGCGGGAGCGGGCGTTCTGCTGGATGTGCTCCAGGTGCAGCTCGATCCTGGTTGTCGCGATCCGGCCCGCCGTGCGGACGCGGACGCCGGGGGTGAGGACGGTGTCGGGCCAGCCGCCGTGCAGGGTACGGCCGTAGAGCTCTTCGTGGATGGCGGCCATGGTGTCGGCGTCGATGCCCTTGTGGAGCTGCCACTGGGTGGTGACGAGGCGGTCGCGGACGCCTTCGGGCAGGGCGTGGAAGTAGCGGGTGTAGTCGGGGGTGAAGTGTTCGAGGCCGAGTTTCGAGTACTCCATGGGTGCGAAGGCCTCGGTGCGGCCGAGCCAGTGGAGTTTCTCGCGGCCGGCGGGGCGGGCGCGCAGCAGGTCGAGGAAGACCTCGGCGCCGGACTGGCCGGAGCCGATGACGGTGACGTGGTCGGCGGCGAGGATCGCGTCGCGGTGGGCGAGGTAGTCGGCGGCGTGGACGACGGGTACGCCGGGGGCCTCGACGAGGGGTTTAAGGGGGTCGGGGACGTAGGGCTCGGTGCCGATGCCGAGGACGATGTTCCTGGTGTACGTACGGCCGAGGGCTTCGGCTTCGCCGTCGGTGTCGAGCTGGGTGAAGTCGACCTCGAAGAGGTCGCGTCCGGGGTTCCAGCGGACGGCGTCGATCTGGTGGCCGAAGCGGAGTCCGGGGAGGTGACCTGCGACCCAGCGGCAGTAGGCGTCGTACTCGGCGCGCTGGATGTGGAAGCGCTCGGCGAAGTAGAAGGGGAAGAGGCGGTCGCGGGCCTTGAGGTAGTTGAGGAAGGACCAGGGGCTGGCGGGGTCGGCGAGGGTCACCAGGTCGGCGAGGAAGGGGACTTGGATGCGGGCGCCGTCGATGAGGAGGCCGCGGTGCCAGTCGAAGGCGGGGCGCTGGTCGTAGAAGACGCTGTCGAGTTCGGCGAGGGGGTGGGCGAGGGCGGCGAGGGAGAGGTTGAAGGGTCCGATGCCGATGCCGACGAGGTCGCGGGGTGCGTCGGGCTCGTGGTGCGGGGGGTGGGGGGCGGGGGTGGTGCTCATCGGGGGGTGTTTCCTTCCACGGGTTCTTCGACGGCGTGTGCGGCGTGTTCGGCGGCTTTTTCTGCGAGTTGGAGGAGGGCGGCGAGGTCGGCGGGGCGGGTGGCGGGGTTGAGCAGGGTGGCCTTGAGCCAGAGGCGGCCGTCGAGGTGGGCGCGGCCGAGGACGGCGCGGCCCTGGTCGAGGAGTTTTCGGCGTACGGCGGCGACGTCGTCGTCGGTGGCGTGTGCGGGGCGGAACAGGACCGTGCTGATGGTGGGGCGGTCGTAGAGCTCGAAGCCCGGATGGTCGTGCACGAGGGCGGCGAACTCCCGTGCCCGGTCGCAGACTTGGTCGACGAGCGCGCCGAGGCCGGCCCGGCCGAGGGTCTTGAGGGTGACGGCGATCTTGAGGACGTCGGGGCGGCGGGTGGTGCGCAGGGAGCGGCCGAGGAGGTCGGGGAGGCCGGCTTCGATGTCGTCCTCGGCGTTGAGGTAGTCGGCGCGCTGGTGGAGGGCGGCGAGGTCGCGGGGACGGCGTACGGCGAGGAGGCCGGCGGCGACCGGCTGCCAGCCGAGTTTGTGCAGGTCGAGGGTGACGGTGTGGGCGGTTTCGAGGCCGGTGAGCCGGTCGCGCCGGCGGTCGCTGAAGAGGAGGCCGCCGCCGTAGGCGGCGTCGATGTGCAGCCGGGCGCGGTGGGCGGCGCACAGGCCGGCGATCTCGGGGAGGGGGTCGATGAGTCCGGCGTCGGTGGTGCCCGCGGTGGCCGCGACGAGGTGGGGGCCGGGCAGGGCGGTGAGGGCGGCGTCGAGGGCGGCCGGGTCGAGGGTGCCGGCGGGGGCGGGAACGATCACCGGGTCGGGCAGGCCGAGGAGCCAGGCGGCGCGGGGCAGTGAGTGGTGGGCGCCCGCTGCGCAGACGAGGCGGACGCCGGCGCCGAGTGTCTCGCGGGCGAGCAGCAGCGCGAGTTGGTTGGATTCGGTGCCGCCGGTGGTGATCAGGGCGTCGGCGGCGCCGGCTTCCCGGGCGAGTGCCCGGGTGACGAGGGCTTCGAGTTCGGAGGCGGCCGGGGCCTGGTCCCAGGAGTCGAGGGACGGGTTGAGGACACTGGCGGCGAGATCCGCGGCGGCGGCGACGGCCAGGGGCGGGCAGTGCAGATGGGCGGCGCACAGCGGGTCGGCGGGGTCGGCGGCGCCTTCGGCGAGCGCGTGCACGAGGGCGCGCAGGGCGCCGGGGTCGCCCTCCTGGGGCAGTACGTCGCCCACGGCGGCGCGTACGCGTGCGGCGACGGCGTCCGGTCCGCCGGCGGGCAGCGGTCCCCCGCGGGCGCGGGCGCCGTCGCCGAGCGCGTCGAGCACGGTGTCGAGCAACGGCCGCAACGCGTTGGGGCCTTCGGGGCCGGAGGCCAGGGGCGGTACCGGGCGTCGGCCGGCGGGCGCCACTTCGGATGCAGGCTCTGGGGGAGGCGTGCTCATGGGGCTCCTCCTGGGCGCGGGACAGGGGGAGTTCCAGCTTGTACGCGGTTGCGTCGACGCGCCCGAAGAGCCCAACGATCGGAACCCGAAAGGGGGTACGTCCGTGCGGGGAAAACCTGTTGGGTCAGTGATCCCGGGTGCCTCTGCGTCCCGGGATCACTTCTGACACTGCTGTTGGCTACGCCTCCCGTACCCGCAACGCCCGCACCAGGTCGTCGAGTTCGTCGGCCAGCCTGCGGCGCAGGGCCGGGATCGGGTCGGCGTCGCTGAGGCAGGCCTCGCCCAGGCGGAGCGTCTCGGCGTCGACGGCGTGCGTGGGGAAGGCCCAGCGGCCGGCGGCTGCGGCGATGGCGGGGCCGCGGCGGGCGGCGACGGCGACCGCGTCCTCGTAGTAGCGCGGGACGTACTCGCTGACGAGGTCGGCCTGTTCGGGCTGCCAGAAGCCCTGGGCGGTGGCGGTGAACAGGTAGTTGGACAGGTCGTCGCCGCCGAACATCGCCGCCCAGGCCTTCGCCTTGGCCTGGGCGTCGGGCAGGGCGGCGCGGCAGCGGGCGGCGCCTTCCTGGCCGGTGGCGGAGGGGTCGCGGTCCAGTTCGGCGGCGATGGCGGACTCGTCGGTGGCGCCGAGGACGGCGAGGCGGGCGAGGACGCGCCAGCGCAGGTCGGGGTCGAGTTCGGGGCCGCCGGGGACGGTGCCGTCGGCGAGCCAGGCGGCGATGGTGTCGGGCTGGGAGGCGACGGCGATGAAGTGGCGTACGGCGATCAGGCGCAGGCCGGGGTTGTCGCCGTCCTCGGTGCGGCGGATGAGGTCGCGGCAGAGGGAGGAGAGGGTGGTCAGGGCCGCCGGGCGCTGCTCGGGGGTGAGGTAGCGGTCGGCGACCTGGGCGCCGGCGAAGGCGAGGACGCCCTGGACGAGGGCAAGATCGGTCTCGTGCGGGAGGTGGGCGCGGGCGGTCTCCAGGTAGGCGGTGGGCGGGAGTTCGCCGTCGCGTACGGCGTCGCGCAGGGCGTTCCACACGACCGCGCGCGTGAGGGGCTCGGGCAGGCCGGAGAGGTTGGCGCGGACGGTTTCGAAGGTCTCGGGGTCGAAGCGGACCTTGGCGTAGGTGAGGTCGCCGTCGTTGAGCAGGAGCAGGGCGGGGCGCTTGCCGAGGGGCTGGGGCGCGGTCTGCGGGATGTCGAGGTCGAGGCGTTCGCGCAGGGTGAGGTGGCGGCCCTCGTCGGCGACGTCCTGGTCGTAGAGGCCGACGGCGATGCGGTGGGGGCGGCTGCCGGTGTGCTCGACGGTGAGGGCGCAGGTGCCGTCCTCACCGGGGGCGACGACGGGCTCGAGCGTGTCGACGCCGGTGGTGCGCAGCCAGGTGTCGGCCCAGGCGTGGACGTCGCGCTCGGTGGCGGAGGCGAGGGAGTCGATGAAGTCGGCGAGGGTGGCGTTGGCGAACCTGTGGCGGGCGAAGTGGGTGTTGATGCCGGCGAGGAAGTCCTTCTCGCCGAGCCAGGCCACGAGTTGGCGTAGTGCGGAGGCGCCCTTGGCGTAGGAGATGCCGTCGAAGTTGAGCAGGGCGGCGGCCGTGTCCTCGACGTTCTCGGGGGCCACGGGGTGGGTGGACGGGCGCTGGTCGGCGTCGTAACCCCAGGCCTTGCGGGTGACGCCGAACTCAACCCACGGTTCGGTGAAGCGGGTCGCTTCCAGGGTGGTCTGGTAGCCCATGTACTCGGCGAAGGACTCGTTCAGCCAGATGTCGTCCCACCAGCGCAGGGTGACGAGGTCGCCGAACCACATGTGGGCCATCTCGTGGGCGATGACCATGGCGCGGGTCTGGCGCTCGGTGTCGGTGACGGCGGAGCGGTAGACGAAGTCGTCACGGAAGGTGACCAGGCCGGGGTTCTCCATGGCGCCGGCGTTGAACTCGGGGACGAACGCCTGGTCGTAGGAGTCGAAGGGGTAGGGCTCCTCGAACTTCTCGTGGTAGCGGTCGTAGCACTGCCTGGTGATCTCGAAGAGCTCGTCGGCGTCCGCGTCCAGGTGGGGGGCGAGCGAGCGGCGGCAGTGGAGGCCGAAGGGCAGGCCGCGGTGTTCGGTGCGCACGGAGTGCCAGGGGCCGGCGGCGACGGCGACGAGGTAGGTGGAGATCAGCGGGGTGGGGGCGGCCCGCCAGCGGCCCTCCCCGAGCTGCTCGGTGATGCTGTTGGCGAGGACGCTCCAGCCTGCGGGGGCGGTGACGGTGAGGTCGAAGACGGCCTTGAGGTCGGGCTGGTCGAAGGCGGCGAAGACGCGCTGGACGTCCTCCATGAACAGCTGGGTGTAGACGTAGGTCTCGCCGTCGGTGGGGTCGGTGAAGCGGTGCATGCCCTCGCCGGTGCGGGAGTAGCGCATGGACGCGTCGATGCGCAGTTCGTGCTCGCCGGCGGTGAGGTTCCTCAGGGGCAGCCGGTTTCCGTCGAGGGTCTCCGGGTCGAGGGGCTGTCCGTCGAGCGTGGCGGAGCGCAGTTCGGCGGGCTTGAGCTCGACGAAGGTGTCTGTGACGTCCTGGTCCGCAAGGACGGCGAAGCGGATGACGGTGCTGGATTCGAAGGTCTCGTCGCCGGTGGTGAGATCGAGTTCGATCGCGTAGCGGTGGACGTCGAGGAGCTTGGCACGGGTCTGCGCTTCGTCGCGCGTCAGTACGGACATGCAGGTAATGCTGCCCGATGGCACTGACAAGACACAGGGGCGGACCGGTACGCGGCCTATGTCCGGCCCTGCTCGAGCTCCCCGTTGTGCGCCCGGGGCGTGCGCTGGACGGGGACGCGGGCGTCCGGGTGGGTGACGGGACCGTCGGCCTCGGGCTGTTCCTTGACCAGGGCGCGCAGGTCGCGGATCTCCTGCTCCAGGGCGAGGGTGCGGCGGTGGGCGTCGTACAGGTAGCGGACCTTGGTGCGCAGAGCCCAGGGGTCGACGGGTTTCGTGACCAGGTCGGCGACGCCGAGTCCGAAGGCGGTGGAGGTCAGTTCCTGGTCCACGCCGAAGCCGGTGAGCAGGATGACCGGGATGTGCTGGGTCTGCTCCACGCGGCGCATGTAGCGCACCACCTCCAGGCCGCTGACGCCGGGCATGCGCACGTCGAGCAGGAGGAGGCCGACCTGCCCGCGGAGCACCTGTTTGAGGGCCTCGTCGCCGCTGGTGGCGCGGCCGAGGAGGTAGCCCAGCGGGGCCAGCGCGCTCTCCAGCGCGTACAGCGTGTCCTCGTGGTCGTCGACGATGAGGATCTTGGCATCCGGCATGGCCCGACGTCCCTCCCGCGTGGACAACCAGCTTATGACCGGAGTACTGACACGTTGTGCTCGTCAGCTGACAAGGAGTGCACAGCGCAGCATGCCCCCCGCGGGCCCGCCTGTCACTCCCCTTGGGTCATCCTCCGAGGTCAATTCGCCGTGGGCGCGGAGCCGTTCAGGGCGTCGTCCGCGATGCGTTCGTGGTGGCGGATCACCTCGGCGATGATGAAATTCAGGAACTTCTCAGCGAACGCCGGGTCCAGCTTGGCGCTTTCGGCAAGCGCGCGCAGGCGCTCGATCTGGCGGGCCTCGCGGGCCGGGTCGGCCGGCGGCAGCTGGTGTGCGGCCTTGAGGTGGCCGACCTGCTGGGTGGCCTTGAAGCGTTCGGCGAGCATGTGGACGACGGCGGCGTCGATGTTGTCGATGCTGTCGCGCAGCCGGGCGAGTTCCTCGCGGACCGCGGGGTCGACGTCACCGGTCGTGTTGTTGCTGGTGGTCATGGACGCCCAGCCTACGTGGCGGGGGTGCGCTCGATCATGGGCGGATCGTCCGGATCGGGGACCTGGTTGCTCCAGCCGCCGGGGACGGCGCGGTACTGCTGGGCGCGGAAGCGCACGGGTGCCATGCCGACGCGGCGGGTGAACAGGCGGGAGAAGTAGGCCGGATCGTCGTAGCCGACGCGGCGGGCGACGGCGGCGACGGGCAGTTCGGTGGCGGCGAGGAGTTCCTTGGCGCGGCCGAGGCGGATGCCGAGCAGGTAGTCCTTGGGGCTGCAGCCGGCGCCGCGGCGGACCGCGGTGCGCAGTTCCGCGGGGGTCATGCCGTGCCGGGCGGCGTGGTCGGCGACCGACAGCGGCAGGCACGCGTCACGGGCGAGCGCCTTGAGGACCGGGTCGCCGTCGGGGGCGAGGTCGGCCCTGGCGCGGCGCAGGGCGACGAGGAGTTCGTGGACGGCTGCGCCGGTCTCCACTTCCAGCAGCGGGTTGCCGCGGCGGGCGGCGCGCGCGATGCGTCCGATGACGCCGCGCGGGCCCGTGGCGTCCGAGAGGGGCACCACGGGGCGGTCCGGTTCGATGTAGCCGAGTTCGGTGTACGTGGCGGTGGCGGGCCCGGCGAAGTCGACGAACCCCTCGTCCCAGCCGCCGTCGGGGTCGGGTGCGTAGTGGTGCGGCACTCCGGGGGTGAGCCACAGCAGTGCGGGCGCGGTGACGGTCGTACGGCGTCCGTCGGGGCTCAGGTACCAGCCGCTGCCGGCGTTGATGACGACGGCGACGTGGTGGTCGAGGGTGCGGGGGCCGACGGTGGGCAGGGCGCCGTACTGCAGGCCGACGCCGAGGCAGACGAGGCCGAGCCGGTGGTGGGCCGGGCCGGGCGTGAAGAACCGCATCCAGGTGTGGTACATCGGCGCGCTCCTCCCGGCGTCGTCGACGACCGGTCGGTCTGCGTCCTCGACCGGTTCGTTTTTCGTCCAAGCAGCGCCGATCTTTGTCCATGGACGGTGATCACCGCCAGAGGCGAGGCTTGCCGCATGAGCGAGTTCACGGTGGGCGAGAGGGACTTCCTGCTGGACGGGCGGCCGGTGCGGCTGCTGTCCGGCGCGCTGCACTACTTCCGGGTGCACGAGCAGCAGTGGGGCCACCGGCTGGCGATGCTGCGGGCGATGGGCCTCAACTGCGTGGAGACGTACGTGCCGTGGAACCTGCACGAGCCGAGGCCGGGCACCTACGACGACGTACAGGCCCTCGGCCGCTTCCTGGACGCGGCCCGCGAGGCCGGCCTGTGGGCGATCGTGCGTCCGGGTCCGTACATCTGCGCCGAGTGGGAGAACGGCGGGCTGCCGCACTGGCTGACCGGCGAGCTGGGCACGCGCGCGCGTACGCGTGACGAGCGGTTCCTGGCGCACCTGGGGCGCTGGTTCGGCACGCTGCTGCCCCAGGTGGTGGACCGGCAGATCGACCGCGGCGGCCCGGTGATCATGGTGCAGGCCGAGAACGAGTACGGCAGCTACGGCTCGGACGCCGAGTACCTGCGCCTCCTGACCGAACTGCTGCGTGAGCAGGGCGTCACCGTCCCGCTGGTCACCTCGGACGGCCCCGAGGACCACATGCTCACCGGCGGCTCGATCCCGGGCGTCCTCGCCACGGTGAACTTCGGCTCCCGCGCGCGCGAGGCGTTCGAGGTGCTGCGCCGGCACCGCGCGGACGGCCCGCTGATGTGCATGGAGTTCTGGTGCGGCTGGTTCGAGCACTGGGGCGGCGAGCACATCACCCGCGACGCCGAGGACGCCGCGGCCGCGCTGCGGGAGATCCTGGAGTGCGGCGCCTCCGTCAACCTCTACATGGCGCACGGCGGCACCAACTTCGCCGGCTGGGCGGGCGCCAACCGGGGCGGCGGCGCCCAGCACGAGGGGCCGCTGCAGCCCGACGTGACGTCGTACGACTACGACGCGCCGATCGACGAGTTCGGAAATCCAACGGACAAGTTCTGGCGGCTGCGCGAGGTGCTCGCCGCGTACGCCGAGGGCCCGCTGCCCGAACCGCCGCCCGCACCCGCGCGGTTGGGCGCGCCGGCCGAGGTGCGGCTGACCGGCTGGGCGCCCCTGGACGTCGTACTGGAGACGCGGGGCGGCCCGGAGACGTCGGCGCCCGTGCCGCCCACCTTCGAGGAACTGGACGTGGACCGCGGGCTCGTGCGCTACGAGGCGACGGTGCCCGGACCGCGGCAGCCGTACCCGCTGATCGCGCGCGGGCTGCGGGACCTGGCGGTGGTGTACGTCGACGGGCAGCGGGCCGGGGTGCTCACCGAACAGGACCAGCAGCTGAAGGAGCCGGTCGCCGGGCACGCGTGCGTGCAGCTGTGGGTGGAGTCCCTGGGGAGGGTCAACTACGGGCCGCGCAGCGGTGAACCCAAGGGCATCACCGGGGGTCTGCTGCACGAGCGGCAGTATCTGCACGACGTACGCGCGCGTGGGCTGCGTCTGGACGCCCTGGACGACATCGGGGACTTCGCCCTGCGGCCGCTCGGCGAGGACGGCGCCCCGGGGCTGTACCGGGGCACCGTCGCGGTGCACGGCGCCGGGGACGCGCTGCTCGAACTGCCGGGCTGGACCCGGGGATTCGCGTGGGTCAACGGGTTCAACGCGGGCCGCTACTGGTCCGCGGGCCCGCAGCGGTCCCTGTACGTGCCGGGCCCGGTACTGCGGGAGGGCGCGAACGAGGTGTGGCTGCTGGAGCTCGAGGAGGCGCCCCCGGCCGGGGCGAAGGCCCTGAGCCTGCGCGGCGTCTAGAGGGCCGACGCCGCCCGGGATATGGCGCTCGCGAAAGTGCTGACCTGGGTGTAGATGCCGGGCACGCCCGGGCGGGCGCAGCCGTCGCCCCAGCTGACGATGCCGACCTGGATCCAGCGGCCCGCGTCGTCCTTGCGGAACATGGGGCCGCCGGAGTCGCCCTGGCAGGTGTCGACGCCGCCCTGCGGGTAGCCGGCGCACAGTTCGTCCTTGGGCGTCAGCCGGTTGCCGTAGTGCCACTTGCACTGGCTGTCGGGGACGTAGGGGACGGTGGCCTTGAGCAGCTTGTTCGAGCCGGTGCCGCCGTCCTCCTTGGTGTCGCCCCAGCCGGCGACGGTGAAGACGCCCCGGTTGTACCGCGTGTTCGCGGCGATCTTCAGGGTGGGCAGGTCGATCGGGCGGGCGAGCTTGATCAGCGCCCAGTCCTTGCCGGTGCCGTCGTAGCCGGGGGCCTGCTTGACCTTGGTCGACCTGACCTTGATCGCGGAGGACGAGTTGAGGTCGTTGACGCCCGCGGTGACGGTGATGCGGGTGTTGTTGCCGGAGCCGTGCACGCAGTGGGCGGCGGTCAGCACGACGTCCTTCTGGTAGAGCGCGCCGCCGCAGCCCATCGAGAGATGGACCATGAACGGGAACTCGTTCTGCGCGGCGGGCGTTCCACCTACGACGGGCACGGGCGCGGCCTGGGCGGTGACGGGCTCGAGGCTCGCGACGGCGAGGGCGACGGCACCGGCGGCCGCGGCTCGCTTCAGCGTCGTCAGACCGCGTCCGCGAGGGGTGACATGGGTCAACGGATGTCCTTTCGTGGGGGGTTCGGCGGCCCGCAGTATGAAGATCAAGTGGCGTGCATGACAAGGACAGATCTCACGCCGGGGCCATGGAACCCGACCAGCGAAAATCCGCTCACCTCCCCGTAGAGTGGAATCGGGTTCAGGGCGTCTTGGGGGTTCAGGCGTGGCGAACGGCGGACCGGTCGAGCACGGCTACCCACACCTGGAGACGGTGCGGGCCGCCATCACCGCGCTCTACAAACGGCTGTCGTACGACACCATCCAGACGTTCTCGACCAGCGTGGCGCCCGCGGACGTGGCGTTCTGCGACACCGACGACCTCTATCTGGGCGCCCAGCGGGTGGCCCGCGAGCTGGTCCGCCACTACCGCCTCCCGGACGCCCGTCTGATCGTCAGCTTCCGCGAGATGACACATGCCGCGAACGTCGAACTCGCCGCGGGCCCCGAGTACTTCGTCGAACTGAACGACCGCTTCCGCACCCACCGGCGCGACATCGGTGCGGCGCTGGCCCACGAGGTCATGCACGTCTATCTGCACCGCCTGGGCCTGTCCTTTACCGGCACCCGCGACAACGAGATCCTCACGGACACGGCGACGACGTACCTCGGCGCGGGCTGGCTGCTGCTGGACGCGTTCCGGGAGGACGCTGCGTCGTCCCAGAAGCTGGGCTATCTCACCCCGGAGGAGTTCGGCTACGTCCTGGCCAAACGCGCGCTGGTCTTCAACGAGGACCCTGCCGTCTGGTTCACCAGCCCGCAGGCCTACACGGCGTATGTGAAGGGCATGGCCCAGGCCCGTCACGACGAGCAGCAGCCCCCGCTCACGGCGGCGGGCTGGGCAGGCCGCCGCCGCTACGCCCACGACCGCCGCCACGCCCAGGACGCCCGCGCCGCGTCCCGCCCGGGGGCGCCGTACACGTTCACGCCCGACGGCCGGGGTCCCCTTCGGGTGTCGTTCCCGTGTCCCACCTGCCATCAGCGGATCAGGGTGCCCGTACGGGGGCGGGTCCGCGCGCGGTGCGGGTTGTGCCGGACGGTGCTGGAGTGCGACACATAGCCTGCCGGGCAGCTCCTGAGCGACCTGAAGTGCAGCGGTGCGGGGCCCCGCACCGGGCCCCGCACCTCACACCGCCGTATGCCTCATCCCTCGCCCATGTCACCCGCGACCGCCCGCCGCGGCAACATCCCGCACAGCGCCGCGCACACCACGAACCCGCCCGTCACCCAGGGCATCGCCGCCGCCAGCGCATCGGTCAGCCCCGATGCCGCATGGTCGAAGAACACGGTCCCGACGACCGCCGCCCCCACCGCTCCCCCGAACTGCTGAGCCGTGGAGAAGATCCCGGACGCGCCGCCCGCCAGCTCGCCCGGCACGGCGGACAGCACCACGTTCACCAGCGGCACCACCAGGAAGCCCAGCCCGGCTCCCGCGATCACCAGTCCCGGCACCAGCGGCCACGCCCCGGTGTGTACGGCGGATGCGTCGTGCACCGCCGCCCACACCCAGCCGAACCCGCCCGCCATCATCAGCGCACCGGACCCGAGCACCAGCCGCCCGAACCGCACCGCGAGCCCGTCCGCGGCGGGCGCCGTAAGGAATCCGCCGACCGAGAAGGCCACGGTCACCACACCGGCCTGCATCGGCGTGTACCCCTCGCTCCCCTGCAGCCAGATCGCGAAGACCAGGAAGAACCCCTGCATGCTCACGGAGAACAGCAGCTGCACCAGCACCCCCACCGAGAACGCCGGCAACCGGAACGCCCCGGCCGGCAGCAGCGGCACCGTGCCCGTCCCACTCCGCCGCGCCTCGAACACCCCGAGCCCGACGACGGCGCAGACACCCCCGGCCAGGCAGACCCAGCCCCACACCGGCCACCCGTTCTGCCGCCCCTGCACGAGCGGCAGCACGATCGCCACCAGTCCGCCCGCGAGCACCAGGCTCCCCCACACGTCCGGCCGCCCGGCCGCCCGCTCCTTGGTCGACGGCACCAGCACCAGCCCCGCCACCAACGTCCCCACCGCCACGGGCACGTTGACCAGGAACACCGAGCGCCAGCCCCACCCGAACAGATCGGCGTCGGTCAGCAGCCCGCCCAGCAGCAGCCCCACCGCCGAGGCGAAGCCGGCGACGGCCCCGTACATCCCGAAGGCGGCCCCGCGCTCCCTGCCCCGGAACAGTGTGCGGAACGATCCGAGCACCTGCGGCATCAGCACCGCGGCCATCACACCCTGTACGGCACGTGCGGCGATCAACTGCCCAGGAGACTGGGCGAGTCCGCACCCGAGACTCGCCAGCCCGAACCCCGCGGTCCCGGCGAGGAACAGGCCCCGGCGCCCGAGGCGGTCCCCGAGGTGCCCGGCGACGATCAGCGTGGCGGCGAAGCCCAGCAGGTAGGCGGAGACCAGCCACTGCAGTGCGGTGTGCGAGGCGTGCAGGTCACGGCCGATGGACGGGATCGCGACGTTCACGATCGTCACGTCCAGCAGGTCCATCAGCGCCGCGATCATCATCACGACGGCGGCCGCCCAGCGGCGCGGATACGGGTCCGCCGCGGTGGGCGGGGACGCGGCAAGGGTCGTCGACATGGGGTCTCCCGTTGGCTCGGATTCGTCGGTTCCGGATTCGTGGGTCCCGGATCCATCGGCCCGGATTTATTTCGTTCGGCCTAACGAAAGACTTGCATCGACCGACCTCTGATCGCAAGTAGTTAGTTCGACCGAACGAAATATTTGCTAGGCTGGCCTCATGAGCAGGAGCGAGACGGAGCAGGGACCCGGGCGCGAGGAAGAGGCGACGGGTCCGAGCCCGGTGCCCAACCTCGAGGCGGTCGTCCCGTGGGACGACAAGCGGCGGGCCGAAACGCTGCTGCGGCTGTTCACGGTGGGCCGGGAGCACAGCGGGATGACGGTGATGTTCCATTCCGCGGTGGCCGCCAAGCAGGGCCTGAACACCACGGAGGAGAAGGCCCTCGACCTCCTGGAGCGTTACGGCCCGCTCACCGCGAAGGACCTCTCCGAGCGGACCGGCCTTGCGCCCGCGTCCGTCACCGGGCTGGTCGACCGCCTGGAGGGCAAGGGTTTCGTACGCCGGGTCAAGCACCCCACGGACAAGCGGCGCGTGCTCGTCGAGCTGAACCGGGAGAAGATCGCCCATCTCTTCGCGTTCTTCGAGGAGTGGGCGCGCGAAATCACCAAGGCGTGCGAGGAGTTCAGCACGGACGAGCTGGACATCGCGATCCGCTTTCTGCAGACGATGACGGAGCAGCAGCGCAAGGCCGCCGCCCGCCTCACCGACTGAGCGCGCTCAGGCCCCGTACACCGCCCCCGGAACCTCGGCCTCCGCGAGCAGTTTCAGGGCCGTCTCGCCCGCCTCCCCCGGGCTCCACCGGGCCCCCTTGTCGGCGCTCGGTCCCGGGCGCCAGCCCTCCATGACCGTGATCCGGCCGCCCTCCGCCTCGAAGACCCGGCCCGTCACACCCGCGCTCGCCGCGGAGCCCAGCCAGACGACCAACGGCGACACGTTCTCGGGGGCCATCGCGTCGAAGCCGGTCGCGGGTGCCGTCATCGTCTCGGCGAAGGTGCGTTCCGTCATGCGCGTGCGGGCCGCGGGTGCGATCGCGTTGACCTGGACGCCGTAGCGGGCGAGTTCGGCCGCGGCGACGAGCGTCAGCCCGACGATGGCGGCCTTCGCGGCGCTGTAGTTCCCCTGCCCGACCGACCCCAACAGCCCTGCTCCGCTACTGGTGTTGACGATCCGGGCCACCGGTGTGCGGCCCGCCTTGGCCTCGGCCCGCCAGTGTGCGGCGGCGTGCTTCAGCGGCAGGAAGTGGCCCTTGAGGTGGACGCGCAGGACTGCGTCCCAGTCGTCCTCGTCGAGGTTGACCAGCATCCGGTCGCGCAGGAACCCGGCGTTGTTGACCAGGGTGTCGAGCCGGCCGTACGTCTCCAGGGCGGCCGTCACCAGGGAGGACGCTCCTTCGGTGGTCGCGATGTCGCCGCCGTGGGCGAGCGCCTCGCCGCCCGCCGCGCGGATCTCGGCGACGACGGCCTCCGCCGGACTGCCGGCCCCCGGCACCCCGTCCAGCCCGACCCCCAGGTCGTTCACGACAACCCGCGCGCCCTCCGCCGCGAACGCGAGCGCGTGCGCGCGCCCGAGCCCGCGGCCGGCACCGGTGACGACGACGACCCGCCCGTCGCAGATTCCGCTCATCTCAGGCCTCCTTGTTGGCCGTTGCCGCATCCAGGAACGCCGGGCGCTCCCCTCCCCCGTGCACCAGCAGGCTCGCGCCGCTGATGTACGCGGCCGCGTCGGAGGCGAGGAACACGGCGGCCGCGCCGACGTCGGCCGGTGTGGCCAGCCGGCCGAGCGGCACCGTGCGCGCGACGGCCTCGATGCCGTCCTCCCCGCCGTAGTGGAGGTGGGCCAGCTCGGTGCGGACCATGCCGACGACCAGCGTGTTGACGCGGACCTCCGGCGCCCACTCCACGGCCATCGAGCGGGCGAGGTTCTCCAGGCCGGCCTTGGCCGCCCCGTACGCCGCCGAACCGGGCGAGGGACGGCTGCCGCTGACGCTGCCGATCATCACGACGGCGCCCTTCGCCCGCCTGAGGTGCTCGTATGCGGCGAGGGAAGCGGTCAGCGGAGCAAGGAGATTCAGCTCCACGACCCGTGCATGGCGCTCGGCGTCCGCGTCGGCCAGCAGCCGGTAGGGCCCGCCGCCCGCGTTGTTGACGAGGACGTCGAGCCGGGGCAGCGCGGCGAAGAAGGCGCGTACGGCGGGCGGGTCGCGCAGGTCGAGAGGGGCGAACTCCACGCCGTCGGGCGGTGCTTCGGGCGGTCTGCGCGCACAGGCGACGACCTTCGCGCCGGCCTCGGCGAAGGCCTTCGCGATCCCGGCGCCGACGCCCCGGGTGCCGCCGGTGACGACGACGGTCCTGCCGCTCAGCTGCGGCCGGCGCAAGTTATCCACAGGGCTTCCCGCTCCGATCCGACGGCTGCTAGCTTCGAAGCCTCACACCTAACAAATGTTTGGTGGAAAGGCGTTGGTTGGAAAGGTAGCTGATGCGCCCATGGGTGTCTCCACCTCGTCCCCGGAAAAGGGGATTTCCGTCTCGTCCCCGCAGGAGGGGATCTCCCTCGTCACGGTCGACTTCCCGCCGGTGAACGCACTGCCGGTGCAGGGCTGGTTCGCCCTGGCCGACGCCGTGCGCGCGGCGGGCCGCGATCCGCGGGTGCGGTGCGTGGTGCTGACCGCCGAGGGGCGGGGGTTCAACGCGGGCGTGGACATCAAGGAGATACAGGCGCAGGGTTCGAGCGCACTGGTGGGCGCCAACCGCGGCTGCTTCGAGGCCTTCGCGGCGGTGTACGAGTGCGAGGTGCCGGTGGTGGCGGCGGTGCAGGGGTTCTGCCTGGGCGGGGGCATCGGGCTGGTGGGGAACGCGGACGTGATCGTGGCGAGCGAGGACGCCACCTTCGGCCTGCCGGAGCTGGACCGGGGCGCCCTGGGCGCGGCCACGCATCTGGCCCGGCTGGTCCCGCAGCACCTGATGCGGGCGCTGTACTACACCTCGCGCACGGCGACCGCAGCCGAGCTGCACGCGCACGGCTCGGTGTGGCGCGTGGTCCCGCGGGGCGAACTCTTCGCCGCCGCACTGGAGTTGGCGCGGGAGATAGCAGCCAAGGACGGCGAGCTGATCCGTCTCGCCAAGTCCGCCATCAACGGCATCGACCCTGTCGACGTGCGCCGCAGCTACCGCTTCGAGCAGGGGTTCACGTACGAGGCGGGCGCGGTCGGGGTGGCCGACCGGGTCCGGAACAGGTTCGGGTCCGCCGGACAGGAAGGGAAGGAGGGCGCATAGGTGAGCGACAAGACGATGACCGCCGAGGAGGCCGTCTCCCGCCTGGAGAGCGGCATGACCCTCGGCATCGGCGGCTGGGGTTCGCGCCGCAAGCCGATGGCCCTGGTCAGAGCGCTGTTACGGTCGGACGTCAGCGACCTCACGGTCGTCTCGTACGGCGGCCCGGACGTCGGCATGCTCGCGGCGGCCGGGCGGGTGCGGAAGCTGGTGACGGCCTTCGTCACCCTCGACTCGATCCCGCTCGAACCGCACTACCGGGCGGCCCGCGAGCGCGGCGCCCTCGAGCTGACGGAGCTGGACGAGGCGATGTTCATGTGGGGGCTGCACGCGGCGGCGAACCGGCTGCCGTTCCTGCCGGTGCGGGCCGGGATCGGATCGGACGTGATGCGGGTCAACCCCAACCTCAGGACGGTCACTTCGCCGTACGAGGACGGGGAGACGTTCGTCGCCGTGCCCGCCCTGCGGCTGGATGCGGCGCTGGTGCACGTGGGCCGTGCCGACCGGCTGGGCAACGGGCAGTATCTGGGCCCGGACCCGTACTTCGACGACCTGTTCTGCGAGGCGGCGGACGCGGCGTTCGTCTCGTGCGAACGGATCGTCGACACGGCCGAGTTGACGAAGGAGGCGGCACCGCAGACCTTGCTCGTCAAGCGGCACACGGTCACCGGTGTCGTCGAGGCCCCGAACGGCGCGCACTTCACGTCCTGCGCGCCGGACTACGGCAGGGACGAGGCCTTCCAGAAGCAGTACGCGTCCACGCCCTGGCCGGAGTTCGCGGCCCGCTTCCTGGACGGGGACGAACAGGACTACCGGTCCGCCGTCCAGGCCTGGCAGGGGGAGCAGCGATGACCGGCGCCCCACCACGCGCGCCCACCCGCGCCGAGTACTGCGTGATCGCCTGCGCCGAGGCCTGGCGCGACGCCGGTGAGATCCTGGCGAGCCCGATGGGCCTGATCCCGTCGGTGGGAGCGCGGCTGGCCCGGCTCACCTTCTCCCCGGACCTGCTGCTGACCGACGGCGAGGCGATGCTCGTCCGCCCGGACGGGACACCCGAGGGCTGGCTGCCGTACCGACAGCATCTGACCCTGGTCTCCAGCGGCCGGCGGCACGTGATGATGGGCGCGAGCCAGATCGACCGGTTCGGCAACCAGAACATCTCGTGCATCGGCGACTGGGAGCGGCCGAAGCGGCAGTTGCTCGGGGTGCGAGGTGCGCCGGTCAACACCCTGAACAATCCGACCAGTTACTGGGTGCCGAGACACTCCCGGCGGGTGTTCGTCGAGAAGGTCGACATGGTGTGCGGAGTCGGCTACGACCACGCGGCCGCCCATCCGGACACGGCCCGCTTCCACCGCATCCCGCGTGTCGTCTCCGACCTGGGCGCCTTCGACTTCGCGACCCCCGACCACTCGATGCGGCTGGCCTCCCTGCACCCGGGGGTGACCGTCGACGAGGTGCGGGAGGCGACCGGCTTCGACCTGGTCGTCCCGGACGAGGTGCGGCCGACGCGCGACCCCACAGCCGAGGAGCTGCGGCTGATCCGGGAGGTCATCGATCCGGTCGACTCCCGTGCCAGGGAGGTCGGTTCGTGATGGAGACGGCGCTGACCCGGCTGGTCGGGGTCCGCCATCCGATCGTGCAGACGGGCATGGGCTGGGTGGCCGGCCCGCGCCTGGTCTCGGCGACCGCGAACGCGGGCGCGCTCGGCATCCTGGCCTCCGCGACGATGACCGTCGACCGGCTGCGCGAGGCGATACGGGAGGTGAAGTCCCGTACGGACGCGCCGTTCGGGGTCAACCTCCGTGCGGACGCGGGCGACGCGCACGACCGGGTCCGCCTGATCATCGACGAGGGCGTCCGGGTCGCCTCCTTCGCCCTCGCCCCCTCCCCCGAGCTGATCGCGGAGCTGAAGGAGGCCGGCGTGGTCGTCATCCCCTCCATAGGCGCCCGGCGGCACGCCGAGAAGGTCGCGGCCTGGGGCGCGGACGCCGTGATCGTGCAGGGCGGTGAGGGTGGCGGGCACACCGGTGAGGTGGCGACGACGGTGCTGTTGCCGCAGGTGGTGGACGCCGTCGGCATACCGGTCGTGGCTGCGGGCGGCTTCTTCGACGGACGGGGGCTGGTCGCGGCGCTGGCGTACGGGGCGGCCGGGATCGCGATGGGCACACGGTTCCTGCTCACCTCCGACTCGACGGTGCCGGACGCGGTGAAGGCCAGATACCTGGCGGCCACGGTCAGGGACGTCACCGTGACGACGGCGGTGGACGGGCTGCCGCACCGCATGCTGCGTACGGACCTGGTGGACGCCCTGGAGAACTCCTCTCGCGCGAGGGCTCTGCTGCACGCCGTCCGCCGGGCGGCGGGGTTCCGGAAGCTGTCCGGCCTCACCTGGCGGCAGATGGTGCGCGACGGGCTCGCCATGAAGCACGGCAAGGAGCTGTCCTGGAGTCAGGTGCTTCTCGCCGCGAACACCCCGATGCTGCTGAAGTCGGCCATGGTGGACGGCCGTTCGGACCTCGGGGTGATGGCGTCCGGACAGGTCGCGGGGGTCATCGAGGACCTGCCGTCGTGCGCGGAGCTGGTGGCGCGGGTGATGGCCGAGGCAGCGGAAATCGTCGGCGCGCTGTCGGCGGGCGGTGCTTCAATGCGCGCATGACGGAGACGATCAGAGAGCCCTGGGGGCGAATGGGGGTACCGCCCGCGCGAGCGAAGCCGAGCGTGGGGGAGTTTTCGGTGCCGGGAGTGTGCGGGTCGAGCCGCAGCTGGTGCGGGTGAAGTTGACGGTGGATGTGCTGGAACCCTTGCCGGACAAGGCGTTTCAGGAGGCGGGGGCGGCGGTGGCTCGGCATCCCCCACGGCCCCCTCGCACCGCTCGGCCCATGGAGGCCTCCCAGGCTTCGGGAGCCTGCGCCGGACTCCGTCCGCCGAAGTGGGTGGCCGTGCCGCCGTCGCCGTCAGACCCGCTCGATGATCGTCACGTTGGCCTGGCCGCCGCCCTCGCACATGGTCTGCAGTCCGAACCGGCCGCCGGTGCGCTCCAGTTCGTGCAGCAGGGTGGTCATGAGCTTGACGCCGGTCGCGCCCAGCGGGTGGCCGAGGGCGATGGCGCCGCCGTTGACGTTGACCTTCCCGGGGTCGGCGCCGGTCTCCTTCAGCCAGGCCAGGACGACCGGCGCGAAGGCCTCGTTGATCTCGACGAGGTCGATGTCGTCGATGGTCAGGCCGGTCTTCTTCAGGGCGTGGGCGGTGGCCGGTATCGGTGCGGAGAGCATGCGGATGGGGTCCTCGCCGCGCACGGAGAGGTGGTGGACGCGTGCGCGGGGCGTCAGACCGTGCTCGCGCACCGCCCGCTCCGAGGCCAGCAGCATCGCGGCCGCGCCGTCGGAGACCTGTGAGGAGCAGGCGGCGGTGACGGTCCCGCCGTCGAGGACCGGCTTGAGCCCGGCCATCTTCTCCAGGGAGGTGTCCCGGCGCGGTCCCTCGTCGACGGTGACCTCGCCGTAGGGCACGGTCTCGCGGTCGAAGCGGCCCTCGTCGATGGCCCGCAGCGCCCGCCGGTGCGACCGCAGCGCGAACTCCTCCTGGTCCTGACGGCTGATCCCCCACTTCGCGGCGATCATCTCGGCACCGACGAACTGGTTCACCGGCTGGTCCCCGTACCGCGCGCGCCAGCCCTCGCTGCCGGCGAAGGGACCCGCGGTGAATCCGAGGGGCTCGGCGGCCTGGCGGGTCGCGAAGGCGATCGGGATCTGCGACATGTTCTGGACGCCGCCCGCGACCACCAGGTCCTGGGTGCCCGACAGCACGCCCTGCGCCGCGAAGTGCACGGCCTGCTGCGAGGAGCCGCACTGCCGGTCGATCGTCACGCCCGGCACCTCCTCGGGCAGCCCGGCCGCCAGCCAGCAGGTCCGCGCGATGTCCCCGGCCTGCGGGCCCACCGTGTCCAGACAGCCGAACACGACGTCCTCGACGGCCGCCGGGTCCACGCCGGAGCGTGCGACCAGTTCCTTGAGCACATGCGCGCCGAGGTCGGCCGGGTGGACCCCGCTCAGCCCGCCCCGGCGTCGCCCGACGGGCGTACGGACCGCTTCGACGATGTAGGCCTCGGCCATGGCAACTCCCCAGACTCCCCGATGGGTTATGTGCGTACGGCGATCCCGTCCAGCACCATCGACAGGTACTGCCGGGCGATCTCCTCCGGGCTGTGCTGTCCACCGGGCCGGTACCAGGACGCGGCCACCCACACGGTGTCGCGCACGAACCGGTAGGTGAGGCGGACGTCGAGGTCGGCCCGGAACACCCGGGCGGCGACCCCGCGCTCCAGCGTGGACAGCCACGCCTTCTCGAACTTGCGCTGCGACTCGGCGAGGAACGCGAACCGCTCCTGCGCCACCAGCTGCTTGCTCTCCTTCTGGTAGATCGCGACGGCGGCGCGGTGCCGGTCGATCTCCCGGAACGACTCCGTGACCAGCGCCTCCAGGGTCTCCCGCGGTCCGAGCTCGGAGTCCAGGACGGTGTCGTAGCCGCCCCAGAGCTCGTCGAGGAAGGTGCGCAGGATCTCCTCCAGCATCGATTCCTTGGAGTCGAAGTGGTAGTAGAGGCTGCCCGCGAGCATGCCCGCGTGGTCCGCGATCTTGCGTACGGTGGTGGCGTTGTAGCCCTGCTCGGCGAAGACCTCGGCGGCGGTCTCGAGGAGTTCGCGGCGGCGCGCGGGCGCGGCGGTCACCTGGGGCTTCTTCTTGGTCGGCACGGTTCCATTGTCGTCCTACGCATGAGTCGTCCTACGCATGCTGGCTGCTGACGGAGACGACCTCTCCGGTCATGTACGAGGAGTAGCCCGACGCCAGGAACACGATCACGTTGGCCACCTCCCAGGGCTCGGCGTAGCGCCCGAAGGCCTCGCGCGCGGTCAGTTCCTCCAGCAGCTCGGGCGTCGTCACCTTCACCAGGTGCGGGTGCATGGCGAGGCTCGGCGAGACGGCGTTGACCCGCACCCCGTATGCGGCCGCCTCGATCGCCGCGCACCGGGTCAGCGCCATCACGCCCGCCTTCGCGGCGGCGTAGTGCGCCTGTCCGGCCTGGGCGCGCCAGCCGACGACGGAGGCGTTGTTGACGATCACGCCGCCCCGCCCGTCCGTTCGGAAGTGCCGCAGCGCCGCCCGTACGCACCGGAACGTGCCGTTCAACGTCACGTCCAGGACCTTCGACCACTGCTCGTCGCTCATGTCGACGAGATCCGAAGTGCCGCCCAGACCTGCGTTGTTGACGACCATGTCCAGCCGCCCGTGCTCCCGCACGGCCGTGTCGAAGAGCTCCCGCACCTGTGCCTCGTCGGTCACGTCGCACGCCACCGCGCCCACCGCCTGCGCGCCGAACTCGCCGGCCAGTTCGGCCTCGTACTCCTTGAGCCGCCGCATGTGCGCATCGCTGATGAGCACGCGCGCGCCCTCCTCGAGGAAGCGCCGTGCGGTCGCGCCGCCGATGCCCGCCCCCGCCGCCGCGGTGATGACGGCGGTGCGGCCTTTCAGCAGCCCGTGACCGGGAACCGGGGCCGGAGTCTCGACCGTTGTCATGGCACCACGCTAATCTACCAAACACTTGTTAGGGAAGGAGGGTGACGACCGTGGACCTCAATCACTCCGCCGCCGACGAGGCCTTCCGCGCCGAGGCCCGGGCCTGGCTCGCCGCGCATGTGCCCGCCGACCCGCTGCCGTCCCTGGAGACCGCGGAGGGCTTCGCGGCCCATCGCGCCTGGGAGGCCGAGCTGGCCGCGGAGCGCTGGTCGGTCGTCAACTGGCCCACGGAGTACGGCGGGAGGGACGCGGGCCTGCTCGGTTGGCTGGCCTTCGAGGAGGAGTACTGGGCGGCGGGCGCACCCGGCCGCGTCGGCCAGAACGGGATCAGCCTGCTCGCACCGACCCTCTTCGACCACGGCACGGAGGAGCAGCGAGCCCGCGTGCTGCCGCCGATGGCGAGCGGCGAGGTGGTCTGGGCGCAGGCGTGGTCGGAGCCCGAGGCCGGGTCCGACCTGGCCTCCCTCAGATCCAGGGCGGTACGCACGGCGGGCGGCTGGCTGCTGAGCGGGCAGAAGACCTGGTCGTCGCGGGCCGCGTTCGCCGACCGTGCCTTCGGCCTGTTCCGCAGCGACCCGGAGGCGCCGAAGCCCCACCAGGGCCTGACATACCTGATGTTCGACCTGCGCGCGCCCGGCGTCACGGTCCGCCCGATAGGCCGCCTCGACGGGAAACCCGCATTCGCGGAACTCTTCCTGGACGAGGTGTTCGTGCCGGACGAGGACGTGATCGGCGAGCCCGGCGGGGGCTGGCGGATAGCGATGTCGACGGCGGGGAACGAGCGGGGGCTGATGCTGCGCGCCCCCGGCCGTTTCCTCGCGGCGGCGGACCGGTTGCTCAACCTCTGGAAGGAGCAAGGGAGTCCGCAGCACGCGCACGACCAGGTGGCCGACGCCCTGATCGGCGCTCGCGCGTACCAGCTCTTCACCTACGCGGCGGCCTCCCGCTTCCTGGACGGCGACGCGCTCGGCCCGGAGTCCAGCCTGAACAAGGTGTTCTGGTCGGAGTACGACATCGCGCTGCACGAGACGGCGCTCGATCTCCTGGACGGGGAGGGCGAGTTGGCGGACTCGGACTGGGCCGAGGGCTATGTCTTCTCCCTCGCCGGCCCGGTCTACGCGGGCACGAACGAGATCCAGCGGGACATCATCGCCGAGCGGCTGCTCGGCCTGCCGAAGGGACGCCGCTGATGCGCGGGGGCTGCGCCGACGTCGAAGGAGACACCGCGCACTCGAAAGGGGCGTCGCGCATGCAAGGGGCGTCGTCGATGTCCGAAGGAATGCCGAGGGCTGCGAAGGGAGGCCGCTGATGCGCTTCCTCCTCGATACCGAACAGCGCGCGTTCGCGGACTCGTTGGGCGCGATGCTGACAGCGGCCGACACGCCTTCGGTCGTACGGGACTGGAGCCGGGGCGAGCATGCGGGCGGCCGGGCCCTGTGGTCCCGTATCGCCGAGGCGGGCCTGTTCGCACTGGCGGTTCCCGAGGAGTACGGCGGGCTGGGCGTCCGGCCCGTCGAACTCACCGTCGCGTTCGTCGAGTTGGGACGGCATGCGGTGCCGGGACCACTGGTGGAGACGGTCGCCGCGGCGACGGTGCTCGCCGGCCTGGACGACCCGGGCCCGGCCAAACGCCTGCTGCCCGCGCTGGCCACCGGCGAGTCGACGGCCACGCTGGCGACGGGGCCGTACGCACTGGACGCGGACGTCGCGGACGTACGCCTGACGCTGTCGCGGACGAACACCGAACTGCGCCTCGCTCCGACGTCACCGGAAGACGCCCCCTCCTCCCATCTCACCCCGCCACCGGACGACGCCCGCCCCACTCCCCGCGGTCCCCGTCCCTCCCTCGACCCCGCCCGCCGTCTCTTCCCCGCCCCGTCCGGCGGTGAACTCCTCGCCGCCGGTCCCCAGGTCGCCGAAGCCGCCACCCGTGCCCTCGCCCACGCCCGTCTCGCCACCGCAGCCCAGTCCCTCGGTGTCGGCCTCGCCCTGCTCGACCGGACCGTCGCGTACGTCAAGCAGCGCAGCCAGTTCGGCGTGCCCATCGGCTCCTTCCAAGCCGTCAAGCATCAACTGGCCGACGTGAAGATCGCGTTGGAGTTCGCGCGCCCCCTGCTGTTCGGTGCCGCGCTGAGCCTGGCGCCCGCCGACGTCGCCGCCGCCAAGGTCACCGCGTGCGAGGCGGCGTACGCCACCGCCCGTACGGCGCTGCAGCTGCACGGCGCGATCGGCTACACCGCGGAGTACGACCTGTCCCTGTGGCTGACCAAGGCCCGCGCCCTGCGCACCGCATGGGGCGGGCCGCGGGAGTGCCGGGCCCTGGTCGTCGGGGCCGGTGGTCAGTGGTGATGATCGCCGCTGGTGAGCTCCCGGTACTCCTCCACCGTCGGCTTCGCGATCTGTGAGTCGGACCCGAACATCACCCGCGCGAGGCGGGCCCGCATCCGCTGTCCGGCCTTGACCGGCCGGCGCACACCGTTCGCGTCGACGAGCGGTCCGATCTCGTACGGCGGGTTCTGCTCGTGCTGGGTGAGGGTGAACAGCGCGTCCTGCGGGAGGGGCTCGTGCACCTCGACGAACTCACCGTGCGGCAGCCGCCTGATGGTGCCGGTCTCCCTGCCGTGCAGCACCTTGTCCCGGTCCCGGCGCTGCAGGCCCATGCAGACCCGTTTCGTGATGAGGAAGGCGGCCACCGGCACCACGAAGACGGAGATCCGCACGAACCAGGTGATCGCGTTGATGGAAAGGTGCAGATGGGTGGCGACGATGTCGTTGCCACCGCCGATCAGCAGCACCGCGTACAGGCTCAGCCAGGCCACGCCCAGACCGGTGCGGACGGGCACGTTGCGCGGCCGGTCCAGGATGTGGTGCTCGCGTTTGTCGCCGGTGATCCATGCCTCGACGAAGGGGTACAGGCCGAGGGCGAGCAGGATCAGCGGGAACAGCGAGAAGGGGATGAAGACGCCCAGCTCCAGGGTGTGGCCCCAGAGGTTGATCTCCCATCCCGGCATCACCCGGATCAGTCCCTCGGAGAAGCCGAGGTACCAGTCGGGCTGCGCGCCGGTGGTCACCAGGTCCGGGCGGTACGGCCCGAAGGCCCACACCGGGTTGATGCTCGCGATGCCGCCCATGATCGCCAGGACGCCGAAGACGAGGAAGAAGAAGCCGCCCGCCTTGGCCATGTAGACCGGCAGGAAGGGCATGCCGACGACGCTCTTCTGGTCCCGGCCGGGCCCCGGGTACTGGGTGTGCTTGTGGTAGAAGACCAGGATCAGATGGGCGACGACCAGGCCCAGCATGATCCCGGGCAGCAGCAGGACGTGGATCGGGAAGAGCCGCGGGATGATGTCGTGCCCCGGGAACTCCCCGCCGAAGAGGAAGAAGGACAGATACGTCCCGACGATCGGGACGGACAGGATCGCGCCGTCGGCGAAGCGGATGCCGGTGCCGGACAGCAGGTCGTCGGGGAGCGAGTAGCCGGTCAGGCCGGTGATGATGCCGAGCATCAGCAGGGTCCAGCCGAACAGCCAGTTCAGCTCGCGCGGCTTGCGGAAGGCGCCGGTGAAGAACACCCGCATCATGTGCACCAGCATGCCGGTGACGAAGACCAGCGCGGCCCAGTGGTGGATCTGCCGGATCAGCAGCCCCCCGCGCACGTCGAAGCTGATGTCGAGCGTGGACTCGTAGGCCCGGGTCATCGGGACGCCGTTGAGCGGGACGTACGAGCCGTGGTAGATCACCTCGACGCCGCTCGGCTCGAAGAACAGGGTGAGATAGATGCCGGTGAGGATCAGGATGAGGAAGCTGTAGAGGCAGATCTCCCCCAGCATGAAGGACCAGTGGTCCGGGAAGACCTTGCGCATGTTGGCCTTGGCCAGCCCATAGAGCCCCAGCCGCCCGTCGGCCCAGTCCGCGACCTTCTCGCCCTTGCTGGCCGGCTCCCTGCGGGTGGAGCCCGCCGTCTTCCCCGTTCGTGCGCCGTCCATAGGTTCGTCGCCTCCCCGTCGGATCATCCTCAGGGTGACACGACGGCCGGGCCAAGCCAACGGTGCGGACGGCCGGGCGGGTGAGTCAGGCCCGTACGATGCCCTGCGCTCGCGCGGCGACCAGCCATCTCGGGAACTCCTCGACCAGCCGGTCGTACAGCTCCGCGTCCGAGACCTTCCCCGGATCCTCGCCGGCGTGGAAGAACCCGGCGTTGTCCACGACGCGCCTGGCGGGCACCGCCAGCTCGTCGAGTTTGCGCAGGAAGTCGAACTGCTTGCTGCCCGGGTTCCCGAAGCCCACGAACTGCCAGAACAGCGGCAGCTTCGCCGCCTTGCACAGATAGCGTTCTGCGGCGAGCTTGTTGATCGGGCCGCCGTCGGTCTGGAAGACGACGAGGGCGGGCGCCGTGGATCCGCTGTCGAGGTAGTGGTCGATGACCGCGTCCATCGCCAGGTGGTAGCTGGTCTTGCCCATGTGCCCGAGCGCGGCCACGATCTTCTGGACTCGGCCCTGGTGGTCGGCGAGTGCGATGTCGGTCTCGGCGTCGACGTCGGTCGAGAAGAAGACGACCGGCACGCGTCCGTCGTCGTCGAGGTGCGCGGACAGCCCGAGCACCCGGTCGGCGAGCGCCTGCACACTGCCGTCCTGGTAGTACGGCTTCATCGACCCGGAGTAGTCGACGACGAGATACACCGCGGCCCGCAGCCCGTCCAGCCCGTGCTTCTCGAGCGACACCCCGGCGCTCTTGTACAGGCTGACCAGCGCGGGCGCGGTCTCCTCGACCTTGCGGAGACTGATCGCGGCCATGCTCCCCCCTTCGTCCGTGCAGAGGTTACGTCACACCGACCCCACCACTCCCACCGTGCGCAGGCGTTGGCTATTTTGATCGCCGCCGTCCCCACCGGCTCACCGCCCGTCCCACCCCCTACCGAGGAGCCGGCAGTGGAACCCGAGTCCGCCGTCACCACCTGCTATCGCCACCCCAAGGTGGAGTCGCACGTCCGCTGCACCCGCTGCGACCGGTACATCTGCCCCGACTGCATGCGCGAGGCGGCCGTCGGCCACCAGTGCCCGGAGTGTGTGAAGGAGGGCGCCCGGTCGGTACGGCAGGCGCGCACCGCGTTCGGCGGCCGGATCACGACGGCGCCGCTGGTGACGTACGTACTGATAGGCCTCAACGTGCTCGCCTACCTGGGCGAGCTGGTGCGGCCGTCGATCGTGGACCGCTTCGAGATGCTGGGCCGCGGGCTGCTGGGGCCCGACGGCGGCCATTACATGTGGCTGGCCAACTACCCCTCGGACTACCACCTCGAAGGTGTCGTCGGCGGTGAGTGGTACCGCCTGCTGACCGGCGCCTTCCTGCATCTGCCGCCCACCGGGGGGTCGTTCGGGATCCTGCACATCGTGATGAACATGGTGTCGCTGTGGAACATCGGCCGGGTGGTCGAGTCCCAGCTCGGCCGGATCCGCTACGTCACCCTGTATCTCCTCTCGGCGTTCGGCGGCTCGGTCCTGGTCCTGCTGATCGCGCCCGACACCCCCACGCTCGGCGCGTCCGGTGCGATCTTCGGGCTCGGCGCCGCGTACTACGTCATGGCCCGCCGCCTCGGCGCCGACATGAGCACCGTCAACCGTTTCGTGGCGGGCCTGCTGCTGTGGCTGCTGATCTCCGCGGGCCTGACGTCCTGGCAGGGCCATCTCGGCGGGCTGCTTGCGGGCGGTGTGGTGACCCTGGCGTACGCGTACGCTCCGCGCGACAGCCGCCGCAACCTCGTCCAGGCGGGCGCATGCGTGGCCCTGCTGGCCCTGCTGGTGATCCTGACGATCGCGAAGGTCACGGAACTGACAGCCTGAGCGGCCCGGGATTCGGCCGGGAATCGCCTGGCCGTACTCTCTCCCGCATGAAACGTGCTGGTCTCCTCCTGTTCGCGGCAGTCCCGGTCGTCGTCACGGCGACGGTGTACTTCCTCACGCCCGCGGACTCGGACGACGGCGCCGCCAAGGCCCCCAGGTCCGCGGCCGAGCAGGCGCGCCAGGACGCCAAGGCCCGGGCCGAGCAGGAGCAGGCGCAGGACGACGAGGTGATCGCAGACCTGCCGCCGGGCCTCGCCGCGCCCGCCAAGAAGGAACTGGCGCAGGAGCTCGTGGCCAGCGCCGAGAACTCGACCCTGAACTGGCGCAGCGCCTACGGCTACATCGAGGACATAGGCGACGGCCAGGGCTACACGGCCGGCACCGTCGGCTTCTGCACCGGCACCCACGACCTGCTCACCCTGGTCGAGCGCTACACCAAGGCCCACCCGGACAACGGACTGGCGAAGTACCTCCCCGCCCTGCACAAGGTCGACGGCACGGACTCCCACAAAGGCCTGGACCCCGGCTTCACCACGGCCTGGAAGGCGGAGGCGAAGCTGCCCGCCTTCCGCAAGGCCCAGGACAGCGAGCGCGACCGCGTCTACTTCGACCCGGCCGTCCGCCTCGCCAAGCTCGACGGCCTCGGCACGCTCGGCCAGTTCATCTACTACGACGCCATGGTCTTCCACGGCCCCGGTACCGGCCCGACCAGCTTCTACGGCCTGCGCGAGCGTGCGATGCGGGAGGCGGACACCCCGTCGGAGGGCGGCTCGGAGCAGTCGTACCTCGACATCTTCCTGGACGTCCGCCAAAAGGCCATGAAGACCAAGCGCGCCGACATCGACACCACCCGCATCGACACGGCCCAGCGGCAGTTCCTGTACGACGGGAACCTGAGCCTGAAGACACCGCTGGTGTGGAAGGTGTACGGCGAGACGTACAAGGTCGCCTGACCGGCACCCCACTGTTCGGCACGCGGACGCCCTTGATGTCCTCCCGCCAACCGGTTTGTCCTGGCGGCCAACGCTTTCTGGCGACCGGGAGGACGAAGTACACGGCGGGCGGGAACCCAGGCCCGGCGGCGAGTTCGCGCTGAAAAGGCGGCGGCGCCTGCCCCTCGTCCGGTCGGGGACTGGAAGGGCAGGCGCCGTCTGTGTTCCGTACGCCTTTGTACGGGACGTCTGTTGGGCCGTGATCAGACCATCAGCGAGCGGTCCGTCGGCCGGATCGGGGCCGGCAGGTCGCTGGCTCCGGTCAGGAAGCGGTCGGTGCCGCGGGCGGCCGAGCGGCCCTCGGCGATCGCCCAGACGATGAGGGACTGGCCGCGGCCCGCGTCGCCGGCGACGAAGACGCCGGGGACATTGGTCTGGAAGTCGGCGTCGCGGGCGATGTTGCCGCGCTCGTCGAGGTCCAGGCCGAACTGCTCGACCAGCCCGTTCTCGCGGTCGGTGCCCGTGAAGCCCATCGCCAGCGTCACCAGCTGGGCGGGGATCTTGCGCTCCGTGCCCGGCTTCTGGGTCAGCTTGCCGTCGACGAACTCGACCTCGACCAGGTGCAGCCACTGGACGTTGCCGTCCTCGTCGCCCTCGAAGTGGGTCGTCGAGACGGAGTAGACCCGCTCGCCGCCCTCCTCGTGCGCGGACGTGACCTTGTAGAGCATCGGGAACGTCGGCCAGGGCTGGCCCGGGTTCCGCTCCTCGCCCGGCCGCGGCATGATCTCCAGCTGCGTGACCGAGGCCGCGCCCTGGCGGTGCGCGGTGCCCACGCAGTCCGCGCCGGTGTCGCCGCCGCCGATGACCACGACGTGCTTGCCCTCGGCCGAGACGGGCGAGACCACGTAGTCGCCCTCCTGGACCTTGTTCGACAGGGGCAGGTACTCCATGGCCTGGTAGATGCCCTTGAGCTCGCGGCCCGGCACCGGCAGGTCACGCGCGGTCGTCGCACCGGCGGCGATGACGACGGCGTCGTACCGCTTCTTGAGGTCGGTCGCCTTGAGGTCGCGGCCGATCTCGATGCCGGTACGGAAGCGGGTGCCCTCCGCGCGCATCTGCTCGATACGGCGGTTGATGTGCCGCTTCTCCATCTTGAACTCGGGGATGCCGTACCGGAGAAGGCCTCCGATGCGGTCCGCGCGCTCGTAGACGGCGACGGTGTGACCGGCCCGCGTGAGCTGCTGGGCGGCGGCCAGGCCCGCCGGGCCCGAGCCGATCACCGCGACGGTCTTGCCGGACAGGCGCTCCGGGGCCTGCGGTGCGACGTCACCGCTGTCCCACGCCTTGTCGATGATCGAGACCTCGACGTTCTTGATGGTCACCGCGGGCTGGTTGATGCCCAGCACACAGGCCGACTCGCAGGGGGCCGGGCAGAGGCGACCGGTGAACTCCGGGAAGTTGTTGGTCGCGTGCAGACGCTCCGAGGCGGCGGCCCAGTCCTCGCGGTAGGCGTAGTCGTTCCACTCGGGGATCAGGTTTCCGAGCGGACAGCCGTTGTGACAGAACGGGATGCCGCAGTCCATGCAGCGGCTGGCCTGCTTGCTGATGATCGGCAGCAGGGAGCCGGGGACGTAGACCTCGTTCCAGTCCTTCAGGCGCTCCTCGACGGGACGGGACTTGGCGACCTCGCGGCCGTGGTTCAGAAAGCCCTTCGGGTCAGCCATTGATCGCCGCCTCCATCATCTTCTCGGTGATCTCGGACTCGGAGAGTCCCGCCTGCTCGGCGGCGTCCTTGGCGGCGAGCACTGCCTTGTACGTGCTGGGGATGATCTTGCTGAAGCGCTCGACCGCGGTGTCCCACTCGGCGAGCAGCTTCTCGGCGACCGTGGAGCCCGTCTCCTCCTGGTGCCGGCGCACGACGTCGTGCAGCCACTGCTTGTCGGTGTCGTCGAGGGCCTCCACGGCGCTGACGTTGCCGACGTTGACGTTGTCGATGTTCAGGTCGACGACGTACGCGATACCGCCCGACATACCGGCCGCGAAGTTGCGGCCCGTCTCGCCGAGGACCACCGCGCGGCCACCGGTCATGTACTCGCAGCCGTGGTCGCCCACGCCCTCGGAGACGACCGTCGCTCCGGAGTTGCGGACACAGAACCGCTCGCCCGTACGACCGCGCAGGAACAGCTCGCCGCCGGTCGCGCCGTACGCGATGGTGTTGCCCGCGATCGTCGAGAACTCGGCGAGGTGGTCGGCGCCCCGGTCCGGACGGACGACGACGCGGCCACCAGAGAGGCCCTTGCCGACGTAGTCGTTGGCGTCGCCCTCCAGGCGCAGCGTGACACCGCGCGGGAGGAAGGCGCCGAAGGACTGGCCCGCGGAGCCGGTGAAGGTGATGTCGATGGTGTCGTCGGGCAGGCCCGCACCGCCGAACTTCTTCGTCACCTCGTGGCCGAGCATGGTACCGACCGTGCGGTTGATGTTGCGGATGGCGACCTGGGCGCGCACCGGCTGGGCGTCGGTGGCGCTGGACGCGGCCAGGGCGTCGGCGGCGAGCTTGATCAGCTCGTTGTCGAGCGCCTTCTCCAGGCCGTGGTCCTGCTCGATGATCTGGTGGCGCACCGCGCCCTCGGCCAGCTCGGGCACGTGGAACAGCGGCTCGAGGTCCAGGCCCTGCGCCTTCCAGTGGTCGACCGCGCGGGTCACGTCGAGCGCCTCGGCGTGGCCGACGGCCTCCTCGATGGAGCGGAAGCCCAGCTCGGCGAGGATCTCGCGGACCTCTTCGGCGATGTACTGGAAGAAGTTGACGACGTACTCGGCCTTGCCGGAGAAGCGGTCGCGCAGGGTCGGGTTCTGGGTGGCGATGCCGACCGGGCAGGTGTCCAGGTGGCAGACGCGCATCATGATGCAGCCGGAGACGACGAGCGGCGCGGTCGCGAAACCGAACTCCTCGGCGCCGAGCAGCGCGGCGATGACGACGTCACGGCCGGTCTTCAGCTGGCCGTCGGTCTGGACGACGATGCGGTCGCGCAGGCCGTTGAGCAGCAGGGTCTGCTGGGTCTCGGCGAGACCGAGCTCCCAGGGACCACCGGCGTGCTTGAGTGACGTCAGCGGCGACGCACCCGTACCTCCGTCGTGACCCGAGATGAGCACGACGTCCGCGTGCGCCTTGGACACACCCGCGGCGACCGTGCCGACGCCGACCTCGGAGACCAGCTTGACGTGAATCCGCGCCTGCGGGTTCGCGTTCTTCAGGTCGTGGATCAGCTGGGCCAGGTCCTCGATGGAGTAGATGTCGTGGTGCGGCGGCGGGGAGATGAGGCCCACGCCCGGCGTCGAGTGACGCGTCTTCGCGACCCACGGGTAGACCTTGTGGCCGGGCAGCTGACCGCCCTCACCGGGCTTGGCGCCCTGGGCCATCTTGATCTGGATGTCGTCCGCGTTGACCAGGTACTCCGAGGTCACACCGAAGCGGCCGGAGGCGACCTGCTTGATCGCGCTGCGCCGGGCCGGGTCGTAGAGACGGTCCGGGTCCTCGCCGCCCTCACCGGTGTTGGACTTGCCGCCCAGCTGGTTCATGGCGATGGCCAGCGTCTCGTGCGCCTCGCGCGAGATGGAGCCGTACGACATGGCGCCGGTGGAGAAGCGCTTGACGATCTCGGAGACCGGCTCGACCTCGTCGACGGAGATCGAGGGGCGGTCCGACTTGAAGCCGAACAGGCCGCGCAGCGTCATGAGGCGCTCGGACTGCTCGTTCACACGGTCCGTGTACTTCTTGAAGACGTCGTAGCGGCCGGTGCGCGTGGAGTGCTGCAGGCGGAAGACCGTCTCCGGGTCGAACAGGTGCGGCTCGCCCTCGCGGCGCCACTGGTACTCGCCGCCTATCTCCAGCGCACGGTGCGCGGGCGCGATGCCCGAGGCCGGGTACGCCTTGGCGTGGCGGGCGGCGACCTCCTTGGCGATGACGTCGATGCCGACGCCGCCGATCTTGGTGGCCGTGCCGTTGAAGTACTTCTCGACGAAGGCGTCGTCGAGACCGACGGCCTCGAAGACCTGGGCGCCGCGGTAGGAGGCGACGGTCGAGATGCCCATCTTGGACATGACCTTCAGAACGCCCTTGCCGAGGGCGTAGATCAGGTTGCGGATGGCCTGCTCGGCCTCGATGTCCGAGAGGAAGGTGCCGGCGCGGACCAGGTCCTCGACCGACTCCATCGCCAGGTACGGGTTCACGGCCGCGGCACCGAAGCCGATCAGCAGCGCGACGTGGTGGACCTCGCGGACGTCGCCGGCCTCGACCAGCAGGCCCACGTGGGTGCGCTGCTTGGTGCGGATGAGGTGGTGGTGGACGGCCGCGGTGAGCAGCAGCGACGGGATCGGCGCGTGCTCGGCGTCCGAGTGGCGGTCCGACAGGACGATCAGCCGGGCGCCGTTGTCGATGGCGGCGTCGGCCTCGGCGCAGATCTCCTCGATGCGGGCGGCGAGGGAGTCGCCGCCGCCGGAGACCCGGTACAGACCGGAGAGGGTCGCGGCCTTGAAGCCGGGCATGTCGCCGTCGGCGTTGATGTGGATGAGCTTGGCCAGCTCGTCGTTGTCGATGACCGGGAAGGGCAGCAGGACGCTACGACAGGACGCGGCCGTCGGGTCGAGCAGGTTGCCCTGCGGGCCCAGCGACGAGCGCAGCGAGGTCACGAGCTCCTCGCGGATCGCGTCCAGCGGCGGGTTGGTGACCTGCGCGAACAGCTGGGTGAAGTAGTCGAAGAGCAGCCGCGGGCGCTCGGAGAGAGCGGCGATCGGGCTGTCCGTACCCATCGAACCGATCGGCTCGGCACCGGCCTTGGCCATCGGCGCGAGGATGACGCGCAGCTCCTCCTCGGTGTAACCGAAGGTCTGCTGGCGGCGGGTGACCGAGGCGTGGGTGTGGACGATGTGCTCGCGCTCGGGCAGGTCGCCCAGCTCGATCTCGCCGGCCTCGATCCACTCGGCGTACGGCTGCTCGGCGGCGAGGCTCGCCTTGATCTCGTCGTCCTCGATGATGCGGTGCTCGACCGTGTCGACGAGGAACATACGGCCCGGCTGCAGCCGGCCCTTGCGGACGACCTTGGAGGGGTCGATGTCGAGGACGCCGACCTCGGAGCCGAGGACGACGAGGCCGTCGTCGGTGACCCAGTAGCGGCCGGGGCGCAGTCCGTTGCGGTCGAGGACCGCGCCGACCTGCTTGCCGTCGGTGAAGGTGACACAGGCCGGGCCGTCCCAGGGCTCCATCATCGTGGAGTGGAACTGGTAGAAGGCGCGCCGGGCCGGGTCCATGGAGTCGTGGTTCTCCCACGCCTCGGGGATCATCATCAGCACGGAGTGCGGCAGCGAACGCCCGCCCAGGTGCAGGAGTTCGAGCACCTCGTCGAAGGTCGCCGAGTCGGAGGCGTCCGGCGTGCAGATCGGGAAGACGCGCTCCAGGCCCCTGTCACCGAACAGGTCGGAGACCAGCTGGGACTCGCGGGCGGCCATCCAGTTTCGGTTGCCCTTGACGGTGTTGATCTCACCGTTGTGCGCGACGAAGCGGTAGGGGTGCGCCAGCGGCCACGACGGGAAGGTGTTCGTGGAGAAGCGCGAGTGGACCAGGGCGACGGCCGAGGCGAAGCGGCGGTCGGAGAGGTCCGGGAAGAAGGGCTCCAGCTGACCGGTGGTCAGCATGCCCTTGTAGACGATGGTGCGGGCCGAGAGCGACGGGAAGTAGACACCGACCTCACGCTCGGCGCGCTTGCGCAGCGCGAAGGCCTTGCGGTCGAGGACGATGTCCTTCGACGAACCGTCCGTGACGAAGATCTGGTGGAAGGCCGGCATCGTCGAACGGGCGGTGGCGCCGAGCAGTTCGGGCGCGACCGGAACCTCGCGCCAGCCGAGGACGGTGAGGCCCTCGTCGGCTGCGATCGTCTCGATCTGCGAGACGGCCTCGGCGGTCCCGTCCTCCGGCAGGAAGGCGATACCGACCGCGTAGCCGCCCGCCTCGGGCAGCTCGAATCCGGCCACCTCGCGGAAGAACGCGTCGGGAACCTGGGAGAGAATGCCGGCGCCGTCGCCGGAGTCGGGCTCGGAGCCGGTGGCACCGCGGTGCTCGAGGTTGCGCAGAACCGTCAGGGCCTGTTCAACCAGGGTGTGGGACGCCTCGCCGGTGAGGGTGGCGACGAAACCGACGCCGCACGCGTCGCGTTCGTTGCGGGGGTCGTACATACCCTGCGCAGCAGGGCGAGCATCCATGAAGGACCAGTTCTGGCCATTCGCGGAGTGCTGGGACGGCTGGCGCGGCGTACGCATCGGCTCTCCCGTCGTCGTCTCAAGTGGCTGGGGGCAACCTCCCAGGCTGTTGAAGCTCTGGGGGCGCATATTGCCGAGGGACGACGTTGGCCCTCTGCTGGGTGCAAAATTTCGTGCAGGTTACATGATGGAGCGGTTCTCGGGAACCGGGATATTCCGTTCCAACATGCGGACACCGCTCGGCTGCAGTCGGGTACCGCGCCTGCGGTGGAAGCTATGGGGACCGAACTAGACAGATCGATGTCCGTCGGTCCGAAGACGGGGAGGGCTGCGTCGCTCTTCCCGCGGACGCGCGGCAGGCCTCATTGCCCACAGCGCTTACGGCTCATGCCCGGTGGTTAAGCATTCGAAACCAGCAAGTAACGGCTACTTATGCGGCCCAACGCATAACTTGTAGCCGCCCTATCCTACGGCCGTTCCGAACAGGCTGCCCAGGGCGTACGTCACACCGGCCGCCGCACCACCCAGAGCGAGCTGCCGCAGACCGCTGAACCACCAGCTGCGCGCCGTCACCTTGGCCACCACCGCACCACACGCGAACAGCCCGAAGAGCGCGAGCAGCAGGGCGGGCCACAGCACGGTCGCACCGAGCAGATACGGCAGTACGGGCAGCAGGGCGCCCAGCGCGAAGGACCCGAACGACGACACGGCCGCGACCAGCGGCGACGGCAGATCGCCGGGGTCGATGCCGAGCTCCTCGCGGGCATGTATCTCCAGGGCCTGCTCGGGGTCCTGCGAAAGCTGCCGGGCGACTTCGCGCGCCAGCTCGGGCTCGACACCCCGGGCCTCGTAGAGCGCCGCGAGCTCGGCCTCCTCGTCCGCCGGATGCTTGCGCAGCTCGGCCCGCTCGACATCCAGCTCGGCCTCGACGAGCTCGCGCTGCGAGGCGACCGACGTGTACTCACCGGCCGCCATCGAGAAGGCACCGGCGGCGAGCCCTGCGAGCCCGGTCAGCACGATGGTCTGCTGCCCCACGGCACCACCGGCGACACCGGTCATCAGCGCGAGGTTGGAGACCAGCCCGTCCATCGCCCCGAAGACGGCGGGGCGCAGCCAGCCGCCGTTCACGTCCCGGTGCGTGTGGTTGTCGCGGTGCGCCTCGTGCAGCGCGGCCTCGGTCTCGATGATCGCCATGTGCGGGAGCCTCCAGGGAAGCTAAGCCAAAGCTAACTTTGGACAAGTTCTACTCTTCGACAACCCCAAACCTACGCCCCTCATTCCCCTCCCGCCAGCAAGGAAAGGCTCGGCTAACCTGCGCTTTTACATCCAGACGCTCATTCGATATGGCAGCTGCACACATGTCGACCGGGTGACGCTGAGCCTTGCCGGGCTCTCCGGAGGACCTCCAGTGGGACACATCCGCAAAGGGTTCCGCGCCTCCAGTGGCGGCCCTGCGAGCAGCCCCGGAGGAGGCCGCGTATGGCATCGATCGCCTGCATTCCCTCGGTCCCGTCCCCCGGGAACGCCGCCGAACTCCGCGAACGGGCCCGCGGCGCGCTGCTCGGCCTGGCCGTCGGGGACGCCCTCGGGGCTCCCGCGGAGAACCTGAAGCCGTCGGAGATCCGCGCCCGTTGGGGCCGTATCACCGGTTACGTGACCGAGAAGCCGTCGGGCACGGACGACACGGAGTACGCGATCTTCTCCGGACTTCTGCTGGCCCGGCACGGCTCGGCCCTCACCCCGGCGCATGTCGAGGCGGCCTGGCACGAGTGGATCGCCGACCGTGACGAGGGCCCCTTCCGGGGCGCCGGCTTCAGCGAGCGCGGCACGCTCGAGAACCTCCGCCGCGGCCTCGCGGCACCCATCTCGGCGCAGCACCGCCACGCCTGGAGCGACGGCCTCGCCATGCGCGCGGCCCCCTTCGGCGTCTTCGCCGCGGGCCGCCCCGCCGAGGCGGCCCGCCTCGCGGCGATCGACGGCTCGGTGAGCCACGACGGCGAGGGCATCTACGGCGGCCAGGCGGTCGCGGCGGGTGTGGCGGCGGCGATGGCGGGCGCACCGACGATCGCGGTGGTGGCCTCCGCGCTGGCCGTGGTCCCGGACGACTCCTGGACGGCCCGCTCCCTGCGCCGGGCCGTGGCCGTCGCCCACCGCGGCGAACGCGCGGTCCGCTCGGCGGTCGTGATCGGCGGCTACCCGTGGACCGACCTGGCCCCGGAGGCGGTCGCCCTGGCCTTCGGCGCATACGCGGCGGCCGACGGCGACTTCCGACAGGCCGTCCTCACGGCGGTGAACATGGGCCGCGACGCGGACACGACGGCCGCGGTGGCGGGAGCACTGGCGGGCGCGACACAGGGCGTCCCGGCGATCCCGCCGGAGTGGGCGGCAGCGATCGAACCGGCCCGGGGGAGCTGCTTGCCGGCGATGGCGGGCCACCACGTACTGGAGGTGGCGGACCTACTGGTGAACACGACCGCCTTCGCCCTGGCAGCACCCGACGAGGCGGAGGCGACCCGATGAGACCACCGGGGCCGTGGGGCGAGGGGGCGATCACCACCACTCCGGGCACCACTGCTCCGGACGCCACCGCTCCCGGCACCACCGCTCCGGACGCCACGACTCTCGGCACCACCGCGCCGGACGCCACGACTCTGGGCACCACCGCGCCGGACGCCACGACTCTCGGCACCACCGCGCCGGACGCCACGACTCCCGGCACCACCGCGCCGGACGCCACCGCTTCCGGCACCACCGCTCCAGACGCCACCGCTTCCGGCACCACCGCTCCAGACGCCACCGCTTCCGGCACCACCGCTCCAGACGCCACCGCTCCCGGCACCACCGCGCCGGGCGCCACCACTCCGGGCACCACCGCGCCGGGCGCCGCCGGGCCGACGATCGCGGCGAAGTCGCACGCACCCGCGGCCGCCGACGGCGGGGGTGCCCCACCGGGGCCACCCGCACCCGACGACGAAAGTCGCACGGGCGGTGCGGGTGGGAACGAACCCGCCGAAGGCGAAGCCGAGGCGGTCGACGGCGCTCGGCACCCGGAGGGACCCGCCGAGGCCAGTAGAACCGTCGGCCTCCTGCTGGGGCTGGCGGCAGGCGACGCCGCAGGCTGGCCCGCCGCCCGCCACCGAGCCATCCGGCTGCCGGACTGGACCCGCCGCCTCACCCGCGAACTGGACACCTTCGCCGAACACAACGCAACCACCACCCTCCCCGTCCCCATCGCCCTCAACCAACCCCCGGAACCCCTCCTCCTCGGCCCCTCCGACGACGCCGAATGGGCAGCCTTCGCCGCAGAAGCCCTCCTCCGCGCCGGCGACGACACCGCCCTGGGCGACCTCACCCGCGAACGCCGTACAAGAGCCGCGATCGACCTCACATGGAACGCCGTAGCCAGCGAGGTCGCCGCCGCGGCGGACCGCGCACCGGAGATCGAGTCCGCCGTCCTCCCCCTCCGCGCCCGCATCTCCGTCCGCGCCGGCCTCGGCAACCTCGCCGCCGGTCTGCGCCCGCCGGCCACCGGCCACGACAACCCCCACTACTTCGACGACGCGGCCTGCGTACGGGCCTGCGTCCTCGCGGTGGCCCACCCCGGCGACCCCCGCCCCGCCGCCGACCTGGCCGAGTTCGACGCCCGCTACACCCAGGACGGCGACGGAGTGCACGGAGCACGGGCGATGGCGGCGGCGCTGGCACTCGCCCTGGTCGGCGCGGACGTCGAGGCATGCGTGACGGCGGCCCTGGCGGAACTCCCCGAGGGCACGGAGATCGGCCGCAACGCCCGCCACGCACTCGAGCTGGCCCACTCCGCCGACAACGCCTTCGCCCTGATCCCGCTCCTCGAACACCAAATCGTCGACCACGTCTACAGCTACGGCATCGCCGCCGCCGAAACGGTCCCGGTCGCCCTCGCCCTGGCCACCGCGGCACACGGCCGTATCTCGGAGGCGGTCCCGGCCGCGGCCTGTCTGTCCCGGGTCGCCGACTCGGCCCCCGCGCTGGCCGGCGCCCTCACCGGCGCACTGGGCGGCGGCGACTCGATCCCGCCCTCCTGGCGGGAGGCCTGCCGCACCCTCTCCGGCTGCGTACTTCCCCGCCTCACCGGCACCGACCTGGTGGAACTCGCCGAACTCCTGGAAGCCGCACAACCGGCCCGACCGAGAGGATGATTCGGGCCATGACGCCCAAACAAACCGAAACCAGCCTCGAGGACCGGATCACCGGGGCCCTCGTGGGCGCGGCGGTCGGCGACGCCCTCGGCGGCCCCGTCGAGGGCTACTCCCCCGACCAGATCCTCGAACGTCACGGCGGCCGCGTCCACGGCATCGTCGGCCCCTGGAACGGCGAGGCCTGGCGCACCGCGCGCCCCGTCGCGCCGTACCACAAGGGCGACGGCCACGTCACCGACGACACCTTGATGACGCACGCGCTGGTACGGGTCTACGACCGGGTCCGCGACCACCTCGACGCGTACGCCATCGCGGACCACCTGGTCCCGGACCTGATGACGACCCCGCGCTGGATCCCGGAGCTCGAGGCCGAGGCCCTCCCCCTCCACCGCATCTTCCTGGCGGAGAAATGGCTGGTGGCCCGCCTCCACTACGGCCACCTCGACCCTCGCGAGGCCGGCGCAGGAAACATCGTCAACTGCGGCGCCGCGATGTACATGGCCCCGGTCGGCCTGGTCAACGCGGCCAACCCGGCCGGCGCATACGCCGAGGCTCTGGACATCGCGGGCGCCCACCAGTCGTCGTACGGCAGAGAGGCTGCGGCAGTCTTCGCGGCGGCGGTGGCAGCGGCCTGCGCACCGGGCGCCACCCCCGACTCGGTTGTCTCCACGGCCCTCTCTCTGGCCAAGGACGGCACCCGCACGGCGATCGAGCAGGTCTGCGAAGTGGCCTCCCGCCACACGGACTTCGAGTCGGCACTGGCCCCACTCCGCGAGGCGGTGGCTCCCTTCGACACGGTCGGCCCGGACTACCGGCACCCCTCCCTGGCCGCCCGCCGCCCCTCCCGCCTCCATGCGATCGAGGAACTCCCCGTCGCGCTGGGCATGTTGACGGTCTCCGGCGGCGACTACCGCCACGCGGTCCTGGGTTCGGTCAACTACGGCCGCGACTGCGACTCGACCGCGACGATGGCGGGCGCCCTGGCCGGCGCCCTGGGCTCCCCGGTCCCGGAGGCCTGGTCGAAGACGGTCGCGGAAGCCAGCCGCCTGGACCTCTGGGAGCCGGCGACCACCCTCACGGAGGTGACCCGGGAGATCTTCCAGCGGGACGTACGCCGCCGCAGGGCCCACGAGTCGGCGTTCGCGGACCTCGGAGGCCCGAGATGCTCCGACTGACCTGGGTCCAGCCGGAGGACCTGCTGGGCCACGAACTCCGCCAGGCGACCCTGGACGGCCGCGAGGCCGCGGTGATCGCTGCACGGTGGCGAGCCGCTGGGGGCGAGGAGGCTCCGTTGCGGGCGGGTGCGTCACCACAGCCGGCGTCGAGGTATCTGCGCCTGCTGGCGAAGGACCTGCTGGACGAACTGGCGGATCTGCCCAGCAAGTTGGAGGACAAGGAACCGACCGACCTCGCCAAGGTCAAAGCTGCTTGCCCGGCCTGGCCCTCACCAGTCCCGACGGCTCCCCTCACGCCCGCCCGCCTCGAAGCCGCCTGGCTGGGCCGGGCCGCCGGCTGCCTCCTCGGCAAACCGGTCGAGAAGCTCCCCCTCGAAGCCATCCGCCAACTCGCCGAATCCACCGGCAACCGGCCCCTGAACAACTACTTCACGGCCCGGGGAGTCCCCGAAGACCTCACCACGAAATACCCCTGGAACCGCCGCTCGGCGACCACCTCCCTCGCCGAAAACATCGACGGCATGCCCGAGGACGACGACCTCAACTACCCCCTCCTCAACCTCCTTCTGCTCCAACGCCACGGCAGAACCTTCACCACCACGGACGTGGCAACCCTGTGGCTCGACGAACTCCCGGCCGGCCGCACGTTCACCGCAGAACGCATCGCCTACCGCAACCTCCTCCTCGGCCTGGAGCCACCCCGAACGGCCCGCCACCGCAACCCTTTCCGCGAATGGATCGGCGCCCTCATCCGCGCCGACGTCCACGGCTGGACCAACCCCGGCGACCCGGCCGCCGCAGCGGAACAGGCCCACCGGGACGCCACCCTCACCCACACCGCCAACGGTGTCTACGCGGCGATGTTCACGGCAGCCGTCATCGCACAGGCAGCCACCGGCACCCACGACATCCACGCCTGCCTCCGCACCGGCCTCACGGTCGTCCCCCCGCACTCCCGCCTCGCCCGGGCCGTCGCCCACGCCGTCCAACTCGCCCGTTCCACCGCCGACTTCGACACCGTCGTCGACGAACTCCACGCCACCCACGCCGCCGACCACCACTGGGTGCACGCCGTCCCCAACACCGCCCTCGTAGCCGCCGCCCTCACCCACGCGAACGGCGACTTCACCGGCTCCATCTGCCGTGCCGTCTCCGGCGGCCTGGACACCGACTCCAACGGCGCCACCGCGGGCAGCATCGCCGGCCTCCTCGCCGGCACCCCCGCCGCCCTCCCCGACCGGTGGACGGCGCCCCTCAAGAACCGACTCGCCACCTCCGTCGGCGACTTCAACGGCATCGGCTTCGACACCCTCGCCCAGCTCACCCACCGGGAGGCATCCCGCCCATGACCCACGCCGACGTACCGCCCGGAAACCGAGGCGCAGTTGACGTCATGAAGGCCGCCCCGCTCACCGGCCTGCGCGTCCTCGACCTCGCCACCCTCTTCGCCGGCCCGCTCGCCGCCACGATGCTCGGCGACTTCGGCGCGGAGGTCATCAAGGTCGAACACCCGACGAAGCCCGACCCCTCCCGCGGCCACGGCCCGTCGAAGGACGGTGTCGGTCTCTGGTGGAAACTGCTCGGCCGCAACAAGCAGACCATCACCCTCGACCTCTCCAGGCCGGGGGGCCGCTCCACCCTCCTGCGCCTGGCCGCCACCGCCGACGTCGTCATCGAGAACTTCCGCCCCGGCACCCTGGAGAAGTGGGACCTGGGCTGGGCGGAACTCTCCGCCGCCAACCCCCGCCTGATCCTGACCCGGGTCACCGCCTTCGGCCAGTTCGGCCCCTACGCGCACCGCCCCGGCTTCGGCACCCTGGCGGAGGCGATGAGCGGCTTCGCCGCGATCACCGGCGAACCGGACACGCCCCCGACGCTCCCGCCCTTCGGCCTCGCCGACTCCATCGCGGGCCTGGCCACGGCCTACGCCGTCATGACCGCGCTGGCCGCCCGCGACCGCACCGGCGAGGGCCAGGTCGTCGACATGGCGATCATCGAGCCGATCCTGACCGTCCTCGGCCCCCAGCCCATCTGGTACGACCAGCTCGGCCACGTCCAGCCGCGCACCGGCAACCGCTCCCAGAACAACGCCCCGCGCGGCACCTACCGCACCGCCGACGGCACCTGGGTCGCCGTCTCGACCTCCGCCCAGTCGATCGCGGAACGCGTGCTGCGCCTGGTGGGCCGCCCGGAGCTGGTCGACGAGCCGTGGTTCGCGACCGGCGCCGGCCGCGCCCGGCACGCCGACATCCTGGACGAGGCCGTCGGCACCTGGATCGCCGAGCGCCCCCGCGACGAGGTCCTCGCCGCCTTCGAGAAGGCGGAGGCAGCGGCGGCACCCGTCCAGGACGTACGGGACGTGATGACCGACCCGCAGTACGCGGCCCTTAACACGATCACCACCCTCGACGACCCCGACCTCGGCCCCCTGCGCATGCAGAACGTCCTCTTCCGTCTCTCCTCCACCCCCGGCGCGATCCACTGGGCGGGCCGCCCGCACGGCGCGGACACCGAGGCGGTCCTGACGGAGCTGGGCCTGACCCCGGCCGAGCTGACGGCCCTGCGCGAGGAGGGCGCCGTATGAAAGCACCCCCGCTCACCTGGCTCTACGCCCCCGGCGACCGCCCGCACGTGGTCGCCAAGGCCCTGGTCTCCGGCGCCGACGTCGTCGTCATCGACCTGGAGGACGCGGTCGCCCCGGACCGCAAGGACTACGCCCGCGCGGCCACCGCCGAACTCCTCGCCGCCCCGCAGCCGCTCCCGGTCCACGTCCGCGTGAACGCCCTGGACGGCCTCCAGGCACCACGGGACCTGGCGGCGGTGGCGGCACTCCCCGGACTCTCGGGCCTACGACTGCCGAAGGTCACGTCTCCCGGGCAGATCACCCGCATCGCGGAACGCACCGCCCCCGCGACCGGCGGCGCCCCGGCCCTGTACGCCCTCCTGGAAACCGCCCTGGCCGTCGAGCACGCCCACGCCATCGCCGCGGCCCACCCCGCCCTGCACGGCATCTCCCTCGGAGAGGCGGACCTACGGGCCGACCTGGGCGTACGCGAGGACGCAGGCCTCGACTGGTCCCGCTCCCGCATCGTCGTCGCCGCGCGTGCGGCGGGCCTGCCCCCGCCGCCCCAGTCGGTCCACCCGGACATCCGCGACCTGGAGTCCCTGGCCGCCTCCTGCGCCCACGGCCGCACCCTCGGCTTCCTGGGCCGCGCGGCCATCCATCCCCGCCAACTCCCCATCATCGAAAGGGCCTATCTGCCCACGGAGAGGGAGGTCGAGGAGGCCGAGACGATCGTCAAGGCAGCGACGACAGAACAGGGGGCGCAGGCCCTCCCGGACGGCAGGTTCATCGACGCGGCCGTGGTGGCGGCAGCGCAGCGCACCCTGTCACTCGCCAACCGAAACCAACGGTGAGGGCGCCCGCAGCTCTGCGGGCGCCCTCACCGACGTACGACCGAGCAGTCAGCTCTTCTTCGCCGACTCGGCACTGTCCTTCGTCGCATCCTCTTCGTCTTCGGCGTCCTCGGGCCCTTCTGCGGAGCCCTCCGCGTCCGCCTTCGAGGAGTCCGCCTCGTCCTTGTCGAGGGACACGGAAGCCTCGCCGTCGGCCTCGGCCGCCTCCTCCGCCGCGCCCGGCTCGACCACGGCCTCCCGGCCCGGCCGCTTCTTCGCCGACACCACGATGTACGTCACCGCGAGCAGGAACACGACCAGCGCGGTCCAGTCGTTGAGCCGCAGGCCCAGGATGTGGTGGGCGTCGTCGACGCGCATGTACTCGATCCATGCCCGGCCCACGCAGTACGCGGCGACGTACAGCGCGAACGCCCGCCCGTGCCCGAGCTTGAAGCGCCGGTCGGCCCAGATGACCAGGAACGCGACGCCGATGCACCACAGGGACTCGTACAGGAACGTCGGGTGGTAATACCCGGGCACCCGGCCGTCCGCCGAGGACGTGATGTGCAGCGCCCAGGGGACGTTGGTCTCCTTGCCGTAGAGCTCCTGGTTGAACCAGTTGCCCCAGCGGCCGATCGCCTGCGCGAGGGCGATGCCGGGCGCGACGGCGTCGGCGTACGCGGGCATCGGGATGCCCCGGCGCCGGCAGCCGATCCAGGCGCCCAGCCCACCGAGCGCGATCGCGCCCCAGATACCGAGGCCGCCCTCCCACACCTTGAAGGCGTCCACCCAGTCGCGGCCCTCGCTGAAGTACAGCTCGTAGTCCGTGATCACGTGGTAGAGGCGACCGCCGACGAGGCCGAACGGCACCGCCCAGACGGCGATGTCGGCCACCGTGCCGGCCCGCCCGCCGCGGGCGATCCAGCGCTTGTTGCCGAGCCAGACCGCGACGAAGACGCCGATGATGATGCAGAACGCGTAGCCGCGCAGCGGAATGGGGCCGAGATACAGCACCCCGCGCGACGGGCTCGGAATGTAGGCAAGTTCTTCCATGGCAAGGTCGACGCTACCGTGCCGGACCGTGCCCACGGCAAGCAGCCCGGCTACGGGTCCATAACAGGCGGGTGTGAAACCGCCTTACCCCTTGTTCGCCGCCAGCACCATCTGCTTCAGCTTCGCCGGTGTCAGCGTCTGGTCCTGGTAGATGTTCTTGCCGCCCAGCAGCACGGTCGGTGTGCCGCCGAAACCGCCGGCCTTGAAGGCGGCGTTCGACTTGTCGACCCAGGCATCGTGCTTGCCGTCGTTGACGCAGGTGCGGAAGGTCGCCGTGTCGAGGCCCTTCACCTTGCCCGCCAGCTCGATCAGCTTGCTGTTGTTGCCGAAGGCGTCGTCGGTCTCCTTGGGCTGGTTCTCGTAGAGCACGTCGTGGTAGTCGCGGAACTTTCCGGCGTCCTGGGCGCAGGCCGCGGCATTGCCCGCGCGCAGGGAGCCGGTGCCGCGGAGGTTGTCGTCGATGAGCCTGACGAGGTGGTAGTCGATTCTGAGCCGACCGGAGTCCGTCAGCTCGTGCAGCGTCGAGCGGTACGCCGCCTCGAAGGCCTGGCAGGCCGGGCAGCGGAAGTCCTCCCAGATCGTGAGGGTCGGCTTGGCGCCGTCCTTGCCCACCGGAATCGCCAGGCCGTCCTTGCCCTGCGCGCCGGAGGGCGCCACGGCCGGGCCCGAGGCCTTGGAGTCCTTGTCCTTGCCCGCGTTCGCGGCGACCACGCCGATCACCGCCGCGAGGCCCAGGACGCAGACGACGCTCGCGCCGACGATCAGCGTCCGCCGTCGCTTCTCCGCGGACTTCTGCTTCTCACGCTCGACCGCCAGCCGCTCGCGGGCGGTGCGCTTTCCGTCACGATTCTTCTCGCTCACACCCCCAGAACGAACCGGGGAGGCGCATTGCGCCTCCCCGGTCCCGGATCCACCCGTTCGGAGGACCCCCATGAAATGAACTGCTCGGTTACGCCTGTCCGCGCACACCCTTCGCGAGCTCACCGGCGAGCGCGCGGACGGCCTCGACACCGGCCGCGTCGTCCGGCGCGTCCAGCATCCGCTTGACGAAGGCCGAACCTACGATCACGCCGTCGGCGAACCCGGCCACCTCGGCGGCCTGCTCGGTGTTGGAGACGCCGAGCCCGACGCAGACGGGCAGGTCGGTGCCGGTGGCCCTGGTGCGCTCCACCAGGTCCTGGGCCTGCGCGCCGACCGACTCGCGCGTACCCGTGACGCCCATCAGCGAGGCGGCGTACACGAAGCCGGAGCCCGCCGCGGTGATCTGTGCGAGCCGCTCGTCCTTGCTGCTGGGCGCCACCACGAAGACCGTGGCGAGCCCGTGCTTCTCCGCGTGCTCCCTCCACAGCGCCGACTCCTGCACCGGCAGGTCGGGCAGGATGCAGCCCGCGCCACCGGCCTCGGCGAGCTCGGCGGTGAAGCGCTCGACGCCGTAGCGGTCGATGGGGTTCCAGTACGTCATGACGAGGATCGGCTTGCCGGTGGCCTCGTAGGCCTCCTTGACCGTGCGCATGACGTGCGCGATCTTGACGCCGCCGCGCAGGGCGATGTCGTCGGCGGTCTGGATGACGGGGCCGTCGAGGACGGGGTCGCTGTGCGGCAGACCCACCTCGACGACGTCCGCGCCGCCGTCGAGGACGGCCCTGATCGCCTCGATGCCGCCGTCCACGGTCGGGAACCCGGCCGGGAGGTAGGCGATGAGCGCGGAGCGCCCCTCCGCCTTCGCGCCGGCGAGGGTGTCCGTCAACAGCTGGATGTTCCCGCTCACTTGGCGTCCCCCTCGATCTCGGCGGTGTCGGCGGCGTTGGCCGCGACCTCGGCGTCGGTGTCGTACAGGCCGAAGTAACGGGCGGCGGTGTCCATGTCCTTGTCGCCGCGGCCGGACAGGTTGACGACGATCAGGCCGTCCTTGCCCAGCTCCTTGCCGACCTCCAGCGCGCCCGCGAGGGCGTGGGCGCTCTCGATCGCCGGGATGATGCCCTCGGTGCGCGAGAGCAGACGCAGGGCCTGCATCGCCGCGTCGTCGGTGACCGCGCGGTACTCGCCGCGGCCGGTGTCCTTGAGGTAGGAGTGCTCGGGCCCGATGCCCGGGTAGTCCAGGCCGGCCGAGATCGAGTACGGCTCGGTGATCTGGCCCTCGTCGTCCTGCAGGACGTAGGAGCGGGAGCCGTGCAGGATGCCGGGCTCGCCCGCGGTCAGGGTCGCCGCGTGCTCGCCGGTCTCGACGCCGTGGCCCGCGGGCTCGCAGCCGATGAGGCGTACGCCGGTGTCCGGGATGAACGCGTGGAAGAGACCGATGGCGTTGGAGCCGCCGCCGACACAGGCGATGGCGGCGTCGGGCAGGCGCCCGGCGCGCTCCAGGAGCTGGCGGCGGGCCTCGACACCGATGACGCGGTGGAAGTCGCGCACCATGGCCGGGAAGGGGTGCGGGCCGGCGACCGTACCGAAGAGGTAGTGGGTGTGGTCGACGTTGGCGACCCAGTCGCGGAAGGCCTCGTTGATGGCGTCCTTGAGCGTACGGCTGCCGGACTTCACCGCGACGACCTCGGCGCCGAGCATGCGCATGCGGGCCACGTTCAGGGCCTGGCGCTGGGTGTCGATCTCGCCCATGTAGATGGTGCACTCGAGGCCGAACAGCGCGCAGGCGGTGGCCGTCGCGACGCCGTGCTGGCCGGCGCCGGTCTCCGCGATGACGCGGGTCTTGCCCATGCGCTTGGTGAGCAGGGCCTGGCCGAGAACGTTGTTGATCTTGTGGGAGCCGGTGTGGTTGAGGTCTTCCCGCTTGAGGAAGATCCTTGCGCCGCCGGCGTGTTCGGCGAACCTCGGCACCTCGGTGAGGGAGCTGGGGCGGCCGGTGTAGTGGACCAGCAGGTCGTCGAGTTCGCGGGCGAACTCGGGGTCGTGCTTGGCCTTGTCGTACTCGACGGCGACCTCGTCCACGGCGGCGACGAGGGCCTCCGGGATGAACTTGCCGCCGAATGCGCCGAAGTAGCCTTCAGCGCTTGGGACTTGACCCTGGGGGTCGGGGATGAAGAACTCGCTGGGCATGCGGAAACCTCACGGTGAGTGTTTGGAATGACACTAATCGCCGTGGGGCGGGGGGTTCTCAGTCGACTGCGGGCCTGTTGTGGCTGGTCGCGCAGTTCCCCGCGCCCCTAAAGACCCGCTGCCATCGCCGCCCGTTCACCTGCCCGGGCTCGTCTCCGATGACGTACCTGACCCTACGACCGTGCACGCGCCGTGCCGGGGCGCGGCAACCACGAGGACGGCAGCCGCGCGCGAGGCGGGCGTACCGGTCCAGGGTCGTCACGGTGAGAGTCATCGGCGTCACTCTACCGGGTGATCAGCTGCGTCCGTGCCGCAGTGCGGGGTGCTCGCCCGCTGCCACCAGGTCGGAGACCGCGGACTTCGGGTCCTTGCCGGTGACCAGGGACTCGCCGACCAGGACCGCGTCGGCGCCGGCGTTGGCGTAGGCGATGAGGTCGTGGGGGCCGCGGACGCCGGACTCGGCGATCTTGACGATGCCGTCGGGGATCTCGGGTGCGACGCGCTCGAAGGTCCCGCGGTCGACCTCGAGGGTCTTCAGGTTGCGCGCGTTGACGCCGATGACCTTGGCGCCGGCGTCGACAGCACGCTCGACCTCTTCCTCGTCGTGCACCTCGACGATCGGGGTGAGGCCGATGGAGACCGCGCGCTCGATCAGCGATTCCAGGGCCGGCTGGTCGAGGGCGGCCACGATGAGCAGCACGAGGTCGGCGCCGTACGCGCGGGCCTCCCACAGCTGGTACGAGGTGACGATGAAGTCCTTGCGCAGGACGGGGATGTCCACGCGCGCACGAACCGCCTCCAGGTCGGCCAGCGAGCCGCCGAAGCGGCGCTGCTCGGTCAGGACGGAGATGACGGCCGCGCCGCCCGCCTCGTAGTCCGCGGCCAGTCCGGCGGGGTCGGCGATCGCGGCCAGCGCGCCCTTGGAGGGGCTGGAGCGCTTGACCTCGCAGATGACCTTGACGCCGTCGCCCGTGAGGGCGGCCAGCCCGTCCTTGGCCGCGGGAGCCTTCGCCGCGCGCTCCTTGAGCTCGTCGAGGCTGACGCGCGCCTGCCGCTCCGCGAGGTCGGCACGGACTCCGTCGATGATCTCGTCGAGCACACTCACGCGAGAGGCCCCCTTTCAGACGGTTGACTGTTCAAGCGGTTGACGCAAGGGAAAACCGATGGTCACTGCGATGGTATCCGGAGGAGGGCGTAGGCCTCGCATCCGGTTGACGCCGGTCCCACTACCTGGACATTCGCCCATTGATCAAGGATGTAGCCAGCCACCGAACGGCAGGTTCCGGACAACGGTGAAGACCAGCAACAACGTCCCCAGCGTCCACAGGTGCACCGGCCCGAGTTCGATCCGCAGCCGCCGTCCGCGCGCTGCGCGCACCACCCATACGGTCCACAGCACGGCGAAGCCCAGATAGCCGACGACGGCGAGCGCGTTGTCCTGGAGGGCCGCCAGGAGATCCCCGTGGATGAAGGAGTGCGCGCTGCGCAGTCCGCCGCAGCCGGGGCAGTAGATCCCGGTGAGCCGGTAGAGGGGGCAGACGGGGTAGTGGCCGGGCTGGTTCGGGTCCACCGCCGCCACGTAGGCGAAGGCCCCGGCGACGGCCGCCATGATCCCGGCGGGGACGGCGAGCCGCGCCGCGGTGGATCCGGGGGCGGGCGGCGTCACGGACTGGCTCTCGGCGTTCACGTCTCGCATTGTCCCCCCGAACGGGCCGCACGCACGCGTGAGGGGCGATCCGGCATTGGATCGCCCCTCAGCAGCCTTGCGCGCAGCGGTCGTACGCGAGTCAGCTCTTCGCGGTCACGGCCTGGCTCTCGGCCAGCGCCTCCTGGAACTTCTCGTGCGTGTCCTTGGGCTGGCCGAGGCCCATGGCGCTCATGATCCAGCCGACGACACCGCCGATGGCCACGATCGCCATGCCGGCCCAGAAGCCTGCGGGCTGGGCCATCACCATGAAGGCACCCGAGACGCAGAAACCGATGAAGGCGATAGTGACACCGGTCCAGGCGGCCGGGGTGTGACCGTGGCTGCTGCCCGCCATGACTTGCTCCTCGTTGCTGTGTACGTGTCTGAGCCCGATGCTCATCCGACATTGTTCCGTACGCGCGCACGTGCGCTGCTCGGGGGTCTCTCCTCGCGCGTGGCGTTACGCGCCGGTGGGGTCTTCACCGCGGTCGAGTGCCTTCCAGAGGTCCTCGGGGCGGTCGGGGTCGAGGGCGGCGGGCTTGCGGCGGGGCCTCGGGGCGCCGCTGCGTTCGTAGCGGCCGGACATGGCGGGCCAGTGGCGGCCGTAGCGCAGGGCGAGCAGTCCGGCCAGGAGGATCAGCGCGCCGCCGACCGCGGCCACGTACGGCCAGGCGGTGTGGCTGAGGGCGTGCACGGTGGCCGAGGTGTCGCCGGCGGCCTGGGCGGCCTGCTCGTCGAGCGCGGAGCTGTCGGAGGCGCCGAGCAGGGCGGCGGCGACGGTGCCGGCGCCGCAGAGCGCGAGCAGGGCCGAGACCAGCAGGCGGCCCGACCTGCGGACGGCGAAGACGGCGACGAGCGCGGCGAGGCCCACTATGGCGAGCGCCGCGGGAACGCCCGTGACGTCGCTGCCCTTGGCGGTCAGCGGGAAGGCGCCGCCGGCCACCGTCGCGGTGCCCTCCGACCAGCGCTGACGGGTGGCCAGCAGCGCCACGGCCGCGCCGAGGGCACCGCACAGCAGGGCAATGGCGAGGCTCCGGCGGCTTGCGCGCGCGGACCCTTCGGCTTGGGAACGGGGATGAGGAACAGCAGTCACGTACTCCACTATCGCCCGAACCCCGGGCGAACCGTCACCCGGGGTTCACGTGAGACGCGCCCTATTTCCGCAGCCGGTTCGCCGTGTGGACCGCGCGGAGCACGGCCGCCGCCTTGTTGCGGCACTCCTGGTCCTCGGCGACGGGGTCGGAGTCGGCGACGATGCCGGCGCCCGCCTGGACGTACGCCGTGCCGTCGCGGAGCAGGGCGGTGCGGATGGCGATGGCGGTGTCGGAGTCGCCCGCGAAGTCGAGGTAGCCGACGCAGCCGCCGTACAACCCCCGCCGGGACGGCTCGAGTTCGTCGATGATCTGCATCGCGCGGGGCTTGGGGGCGCCGGAGAGGGTGCCCGCGGGGAAGCAGGCGGTCAGGACGTCGAAGGCGGTGCGGCCCTCGGCGACCTTGCCGGTGACGGTCGAGACGATGTGCATCACGTGGGAGTACCGCTCGATGGACATGAAGTCGACGACCTCGACCGAGCCGGGCTCGCAGACCCGCCCCAGGTCGTTGCGGCCCAGGTCGACGAGCATCAGGTGCTCGGCGCGCTCCTTGGGGTCGGCGAGCAGTTCGTCGGCGAGGGCCTGGTCCTCCTGCGGAGTCGCCCCGCGGTGTCGCGTGCCGGCGATGGGGTGGACCATCGCCTGCCCGTCCTCGACCTTGACCAGGGCCTCGGGGGACGAGCCCACGACATCGAAGCCGTCGAAGCGGAACAGGTACATGTACGGCGACGGGTTGGTCGCCCTGAGGACCCGGTAGACGTCCAACGCGCTTGCCGTACAAGGCGTTTCGAAGCGCTGCGACGGTACGACCTGGAAGGCCTCCCCGGCCCGGATGCGCTCCTTGACGTCCTCGACGGCCTCCTGGAAGTCGGGGCCGCCCCACAGCGCGGTGTACTCGGGGAGTTCGGAGGGCGGCAGGACGGCGGGCGGCTGGGCCACCGCGCGCGAGAGGTCGGCCTCCATGGCGTCCAGGCGGGCCACCGCGTCCGCGTACGCCTCGTCGACGCCGGTGTCGAGGTCGTTGTGGTTGATCGCGTTGGCGATCAGCAGGACCGAGCCCTCCCAGTGGTCCATCACGGCGAGGTCGCTGGTGAGGAGCATGGTCAGCTCGGGCAGCTTGAGGTCGTCGCGCTCACCGGGGCCGATCTTCTCCAGGCGGCGGACGATGTCGTAGCCCAGGTAGCCGACCATGCCGCCGGTGAAGGGCGGCAGGCCCTCCTGGTGGGGGGTGTGCAGGGCCTCGATGGTGGCGCGCAGGGCCGCAAGGGGGTCGCCGTCGACGGGGACGCCGACGGGCGGGGTGCCGAGCCAGTGGGCCTGGCCGTCGCGCGCGGTGAGCGTGGCGGCGGAGCGGACGCCCACGAAGGAATAGCGGGACCAGGAGCGGCCGTTCTCCGCGGACTCCAGCAGGAACGTGCCGGGGCGCTCGGCGGCGAGCTTGCGGTAGAGGGCGACCGGGGTGTCGCCGTCGGCCAGGAGCTTGCGCGTGACGGGGATGACGCGGCGGTCGGTGGCCAGCTTGCGGAACGTCTCGAGGTCCATGGCGGCTGACCTTACTGATCCGCGGACGGTGCGCCGGAACCGGCGCCGTCCTTGAGGAGCACGTCGGCGTCGAAGCAGGTGCGCGCGCCGGTGTGGCAGGCGGCGCCGACCTGGTCGACCTTGACCAGCACGGTGTCGGCGTCGCAGTCCAGGGCGACCGACTTGACCCACTGGAAGTGGCCGGAGGTGTCGCCCTTGACCCAGTACTCCTGGCGGCTGCGCGACCAGTAGGTGCAGCGGCCGGTGGTGAGGGTGCGGTGCAGCGCCTCGTCGTCCATCCAGCCGAGCATGAGCACCTCACCGGTGTCGTACTGCTGGGCGATGGCGGGGACGAGCCCGTCGGCGCTGCGCTTGAGGCGCGCGGCGATCTCCGGCTCGAGGCTGCTGGGCGACGGCGTGCTGGTCATGGGTGCCATTGTGCCGCGCGCAACTGACAGTGACCGCCGGGTGTCCACTGGGCGGACCCCCAGGGTGGTCGTAGGCTGACTGCATGTCGACTTTCGCCAAGCGTGAACGACTTCTCCTGGCCGATCTGTTGGAGGCCGAGGGCCCGGACGCCCCGACTCTCTGCGAGGGCTGGCGGACCCGTGACCTCGCCGCGCACGTGGTGGTGCGCGAGCGCCGTCCGGACGCCGCCGGCGGCCTCCTGATCAAGCAGCTCGCGCCGCGCCTGGAACGGGTGATGGCCGAGTTCACCGCGAAGCCGTACGAGGAACTGATCCAGCTGATCCGTACGGGCCCGCCGCGCTTCTCGCCGTTCCAGCTCAAGCAGGTCGACGAGTTGTCGAACACGGTCGAGTTCTACGTCCACACCGAGGACGTCCGCCGTGCGCAGCCCGACTGGACTCCGCGCGAGCTCGACGGGGTCTTCCAGGACGCCCTGTGGTCCCGTCTCGAGCGCTCCGCCCGCCTGATGGGCCGCAGCGCACCGACGGGACTGGTGCTGCGCCGCCCGGACGGACAGACGGCGGTCGCCCACCGCGGGACGCCCGTGGTGACGGTGACCGGCGAGCCGTCGGAGCTGCTGCTGTTCTCCTACGGCCGGCAGAACGAGGCCAAGGTGGAGCTGGACGGCGACAAGGAAGCGGTCGCCAAGCTGCACGAGGCGAAGCAGCTCGGTATCTGACGTCAGCGGGGCAGTTCGGCGCGGCGCAGGTCGCGGACGCACAGCGCGACCACGCCGCCCAGCCCGCACAGAACGGCGCTGACGACGAAGACGGGGCCCGTGCCCCAGGCGCCGATCGCCACGGCGGACAGCGGCATGCTCAGCGGGGTGAGGCCGAGGCTGACCAGGCTGGCGACGGCGGTGACGCGGCCGAGGTAGGCGGGGTCGGCCTGGGTCTGCAGCAGGGCCCCGCACATGGCGCCGCTGAGCCCGGTGAGCAGCCCGATCAGCAGGGCCGTGCCGACGGCGGCGACGACGGTCGGTGCGAACGCGAGGCCGCCGACGGCGACGGAACCCGCCAGGATCGACCAGCCGGCGACGCGCCCTGCGTGCGGCAGCCGCCCCCGTACGGTCAGCAGCAGCGAGGCGGCGCCCGCGCCGACACCGAACCCGGCGAGCACCCAGCCCATCCCGGCGGCGCCCCAGCCGCGCTCGTCGGACAGCAGGGTCAGGCCCACGTTGAGCGGTCCGACGAAGCCGAGGTCGCCGAGGGCGATGGCCAGCATCAGCGGCGCCAGCACCCGGTGGCGGCGGACGTAGCCGAGTCCGGACACCAGGTCGGCCCAGGCGGTCCCGCCGCGCGAGCCCGCGGTGTCGTCCGGCGGCAACTCCCGTATCCGTACGGAGACCAGCAGCGGCACCGACACGGCTATCAGCAGCCCCGCGAGGCCGAACGCGGCCGCCGCGCCGCCCAGCGCCACGCCGAGCCCGCCGAGCGGGCCGCCGACGACGCTCGCGAACCGGATCGCGAGGCCCCGCATGCCCTGCACGCGCGCGAGCTGGCCACGGCTCGTCACGCGCGCGGGGAGCGCACCGACGGCCGGCACGAACACGGCGTCGACGGTGCCGAAGACCAGAGCGAGCAGGGCCAGCGGCCACAGCCCGGGCCTGGTGAGGAACAGCAGCGCGGCCACCGCGAGGACGGCGGCACAGCGCACGGCGTCACTGCCGATGACGACCCGGCGAGGGCCGAGCCGGTCGGCGACCACTCCCCCGCCCAGCATCAGCAGCGCCCGCGGCACGGCACTCGCCGTCATCACGAGCCCCGCCTGCGAGGGCGTACCGGCCTGTACCGCGGCCCAGGACAGGGCGAGGTAGTAGACGCTGTCGCCGACCATGGAGGACGTGTAGGCGGCGAGCCAGCGCAGGACGTTGCCGTCGCGGTGGGCGGCGCGCTCTCCGGCAGCGATGGTGAGCGTCGAAGCCACGGTGGTCCTCTCAGGTACGGAACGGGAAGGCATACGTGTGCACTGCGACGTTCTCGCGCCCCTCGGTGTCACCGGCGGCGTCGGCGGCCCGGCCCTGCCGGTCGTACCTCTGCAGGAGCGCGAGCATTTCCTTGGTCAGCTCGGCCAGTTCGTCCGCCGTGAGGCGCAGCGCGGACTCGGTGGACTCGGCCGTCCGGTTCCACTCGGGGTTCCAGTGCGCGCGCTCGTCCAGCCAGCGCCGGTACATGTCCATGCGCTGCTCGGCGAAGAGCCTGCTGGCCGCGGTGTGCGCCGCCGCCTGCTCGGGGGCGTCGCTGAAGTCCTCCTGGTGGATGCTGACGCCGTCCGAGGCGGGCTGCCACCACCGCTCCCGGCCGTCCGCGCTCTGCGGCTCGGCCTCCTCGATGAGCCCGTGCTCGGCAAGCTTGCGCAGATGGTAGCTGACCAGTGCGACGGCCTCGTCGACCTGCTCGGCCAGCTGTGAAGCGGTGGCGACCTGCATCAGCGTCAGATTGCGGCACAGCCTCATCCGCAGCGGATGCGCGAGCGCCTTCAGCGTTCCCACGTCCGTGATCCGGCGGTCCCTCTCCCTGCTCGTCATGGCCCCACCGTAGATACGAAAGGAACGTTGCGCAATGTATTTTGCGCAACTTCTCTTTTGTATCTGCCCGTAAGTAAGCCCCGGTCACCTTGGTGGCCGGGGCTACTTCAACGCTTCGGAGCGTCACCGCACGGGATGTCCCGCTCCCCGCAACGCGTCCTTGACCTCGCCGATCCGCAGATCCCCGAAGTGGAAGACGGAAGCCGCCAGCACCGCGTCCGCGCCCGCCACGATCGCCGGTGCGAAGTCGGCGAGCTTGCCCGCGCCGCCCGACGCGATCACAGGGACCGTCACGTGCTTGCGGACCGCCGCGATCATCTCCAGGTCGTAGCCGTCCTTCGTGCCGTCCGCGTCCATCGAGTTGAGCAGGATCTCGCCCGCGCCCAGCTCCGCGGCCCGGTGCGCCCACTCGACGGCGTCGATGCCGGTGCCCTTGCGGCCGCCGTGGGTGGTGACCTCGAAGGACCCGCTCTCGGTGCGCCGCGCGTCCACGGACAGGACGAGCACCTGGCGGCCGAACCGCTCGGCGATCTCGCGGATCAGGTCCGGACGGGCGATCGCGGCGGTGTTCACGCCGACCTTGTCCGCACCCGCCCGCAGCAGCTTGTCCACGTCCTCGGCCGTGCGGACACCGCCGCCGACCGTCAGCGGGATGAACACCTGCTCGGCGGTGCGGCGCACCACGTCGTACGTCGTCTCGCGGTTGCCCGAGGACGCGGTGATGTCCAGGAACGTCAGCTCGTCGGCGCCCTCGGCGTCGTACACCTTGGCCATCTCGACGGGGTCGCCCGCGTCGCGCAGGTTCTGGAAGTTGACGCCCTTGACGACCCGGCCGTTGTCCACGTCCAGGCAGGGGATGACTCGTACGGCAAGGGTCATGCTGGGGATTCTCCTCGGAACGCCTCCACCTCGACCTCGACGACCAGGCTGGGGTCCACGAAGCCGGAGACGATGATCATGGATGCGGCGGGTCGGACGGCGTCGAACAGCTCCTTGTGAGCGCGTCCCACGTCCTCCACGTCCCGGGCATGGGTGAGGTACATGCGCGTACGCACGACATCGTCACGACCGAGCCCCAGCTCCTCCAGCGCCGCGAACGCGACGTTGAAGGCGTTGACCGTCTGCTCGTACGGACCGCCTCCGGCGATCTGGCCGTCCACTATCGAGGTGCAGCCGGCGACCAGCACCAGGCCGTTCGGCAGTTCCACCGCACGGGAGTACCCGAAGGACTCCTCCCAGGGCGCACCGGTCGTGACGCGTCGTACGTCGCTCACTGGGCTACCGCCTCCAAGGCCTCTTCCAGGGTGAACGCCTTTGCGTACAGGGCCTTCCCGACGATGGAGCCCTCGACACCGAGGGGTACCAGCTCGGCGATGGCGCGCAGGTCGTCGAGGGACGACACGCCGCCGGACGCCACGACCGGACGGTCCGTCGCCGCGCAGACGTTGCGCAGCAGCTCCAAGTTGGGGCCCTGCAGGGTGCCGTCCTTGGCGATGTCGGTGACGACGTACCGCGCGCAGCCCTCCTTGTTGAGGCGCTCCAGCGTCTCGTAGAGGTCGCCGCCGTCGCGGGTCCAGCCGCGGCCGCGCAGCGTCGTGCCGCGTACGTCCAGGCCCACCGCGATCTTGTCGCCGTGCTCGGCGATGACCTTGGCGACCCACTCCGGGGTCTCCAGGGCGGCCGTGCCGAGGTTCACCCGGGTGCAGCCGGTGGCGAGGGCGGCGGCAAGAGTGTCGTCGTCGCGGATACCGCCGGACAGCTCCACCTTGATGTCCATCGCCTTGGCGACCTCGGCGATCAGCTCACGGTTGTCGCCGGTGCCGAAGGCGGCGTCCAGGTCGACCAGGTGCAGCCACTCGGCGCCCGACCGCTGCCAGGCGAGGGCGGCCTCCAGGGGGGAGCCGTACGAGGTCTCCGTGCCGGACTCGCCGTGCACGAGGCGGACGGCCTGGCCGTCACGGACGTCGACGGCGGGGAGGAGTTCGAGCTTGGCCATGGTCTACAGGGTTCCGATCCAGTTGGTGAGCAGCTGCGCTCCGGCGTCGCCGGACTTCTCGGGGTGGAACTGGGTGGCCCACAGGGCGCCGTTCTCGACGGCGGCCACGAAGGGCTTGCCGTGCGTCGACCAGGTCACGAGCGGGGCGCGCATCGCCGGGTTCGCGGTCTCCAGGGACCAGTCGTGGACGGCGTAGGAGTGCACGAAGTAGAAGCGCGCGTCGGCGTCCAGGCCGGCGAAGAGCTCGGAGTCGGCGGGCGCCTCGACGGTGTTCCAGCCCATGTGGGGCACGATCTCGGCCTGCAGCGGCTCGACCGAGCCGGGCCACTCGTCGAGGCCCTCGGTCTCCACGCCGTGCTCGATGCCGCGCGCGAAGAGGATCTGCATGCCGACGCAGATGCCCATGACCGGGCGGCCGCCGGACAGCCGGCGGTCGACGATCCAGTCGCCGCGCGCCTCCTTCAGGCCCTGCATACAGGCGGCGAAGGCGCCGACGCCCGGCACCAGCAGGCCGTCGGCGTTCATGGCCCGGTCGAAGTCACGGGTGATCTCGACGTCGGCTCCCGTGCGGGCGAGAGCGCGCTCGGCGGACCGTACGTTCCCGAAGCCGTAGTCGAAGACCACGACCTTCTTGGGGCTGCTCAATTCCACACCTCCAGCCTCAGGACACCGGCGACGAGACACAACGCGGCGCTTATGGAGAGCAGCACGACGAGGCTCTTCGGCATCTCCTGCTTGACGAAGGAGATGATGCCGCCGACCAGGAAGAGGCCGACGACGATCAGGATGGTGGACAGCCCGTTCACAGCGCGCCCTTCGTGGACGGAAGGATGCCGGCGGCGCGCGGGTCGCGCTCGGAGGCGTAGCGCAGGGCCCGCGCCAGCGCCTTGAACTGGCACTCCACGATGTGGTGCGCGTTGCGCCCGTACGGCACGTGCACGTGCAGCGCGATCTGGGCCTGGGCGACGAAGGACTCCAGGATGTGCCGGGTCATCGTCGTGTCGTACTCGCCGATCATCGGCGCCATGTTCTCGGGCTCGGTGTGCACGAGGTAGGGGCGGCCGGACAGGTCGACGGTCACCTGGGCGAGGGACTCGTCCAGCGGCACGGTGCAGTTGCCGAATCGATAAATCCCCACCTTGTCGCCGAGCGCCTGCTTGAAGGCGGCGCCGAGCGCGAGGGCGGTGTCCTCGATGGTGTGGTGCGAGTCGATGTGCAGGTCGCCCTCGGTCTTCACGGTCAGGTCGAACAGACCGTGCCGGCCGAGCTGGTCGAGCATGTGGTCGTAGAAGCCGACACCCGTCGACACCTCGACCTTGCCGCTGCCGTCGAGATCGATCTCGACGAGCACCGACGTCTCCTTGGTCACCCGCTCCACGCGTCCAACGCGGCTCATGCGCTCTGCTCCTTCTTCAGTTCACGTACCGCGTCGAGGAACGCGTCGTTCTCCTCCGGGGTTCCGGCGGACACCCGCAGCCATCCCGGAATGCCGTTGTCCCGGACCAGCACACCGTGGTCGAGGATCTTCTGCCAGGCGGCATGCGACCCACCCTCGCCCTCGAACAGCCCGAACTGCACGAAGTTGGCGTCGGACTCCACGACCTCGTATCCGAGCGCGCGCAGCTCGCTCACCAGCCGGTCCCGCTCCGACTTCAGCTGCTCGACGTACTTCAGCAGCGTGTCGGTGTGCTCCAGGGCGGCCAGCGCGGTCGCCTGGGTGACGGCCGACAGGTGGTACGGCAGCCGTACCAGCTGGACGGCGTCGACCACGGCCGGGTGCGCGGCGAGGTAGCCGAGACGCAGGCCCGCCGCGCCGAAGGCCTTCGACATCGTCCGGGAGACGACGAGATTCGGCCGACCTTCGAGCAGCGGCAGCAGCGAGTCGCCGTGGCTGAACTCGACGTAGGCCTCGTCGACGATCACCATCGACGGCTTCGCGGCCTGCGCGGCCTCGTACAGCGCGAGGACCGTCTCGCGCGGGACCGCATTGCCCGTGGGGTTGTTGGGAGTCGTGATGAAGACGACGTCCGGCTTGTTCTCGGCGATCCACTGCTCGGCGGCCTGGAGGTCGATCGAGAAGTCCTCGTTGCGCGGACCCGAGATCCAGCCCGTGCCGGTGCCTCGCGCGATGAGGCCGTGCATCGAGTACGACGGTTCGAAGCCGATGGCCGTACGGCCCGGCCCGCCGAAGGTCTGCAGCAGCTGCTGGATGACCTCGTTGGAGCCGTTGGCGGCCCAGACGTTGGCCAGGCCGAGCTCGTAACCGGACGTGTCCGTCAGGTACTTGGCGAGCTGCGTGCGCAGCTCGACGGCGTCGCGGTCCGGGTAGCGGTTGAGGTCGCGGGCAGCCTCGCGGACGCGCTCGGCGATGCGCTCGACCAGCGGCTCGGGCAGCTGGTAGGGGTTCTCGTTGGTGTTCAGCCGTACGGGGACGTCCAACTGGGGCGCGCCGTAAGGGGACTTGCCGCGCAGCTCGTCCCGTACGGGCAGATCGTCGATGCCGGTCACTTGCTCTCGGGAACCTTCCATCCGAACCTGGCCTTGATCGCCGCCCCGTGGGCCGGCAGGTCCTCCGCCTCCGCCAGCGTCACCACGTGATGCGCGACCTCGGCCAGCGCGTCCTTCGTGTAGTCGACGATGTGGATGCCGCGCAGGAAGGACTGGACGGACAGACCGGAGGAGTGGCAGGCGCAACCGCCGGTGGGCAGGACGTGGTTGGAGCCGGCCGCGTAGTCGCCGAGCGAGACCGGCGCCCAGGGGCCGATGAAGACGGCGCCCGCATTGCGAACCCGGTCGGCCACGGCAGCGGCATCGGCCGTCTGGATCTCCAGGTGCTCGGCGCCGTACGCGTCGACCACCCGCAGCCCCTCGTCGACGCCGTCGACGAGGACGATCGCGGACTGCCTGCCCCTGAGGGCCGGGACGATCCGGTCCTCGATGTGCCTGGTGGCCGCGACCTGCGGCTCCAGCTCCTTCTCCACCGCGTCCGCGAGCGCCACGGAGTCGGTGACCAGGACGGCGGCGGCCAGCGGGTCGTGCTCGGCCTGGCTGATCAGGTCGGCGGCGACGTGCACCGGGTCGGCCGTGTCGTCCGCGAGGATCGCGATCTCGGTCGGGCCGGCCTCGGCGTCGATGCCGATCTTGCCGGTGAAGTAGCGCTTGGCGGCGGCGACCCAGATGTTGCCGGGGCCGGTGACCATGTTGGCGGGCGGGCAGGACTCGGTGCCGTACGCGAACATCGCGACCGCGGTGGCGCCACCGGCCGCGTACACCTCGTCGACGCCGAGCAGGGCGCAGGCGGCGAGGATCGTCGGGTGCGGCAGGCCGCCGAACTCGGCCTGGGCGGGCGAGGCGAGCGCGATGGACTCGACCCCCGCTTCCTGCGCGGGCACCACGTTCATGACCACGGAGGACGGGTAGACCGAGCGCCCGCCGGGCGCGTACAGCCCGACCCGCTCGACCGGGACCCACTTCTCGGTGACCGAACCGCCGGGCACGACCTGTGTGGTGTGCGTCGTACGGCGCTGCTCGCGGTGGACGAGCCGGGCGCGCCGGATGGACTCCTCCAGGGCGGCCCGCACGGCCGGGTCGAGCTCTTCGAGGGCCTTTTCGAGAGCCTCGGCGGGCACCCGCACCCGGTCGAGCCGGACGCCGTCGAACTTCTCGGCGAAGTCGATCAGCGCCGCGTCGCCCCGATGATGCACGGCTTCGCAGATCGGACGCACCTTCTCGAGGGCGGCCTGAACGTCGAAGTCGGCTCGGGGCAGCAGGTCGCGCAGGGCGGGGCCCTCGGGGAGGGCGTCGCCGCGCAGATCGATTCGGGAGATCACGGGCTCAATTCTCTCAGACCCGGGTTCGCCGTCGTCCGCGCGTATCAATGGCTGATACAGAACCCCGGCGGAACCCGGAAGATCGCCTTCACGTCCTGTGCTTCGGGTGTTACCCAGCGGGCATGAACGGTTGTGCGAGCACTGGACTGGAGGAGTAGTGACCGAGGGGGCCGGCCTGCGCGCCGGAGACGCCGGAGATCTGCCGGACGATCTGACCGCCGCCGAGGCCGGCATGTGGCAGGCCTTCCGCAACGGCACCGTGTACGACCTGAGCAGCGGGGACACGGTCGTGGACGATCCGCACGGCGGGCACCCGTGGGGACCCGAGCGGACCGTGCGGGCGCGGATCGTGTGCTGGCTGCTGCTGGACGGCCCGCCCGCGCTCGCGGGCCGGGTGTCCTCGCTGAAGCTGCGCGGCGTGCAGATCAGCGGCACCCTCGACCTCGCGGGCGGCACGGTGGTGCCGTACGTCGAGATGCGCGGCTGCCGCTTCGAGCGGGACGTCCTGCTGCCGGAGGCCCGCTTCACCACCGCACGTCTGGTGGACTGCTCGGTGCCCCGGCTGGAGGCGGCCCGGGTCCACACGGAGGGCGACCTGCATCTCCCCCGCTGCCGCTTCCACAACGGCGTACGGCTGACCGACGCGCACATCGGTACGGATCTGATGCTCAACCAGGCGATCGTCTACCGCGACCGCAGCGGCCGCTCGATCGCCGCCGACGGCATGACCGTGGGCCAGGACCTGCAGGCCGAGCTGCTGGAGTCGCACGGCGAGCTGAGCCTGCGCAGTGCCACGGTCGGCGTGTCGCTGAGCCTGCGCGGCGCCCGCCTGTCCAACCCGTACGGCCGGCTCGCGCTGAACGCCCCCCAGCTGACCGTCGAGCGCACGCTGTACCTGACCCCGGCGGGCGTCGGCGCGTCGATGCTGAGCGGCGCGACCCCCGCGCGCGGGACGCGCATCCAGCGCTTCGAGTGCGAGGGCGGGGTGCGCCTGGACGACGGGCGGTTCGGGGACGCGGTCGACCTGGAGCGGGCCCGGTTCGCCTTCACCGACGACCAGGAGCTGTCGCTGCGCCGCGTGCAGACGCCCGAGCTGCGCTTCCTCGGGGAGCGGCCGCAGCGCGGCAAGGTCGTGCTGTCGGGCGCGCGGGTGGTCAACCTGGTCGACCGGTCGAGCGCCTGGCCGGCACCGGGCAACCTCCACATGGGCGGTTTCTCCTACGAGAACCTGGTGCCGCAGGGTCCCTTCCCGCTGACCGAGCGGCTGGACTGGGTGGCCGCCGCGACCGCCGAGTACAACCCGGAGCCGTACGAACGACTGGCCTCCGTGCTGCGGGCCGGCGGCGAGGACGAGGACGCGCGCGAGGTGCTGCTCGCCAAGCAGCGCCGGCGCCGCGAGAGCCTCCCCATCGCCGCCAAGCTCTGGGGGTACGCGCAGGACTGGACGGTGGCCTACGGCTACCGGCCGGGCCGGGCCGCCGTATGGATGGCGCTGCTGTGGGCGGCGGGCTCGCTGGCCTTCGCGCACGCCAGCCATCCGCCGGTGCAGCCCGGGCAGCAGCCGCCGTGGAACCCGGCCCTGTTCGCCCTCGACCTGCTGCTCCCGGTCATCGACCTGGGCCAGGTCGGCGTCTGGCGGCTGAGCGGCGGCTGGCAGTGGCTGGCCGCGGCGCTGATCCTGCTGGGCTGGATCCTGGCGACGTCCGTCGCGGCGGGAGCCACGAGGCTGCTGAGACGCAGCTGAAGTCCGGGGAGAACCGAGGCCTCGCACACACCAGCCGCACAGCTACCCTTTACCTGCACTTGACCAATCGGCGTACAACTTTCCACGAGTTGCCGATGGGCCCTGGCGCCGGGTTGACCTGCAGCCTTTCAATGGTCGACACCATGGCTCTGCTGCATCCCTTCAGCCGCACGGCCCGGACCGCCCGGACCGCTCCGCGCCCCGCCGCCGGACTCCCCGCCGACGACGAGGTGCTGCTCGACGCCCCCGACGACCGCCTCGGGCCCGCGCTGGTCGCGGCCGCCCGCGGCGAGCACGGACCCGCGGCCGAGCTGCTGGCCGGCACGCGCGCGCGTGCCGAGTGGGAGTACCGCGACCGGTACACCCGACGCCTCGCGGCCTTCGCGCGCTCGCGCCCCGAGTGGCTGCAGAGCTGGTCGGCCACCGCCCCGCACGACCCGGACGCGCTGCTGGTGAGCGCCCAGGTCGCGGTGGACCGCGCCTGGGACTCGCCGGCGCGCGCGGAGCTGCTGCGCGAGGTGAGCCCCCTGATCACGGCCGCCGCGCGCGGCGACGACCGCGACCCGGTGCCGTGGCGCCTGGCGCTGGACCACGCGCGCGGTGCGAACGCCGGCCACAAGTACTTCGGCGAGCTGTGGGAGGCGGCCGTACGGCGCGCCCCGCACCACTACGGCTGTCATGCGGCGGCCCTGCGCTACCTGGCCGCCTCCTGGCAGGGCTCGCACAGCGAGTGCTTCGACTTCGCCGACCGGGCGGCGCAGGACGCTCCGTCCGACTCGCTCATCCAGGCGCTGCCGTCGCGCGCGGCCTTCGCGTATCTGACCGACGGGCACGGCGTCGAGGTGCCGCGGGAGCGGCTGGACGCGGCCGCCGACCGGGCGATCGCGCTCTCCGTCCGCTTCCCGGCGGCGGACCCGTGGCCGGCCGAGGTCCGCAACAAGCTGATGTACGTCCTCGTGCGTCTGGACCGCTGGCAGGAGGCCCTCACCGAGGCCCACCGGATCGGCCCGTACGCCACGTCCTTCCCCTGGAGCCGGTTGTCGGACGACCCGCTGGCCATGTTCCTGAAGGTGCGCGCCGACATCCGCACCCGCACGGACGGGCCTGCGGACCCGTCCCGGCATCCACAGAATGAGCGTGCCGGACGGGCCCGCTCCGGAGACCACTAGGCTTTTGCGTCGTGACCACCGTCCGCCTCCCGCTCTTCCCCCTGAACTCGGTGCTGTTCCCGGGGTTGGTGCTTCCGTTGAATGTCTTCGAGGAGCGCTATCGCGCCATGATGCGCGAGCTGCTCAAGACCCCCGAGGACGAGCCGCGCCGCTTCGCCGTCGTGGCGATCCGCGACGGCCACGAGGTGGCACCGAGCGCACCCGGTATGCCCGATCCCACGGCGCTGCCCGACAGCGGCCCCGCGGCCGGCTTCGGCCCCGACCCGGCGAAGTCGTTCCACGCGACCGGCTGCGTGGCGGACGCGGCGACCATCCGGGAGCGCGCCGACGGCACCTTCGAGGTCCTGGCGACGGGAACGACCCGGGTGCGCCTGGTGTCGGTGGACGCGTCGGGCCCGTATCTGACGGCGGAGCTGGAAGAGCTCCCGGAGGACCCGGGCGACGAGGCGGGCGCGCTGGCCGAGGGTGTGCTGCGCGCGTTCCGCCAGTACCAGAAGCGCCTGGCGGGCGCGCGGGAGAGGTCGCTCTCGACGGGCGCCGACCTCCCGGACGAGCCCTCGGTCGTCTCCTACCTGGTGGCGGCGGCGATGATGCTGGACACGCCCACCAAACAGCGCCTGCTCCAGGCCCCGGACACCGCGTCCCGCCTGCGCGACGAACTGAAACTCCTGCGCGCCGAGACGGCGATCATCCGTAGCCTGCCGTCACTGCCGGCGTCGGACCTGACGCGCGGCCGGACGAGCCTCAACTGAAACGGGCCGAGGATGGCGAAGAAGTCCAAGAACCAGCAGCAGGGCGGCACACCGGCGACGGTGGCCCTGACGTCGGCGGGAGTGCCGTACACGATCCACTCCTACGACCACGACCCCTCCCACCCCTCCTACGGCGAGGAGGCGGCGGAGGCGATGGGCGTGTCGCCGGACCGCGTCTTCAAGACCCTGGTGGCGGACGTGGACGGCGCCCTGACGGTGGCCGTGGTCCCGGTGGCGGGTTCCCTGGACCTGAAGGCCCTGGCCTCGGCGGTGGGCGGAAAGCGCGCGGCGATGGCCGACCCGTCCCTGGCCGAACGCACCACGGGCTACGTCCGGGGTGGCATCTCGCCCCTGGGCCAGCGCAAGAAGCTGCGTACGGTCCTGGACGCCTCGGCCTCGGCCCACTCCACGATCTGCATCTCGGCGGGCCGCCGGGGTCTTGAGGTGGAGCTGTCCCCCGAGGACCTCGCCAAGCTCACGGAAGCGGTGGTGGCCGCCATCGGGCGTGCGTGACCTCTCGACGACCCTCCCTCGCTCGGTTAAGAACGAGGGACATGTCGAAGAAAACGCGGAAACGCAAGTGGCGCACCAAGAAGGGCCGCTCGAACCACGGCCACCGTCCGGCATGACCCCTACGTGACTCCTACGGCAGCGGAGCCCCGTACGGATCCGTCTGGACGGGGCTCTGCTGATACGGCTCCGGGTCCCTGGGGCCGAACAGCGCGGTCAGGCCGAGGTGCACGACCAGCGCGGCCAGCGACCAGGCCAGCAGCGCGCCCTTGGCTCCCAGCTTCAGCGGTGCCGAGAAGGTGACGCCCTTGCCCGCCTGCTTGGCGTGGGCGATCACGTCCTGCGCGGGCCCGAGCCAGACCCCCACCTTCCAGGCGAGCAGGGACCCGAGCAGTCCCCCGACCCCCAGGGCCACGACCAGCGGCACTCCGCCACGCCGGCGCCAGAGAAAGGCCGCCAGCGCACTCACCGCACCGAAGGCCAGCGCAAGCAGGGTGAACGTTCCGTCCACCCCGATCGCCTGCTCCCCCTCGCTGTCGGAGAGGTAGACGACCCAGCCGCCGTTCACCACGTCCCCGACCAGCGGCACATGCGGCGCCAGCCACCACCACAGCACCCCGAGCAGCACCCCGCCGAGCGCCACCGCCGCCGCGATCACGGCGGCCTCCCGCACTTCGGTCTTCATTCCGGGCCCGTCCTGTCCGTACGTGCCGTCCCAGGCGGCGTCATGGGGCGCGGGCCCCGCATACGCGCCGGCGGGCAACTGCCACGCGTTGTTCGGAGCCTGGGCAGACTGCGAAGATCGTTCATGCGGCGGCGGAGGCGGAGTCAACGGTGCGGTCACCCTGACATCGTGCCAGGCCCGCCTGTGCGGCGCGTCACCGGACGGCCGCCCGACGATAGGCCCAGGTGGCGACGGCGAGCGAGACGACCCCGACCCCGGCGCACACGGCGAGGTCCCCGACCACGAAGGCCCAGTCGGGACGCTCCCCGAAGGTCCGCGCGAAGGCCTCGACCCCGTAGGTCGACGGCAGCAGATCGCGCGCGAACCGCACGACCTCCGGCATCCGGTCGGCCGGCAGCACCCCCAGCAGCAGCGCCGCGGACATGCCCAACTGCCCGAGCAGCGTGGCCAGTTCCGGCCGCGGCGCCAGCAGCCCGAGCGCGGCACCGAGCCCGGCCAGCGAGGCCCCGGCGAGCGGGATCACCGCCGCGAGCACCCACAGGTTCCCCAGCGGCAGCCCGAACAGCACGCCCCCGAACGCGGCGGTCACCACGGTCCCGGGCACGGTGAACGAGGCGTACGCCCCGGCCGCCCCCAGCACCACGGCCGCCGGAGGCACCGGCAGCGTCGCGTAGTGGTCGAGGCCGCCGCTGCCGCGCAGCTGGCCGAAGTACTGCGCGAGCAGGTTCAGCCCGACGTACGCCACCACCAGCACGGACGAGCCCGCGACCACGAACCGGGCGGCGTCGCTCCCGGCGTCCACGACCCCGCGCATCATGATCAGGATGCCGACCGACTGGAACGTCGCCACGAACAGCAGCGGGATCCGCGCCACCCGGGCCCGGGACAGCTGCGCCCGGTACACCGCGCACAGGGACGGCCACAGCCTGGCCCGCGGCGCGAGCTCGGCCTCGCCCAGGGCTGTCTCGTCGGCGGCCCGCGCACCGCCCGCCAGGACATCGGCGGATACGACACTCACCTCGAGCTGCTCCTCTTCGCTCCAGCGGTCACCCGGTCAGTCACCCGGTCCGCTCCGCAGACGCACACGGATTCGGCGGCTCGTGTGCTCATGCCTTCACCAGCCCCTGCCCATGGCCGCCCAGCGACAGGTACACGTCCTCCAGGCTCGGCGTGGCCAGCGTGAAGTCGTCCAGCGCGGCGAAGGCGCTGCCGCCGGTGACGGTGGCGACGACCGCGCGGGCCTCCTCGGGGGCGAGCCTGAGCGTCCAGCGGCGCCCGGACGCGACGGCCCGCTCCTGGAGCGCGGCGACCTCCGGGACGTGCAGCGGCGCGGCCTCGCGCCACACCAGCTCGACCCGCACCTCCCCGGCGACCTGCTCCTTGAGCCCGGCCGGGGTGTCGCAGGCGATCACCCGCCCCTGGTCGAGCACGGCGACCCGGTCGAGGACGGTCTCGGCCTCGATGACGTTGTGGGTGACGAGCAGCACGGTCGCCCCGCGCTCGGCCCGCCGCCGGTCCACGGCCGCCCACACGGCCCGCCGGGCCACCGGATCCATGCCGGTGGTCGGCTCGTCGAGCACCAGCAGCGGCCGCTCCCCGACCAGCGCGGCGGCGACACACGCCAGCCGCCGCTGCCCGCCGGACAGCTTCTTCAGCGGCCGCCCGGCGATCGCCGTGAGCCCGAGCTCCTCGAGTACGGCGTCCCGCTCGTCCCGCGCGTGACGGGCCTCGAGCCCGCGCAGCCGCCCGGTCGTCTCGGCGGCCAGCGCCACCGTCAGCTCGTCCAGCGCGGTCGACTCCTGCCCGAGGTAGGCGAGGATCCGCGCGGCCCGCTCCGGGTGCCGCACGATGTCGTGCCCGAGGATCTCGACGCGGCCGGCGTCGGGCCGCATCAGCCCGGTCAGCTGCCGTACGAGAGTGGATTTTCCGGCGCCGTTCGGCCCGAGGAGCCCGAAGATCTCACCGCGCCGGATGTCCAGCCGTACGTCGTCGGTGGCCCGCACGGCGGGAGTTCCCGGGGTGCCCCGGCGTCCTCGTACGGCCGGATAGGTCTTGGTCAGTCCGCGCACCGCGCACACGACGTCCCCGCCGTGCCGAAGTGCCTGTGCCGCGCGCGTACTCACAAAGGACGAGGGTACGGGGTCCACCGGCCCCGCCCGGTCTCGGGTTGCCCCATAACGGCAAATCCGCCGGTAAAGAACTACTCACCCGCGGGGGCGTGCTCCGCGGCCGTGCGCACGTCGATCTCCCGCCAGAAACCGGCCCGGATCGCGTACCGGTCGTGCTCGTCGATCTGGTCGTCCTTGTGCGCGAGCAGGCCGAACCGGGCGGCGTAGCGCAGCAGCTCCCCGTCGATGCGGTGCGGGACCCGCGGGTACATCCCGGACAGCTTCTGCAGATGGCTCTGGTCGCCCAGCCGCTCCATCCACCGCCGCGCGAACACCTGCCCCACCTCGTAGGGATCGCCGCCGACCGTGGTGATGTCCTCCTCCCGGTCGGCCCACCGCTGCTCCGCGGTGGTCAGCTGCGCCAGCGTCGGCATCGAGGCGACGTCGGGCGGCTCGGCGGCGGGCCGGTCGACCCAGCCCTTGTCGGAGGACCAGCGCAGCGTGGCGTTGGCGGGTTGCGGAGCGGGGTGCACGCCGGGGGCGCGCAGGGCGGCCAGGTCCTTGGGTGTGGGTACGCCCTTGGGCGCGGGGACCCGCTCCTGCGTGCCGTTCTCCGAGACGGCGGCCGCCGGAGCGTGTTCGCCCTCCTCGGCGGTCCGCTCGGGCGCGGGGGCCAGCGCGTTGTCCGGCAGCGGCGCGGACAGGATCGCGGCGATCTCGGGCCGGGGTGCGGGCGGCGGCGCGCACACCCCGCCGAGCTCCTTGGCCCGTACGGCCTTGGTGATCCATGTCCGGTCGAGAACGCGCCGCTCGTCCGCCTCGGCGACCAGGTCCTCGGACTGGTTGTAGTCCCCGTCGGCGGCCTGCACGGCCCACAGGTGTACGGCGACGCCGTGCTCCTTGGCGGCCATCATGCCCGGCAGCAGATCGCCGTCGCCGGTGACGAGGACGACGTCGGAGCAGGCGCGGTTGCGGGCGAGCTCGGTGAGCTCGGCGTGCATGGCGGCGTCGACGCCCTTCTGGGCCCAGCGTCCGTCGCTGCGGGTCAGGGCGCCGAGCCGGACGGTGACCCGGGGCATCACGCGCAGCCTGCGGTGCTCGGGCTGCGGGACGCGGTCGGGGGCGCCGTCGAACCAGTAGATGCGCAGCAGCGGCCGCTCGGTGTCGGACTCGGCGCGTTCGCGAAGACCCTGGATCAGGGCGGCGTGGTCGACGGTGATGCGGGAGCGGGAGGGCTCCCCGGCGAGGAGACTGGCGGCGGCCCCCAGCAGATACCCGGCGTCCACCAGGACGATGCAGCGGTCCACGGGATCCACCCTCTTTCCGGGAGGTTTGCTTCGGGCTTCCTTCGAGTCTGCCCGACTGCGCGGGGGTTAACGGCCCGAACTCGATCTTCGGCGTGGCGTTTCGGGCCCCGACCGGCGGCCTCGCGCACCGACAAGCCCTGTAACAGACGGTAATTATCCGAAATGCATTCCTTGTCAGCCTATGTGAATCTGGTCCCGGCCCTGGCCCCTAGATCCCCCACAGGAGGCAGAACCATGGCCAAGAACAAGAACCGTGAGCGAAAACAGCCGCAGTCCGAGCGCGCTCAGCAGACGGCCCAGCACTCCTCGATCGAGTCGCAGGCCGAGCAGCGTTCGACCCCGGTCACTCCTGGTGACATGGCGCGCAAGGGCAAGCAGAAGCGCTTCGGCCACAACTGACATCTGCATATCGGGTTGTTGAGACCCAGGCACACAGAGGGGCGCACCCGGCACCGGGTGCGCCCCTCGCGCATGCATGTCGCTCAGCCGGCCAGGCAGGACGGTCCGAGCAGTACCTTCAAGTCACCGAAGAGCGCCGGATCCGGCTTCACCCGATGCCGGTCGAGGCGCAGCACCGTCGTCTTCGTCGGGCCCTGGAGCTTGATCCGCACCTCGCTGTCGCCCTTGTGGTGGCTGAGGATCTCGCCGAGGCGGCTGACCATCGGCGGGGTGACCCGGGTGGCCGGGATGGTGAGGATCACGGGCGCGTTGGTGCCCGCGTTCGACAGGTCGGGGACCTGGAGCTCCATCGCGACCAGGCGCGGCACGTCCTCGCGCTTGTCGAGGCGGCCCTTGACGAACACCACGGCGTCCTCGACGAGTTGGGTCGACACCAGCTGGTAGGTCGCCGGGAAGAACATGCACTCGATGGAGCCGGCGAGGTCCTCCACGGTGGCGATCGCCCAGGCGTTGCCCTGCTTGGTCATCTTGCGCTGCAGGCCCGAGATGATACCGCCGATGGTGACGACCGCGCCGTCCGCGTGCTCACCTCCGGTGAGCTGGGCGATGCCCGCGTCGGCCTTGTCGGACAGCACGTGCTCCAGGCCGAAGAGCGGGTGGTCGGAGACGTACAGGCCGAGCATCTCCCGCTCCTGGGCGAGCAGATACGACTTCTCCCACTCCTCGGTGGTGAACTCGACGTCGAGTCCGAAGCCGGGCTCGCTGCTCTCCTCCTCGCCCATCCCGCCGAAGAGGTCGAACTGGCCCTCGGCCTCCTTGCGCTTGACCGCGACCACGTTGTCGATCATCGGCTCGAACTGTGCGGTGAGGCCCTTGCGGGTGTGCCCCAGGGTGTCGAACGCGCCCGCCTTGATCAGCGATTCCGTGGTCCGCTTGTTGCAGGCGACCGCCTCGACCTTGTCGAGGTAGTCGGGGAAGGAGGCGTACTTCCCCTTCGCCTTGCGGGACTTGATGATCGACTCGACGACGTTCGTACCGACGTTGCGCACGGCCTCGAGGCCGAAGAGGATCACGTCGTCGCCCTGCGCGGCGAAGTTGTGCACCGACTCGTTGACGTTCGGCGGGAGCACCTTGATGCCCATGCGGCGGCACTCGTTGAGGTAGACGGCCGACTTGTCCTTGTCGTCCTTGACCGAGGTGAGCAGCCCGGCCATGTACTCGGCGGGGTGATTCGCCTTCAGATAGGCGGTCCAGTAGGAGACCAGGCCGTACGCGGCGGAGTGCGCCTTGTTGAAGGCGTAGCCGGCGAAGGGGACCAGCACGTCCCACAGGGCCTGGATGGCCTCGTCGCTGTAGCCCTTGTCCCGGGCGCCCTTCTGGAACAGGACGAAGTTCTTGGCCAGTTCGTCGGGCTTCTTCTTGCCCATCACGCGGCGCAGGATGTCGGCCTCGCCGAGTGAGTACCCGGCGATGATCTGGGCGGCCTTCTGCACCTGCTCCTGGTAGACGATCAGGCCGTAGGTGACCGCCAGGACCTCTTCGAGGGGCTCCTCCAGCTCGGGGTGGATCGGGGTGATCTCCTGGAGCTTGTTCTTGCGCAGCGCGTAGTTCGTGTGCGAGTCCATGCCCATCGGGCCCGGCCGGTAGAGCGCCGACACAGCGGAAATGTCTTCGAAGTTGTCGGGCTTCATCAGGCGCAGCAGGGAGCGCATGGGGCCGCCGTCGAACTGGAAGACGCCCAGGGTGTCGCCGCGCTGGAGCAGTTCGAAGGTCTTCGGATCGTCGAGCGGCAGGGCCAGCAGGTCGAGCTCGATGCCCTTGTTGGACTTCACCATCTTGACGGCGTCGTCCATGATCGTCAGGTTGCGCAGGCCGAGGAAGTCCATCTTCAGCAGGCCGAGCGACTCGCACTGCGGGTAGTCCCACTGCGTGATGGTCACGCCGTCGGTGTGCCGCACCCAGATCGGGGCGTGGTCGACGATGGGCTCGCTGGACATGATCACGCCGGCGGCGTGCACGCCCATCTGCCGCACCAGGCCCTCGACGCCCTTGGCGGTGTCGATGACCTTCTTCACGTCCGGCTCGTTCTCGTACATCCCCCGGATCTCGCCCGCCTCGTTGTAGCGCGGGTGGGACGGGTTGGTGATGCCGTCGAGGTCGATGCCCTTGCCGAGGACGTCGGCGGGCATGGCCTTGGTGAGGCGGTCGCCCATCGCGTACGGGTAACCCAGCACGCGCGCGGAGTCCTTGATGGCGTTCTTGGCCTTGATCTTGCCGTACGTGCCGATCATGGCGACCTTGTCGGCGCCGTATTTCTCCGTCACGTACCTGATCACCTCGACGCGCCTGCGCTCGTCGAAGTCGATGTCGACGTCGGGCATGGAGACGCGCTCGGGGTTGAGGAACCGCTCGAAGATCAGACCGTGCGGGATGGGGTCGAGGTCGGTGATGCCCATGGCGTACGCGACGATCGAGCCGGCCGCGGAGCCTCGGCCGGGGCCGACCGCGATGCCGTTCTTCTTGGCCCACATGATGAAGTCGGCGACGACGAGGAAGTAGCCCGGGAACCCCATCTGGATGATGACGTCCATCTCGTACTCGACCTGCTTCTGGCGGTCGTCGGGGATGCCGCCGGGGAAGCGGCGCTCCATGCCGCGGCGGACCTCCTCCTTGAACCAGGTGACCTCGGTGAAGCCCTCGGGGATGTCGAACTTCGGCATGAGGTTCTTCGGCTCGAACATGCCGGTGGTGTCGATCTGTTCGGCCACCAGGAGGGTGTTGCGGCAGCCCTCCTGCCAGGCGTCCGAGGAGTCGATGGCGTACATCTCGTCCGTGGACTTCAGGTAGTAGCCGGTGCCGTCGAACTTGAAGCGGTCCGGGTCGGAGAGGTTCTTGCCGGTCTGGATGCACAGCAGGGCGTCGTGGGCGGTCGCCTCGTGCGCGTACGTGTAGTGCGAGTCATTGGTGACCAGGGGCGGGATGCCGAGCTTCCTGCCGATCTCCAGCAGGCCGTCGCGGACCCGGTGCTCGATGTCGATGCCGTGGTCCATCAGCTCCAGGAAGTACCGGTCCTTGCCGAAGATGTCCTGGTACTCGGCGGCCGACTTCAGCGCCTCGTCGAACTGGCCGAGGCGCAGCCTGGTCTGCAGCTCGCCCGAGGGGCAGCCGGTGGAGGCGATGAGCCCCTCGGACCACTGGGAGATGGTCTCCTTGTCCATCCGGGGCCACTTCTGCAGCCAGCCCTCGGCGTACGCGTCCGAGGAGAGCCGGAAGAGGTTGTGCAGACCCGTCGCGTTCGCCGCCCAGATCGTCTTGTGGGTGTAACCACCGGAACCGGAGACGTCGTCGCGCTTCTGGTGCGGCTGGCCCCACTGGATCTTGCGCTTGTTGCGCCGGGACTCGGGGGCGACATACGCCTCGATCCCGATGATCGGGGTGACTCCGGCCTTCGTCGCGGAATGGAAGAAGTCGTACGCCCCATGGAGGTTGCCGTGGTCGGACATGGCGATGTGGGTCATGCCCATCTCGTTGCACGCGTTGAACATGTCCTTCAGCCGCGCGGCACCGTCCAGCAGCGAGTACTGGGTGTGGACGTGCAGGTGCGTGAACGGCGGCTTTGACACGGCGTGGCCTCCAAGGAAAACGCTCGGCGACAGGCTGGCGGACAGTCTGGGGGACAGCGTCGAAGTCTATGCCTCGGCACTGACACTCGCGGGGGTTACCCGCGTACCTTGCTGCGAGGGTCACGGGCACTTCCGCGTACCTTCGCCCGTTGAAGACGACAGAAACCCTGTCGCACATGTCATGCACCAGGAGGCACCCAGCGATGTCGGTCCCCCAGCTCAACGGCGAGCAGCGCGGCGAGGAGATCCTCACCGTCTTCGAGACCGCCTTCGGCGAGCTCCTGGCCGCCGACCCGGCCGCGTTCCGGGTGAAGTTCCGCAAGATGGCGGCCTCGGCCTTCGCGTTCTACCGGGGTACGGCGTGCCTCTTCTACCGCGACCTGGACGCGGAAAAGCGGGGCGGCCCGTACCTGGACGAGCGCACCTCGCGCGTGTGGATCCACGGCGACCTGCACGCGGAGAACTTCGGCACGTACATGGACGCGAACGGCCGTCTGATCTTCAACGTCAACGACTTCGACGAGGCCTACGTCGGCCCCTTCACCTGGGACCTCAAGCGCTTCTCCGCCTCCGTCGCGCTGATCGGGTACGCGAAGGCGCTCGGCGACGACCAGATCACCGAGCTGGTCGAGGTGTACGCGGACGCCTACCGCGAGCGCATCCACGCCCTGGCGACCGGCGCCAAGAGCGACGAGGTGCCGCCCTTCACCCTGGACACCGCCCAGGGCCCGCTGCTGGACGCGCTGCGCGACGCCCGCTCGCTGACCCGCTTCGGGCTGCTCGACTCGATGACCGAGATCCGCGACTTCGAGCGCCGCTTCGCCCCCGGCGGCGGCTCCATCGAGCTGGACGCGGCCACCCGCTACAAGGTCCTCGCGGCCTTCGACGGCTACCTGGAGACGCTGCCGGACGCCTCACTGGCCCGCCCGGACTCGTACCGCGTGAAGGACGTGGTCGGCCGCCGCGGCATCGGCATCGGCTCGGCCGGTCTGCCGTCCTACAACATCCTTCTCGAGGGCCACAGCGACGCCCTGGAGAACGATGTGGTGATCTACATCAAGCAGGCCCAGACCCCGGCCGTCTCCCGGCACATCACCGACCCGGCGATCCGGGACTACTTCCAGCACGAGGGCCACCGCACGGTGATCTCGCAGCGCGCCCTGCAGGCGCACGCGGACCCGTGGCTGGGCTGGACCGAGCTGGACGGCGCGGGCCAGCTGGTCGCCGAGGTCTCGCCGTACGCGGTCGACCTGGACTGGGGCGACATCGACGACCCGGAGGAGATCGCGGCCGTCGTCGCCGACCTGGGCCGGGCCACGGCCACCATGCACGCGGCGGCGGACGACACCTCCGGCGAGTCCCTCGTGCCCTTCTCCACCGAGCGGGCCATCGACGCGGCGATCGCGGCCGACGAGGACGGCTTCGCGGAACTGCTCGTGGACTTCGCGCACAGCTACGGCGCACGCGCGCGTGCCGACCACCAGATCTTCGTGGACCTGTTCCGCAACGGCCGGATCCCGGGTCTCTAACAGTCCGTAATCTCACAGCGAGCTTTTAGGGGTCCCTTACCGGCCCACGTGACAGACTCTCCACGCTATGGACATATCCGGGACCCGCATCAGAGCGCTTCGCGCGGCGCTGTTCACGGCCTTGGTCGTGACGCTCAGCACCGCGTCGCACGTGCTGCTGTCGCGGGTCCCGCTGCCGCTGAACACGGTGGCCGCGGTCGCCGCCACCGTGTTCGTGGTCGCCTACGCCCTGGCCGGCCGCGAGCGCGGCTTCGCGCGGATCGCCGCCCTGCTGATCCCGCTGGAGCTGGCCGCCGACACGGTCTTCACCACCGGCCAGCACGTCTGCTACGGCCGCGCGGGCGGCCCCGTCGCCGGCCCTCTGCGCTCCGTCGGCTGGGACCTGCTCTGCGGCAGCAACACGCAGGTGAGCACCCCGCTGGCCCGGGTGACCGGCACCGGCACCGACCGCCTGGCATCGCTGCTCGCCCACGCCGACCCGGGCACCGCCTGGCTGCTGCTCGGCGCGCACGTGGGCGTCGGCCTCCTCGCGGCCGCCTGGCTGCGCCGCGGCGAACGGGCGCTGACCCAGCTGCTGGGGAGTGTCGCCGCGACGACATTCCGGCCGCTCCTGCTCGCGGTCGCCGCGGTGACCGTCCGGCCCGCCTCGGCGGTACGGCGCGTACGGCGTCTCGGCCTCACTACCGCGGTCGTCCGCGACCGGATCCTCGTGCACTCCCTGGGACGGCGTGGACCGCCGTGCTCGGTCGCTTCCGCCTGAGCAGCACTGAGCACAAGCAATCCCCCACACGTATCCCGCGTACGGCATGTGCGCGTCCCACATGGAGAGCATCGAGATGAGCAAGAGGAACAGCCAGGCGTCGAAGACGGCGGCCCGGGAGCGGCTGCGGGTCGAGCGCGAGCGCCAGGCCAAGCGGGCCAAGGCCAAGCGGCAGATCATCGTCGCCGCCTCGGTCGTCGCCGTTCTCGCGGCGGCGGGCGGCATAGGTTATGCCGTCGTCCAGGCCAACAAGCCCACCCACTGGGAGGCCGTGAAGGACGACAAGGTCGTCGCGCCGGCCAACACCACGGGCAAGGACGGCACGACGGTCGTCATCGGCAAGGCGAGCGCCAAGAAGACCCTCAAGATCTACGAGGACCCGCGCTGCCCCGTGTGCGCCCAGTTCGAGCAGACCGTCGGCTCGACCTTCAAGAAGGACCTCGACGCCGGCAAGTACAAGTTCCAGTACGTCGGCGCCACGTTCATCGACAACAAGGACAACGGCGAGGGCTCCAAGAACGCGCTGAGCGCCCTGGGCGCCGCCCTCAACGTCAGCGACCAGGCCTTCCTCGACTACAAGACCGCGATGTACTCGACGAAGTGGCACCCGGACGAGACGCAGGACAAGTTCAAGGACGACAGCTACCTCATCAAGGTCGCCCAGACCGTCCCCGCGCTGAAGGACAACACGAAGTTCCAGACCGCGGTCAAGAAGGGCACCTACGACGCCTGGGCGATGGCCATGTCGAAGACCTTCGACGACAACAAGGACGGCGTGACCGGCACCCCGGGCTTCGTCATGGACGGCAAGCAGCTCAACGGCGGCACCCCGCTCCTGACGGTGGCCGACTTCAACAAGGTGGTCGGCGCGGCCCTCAAGGCCTGAACCGAAGGTCAGTAACCGACCGCGCAACGGGCCCCGTAACCGACTGCGGGGAGAAGAGCGGGCGAACTTTTACGAGTTCGCCCGCTCTCGTTCATACCGATCAGTAACCTGATCGCTCGTGACCAGTCGATACAGAACACCCGGGAGCGCCGCCTCGCAGGCCGAGGGCGCCAATTCGCTTTCCCCACGCCGCCGTTCGGTCGTCAAGGCCGCGGCGGCCACTGCTGTCCTGGCCGGCCCGCTGGCCGCCGCGCTGCCCGCCCGCGCGGCCGCCGAGACCCCGCAGTTTCTGCACGGCGTGGCCTCCGGCGACCCGCTGCCCGACGGCATCCTGCTGTGGACACGGGTGACGCCCACCTCCGACGCGGTCCCCGGCTCCGGCCTCGGTGCGGACACGGAGGTCAGCTGGATCGTCGCCAAGGACAAGGCGCTGACGAACATCGTCGCCAAGGGCTCGACGACGGCGAGCGCCGCCTCCGACCACACCGTCAAGGCGGACATACGGGGCCTGCAGCCGGCCACCGACTACTGGTTCCGCTTCTCCGCGGGCGGCACGGACTCCCCGGTGGCGCGCACCCGCACCGCGCCGGCGGCGGACGCTGCCGTGACCGGCCTGCGCTTCGGCGTGGTCTCCTGCGCCAACTGGGAGGCCGGCTACTTCGCTTCGTACCGCCATCTCGCGGCCCGCAGCGATCTGGACGCCTGGCTGCACCTCGGCGACTACATCTACGAGTACAAGTCGGGCGAGTACGCGGCCCGCGGCACGGTCGTCCGCCCGCACGCGCCGGCGAACGAGATCATCACGCTCGCCGACTACCGCACCCGGCACGGCAAGTACAAGACCGACCCGGATCTGCAGGCCCTGCACCACAAGGCGCCGGTCGTCGCGATCTGGGACGACCACGAGTTCGCCGACAACGCCTGGTCGGGCGGCGCGGTCAACCACACCGAGGGCGCCGAGGGCACCTGGACCGACCGCAAGGCGGCCGCCAAGCAGGCCTACTTCGAGTGGATGCCGGTCCGCCCGGCGATCGCGGGCACGACCTACCGCCGGCTGCGCTTCGGCAAGCTCGCCGACCTGTCGCTGCTGGACCTGCGCTCCTTCCGCTCGCAGCAGGCGTCCACCGGCTCCGGCTCGGTCGACGACCCGGACCGCACCATCACCGGGCGCGCCCAACTCGACTGGCTGAAGGCCGGGTTGAAGGCCTCCGACACCACCTGGCGGCTGGTCGGCAACTCGGTGATGATCTCGCCGTTCGCCATCGGCTCCCTCTCCGCCGACCTGCTCAAGCCGCTCGCCAAGCTGCTCGGCCTGCCGCAGGAGGGCCTCGCCCTCAACACCGACCAGTGGGACGGCTACACCGACGACCGCCGTGAACTGCTGGCCCATCTGACCTCGAACGCGATCCGCAACACGGTCTTCCTGACCGGCGACATCCACATGGCGTGGGCCAACGACGTGCCGGTGGACGCCGGGACGTACCCGCTGTCGGCCTCGGCCGCCACGGAGTTCGTCATCACCTCGGTGACCTCCGACAACCTCGACGACATCGTGAAGGTCCCCGAGGGCACCGTCTCCGCGATCGCCTCGCCGATCATCAAGGCCGCCAACCGGCACGTCCACTGGGTCGACACCGACCGCCACGGCTACGGCGTCCTGGACATCACCGCCGACCGCGCGCAGATGGACTACTACGTCCTGTCCGACCGCACGAAGGCCAACGCGACCTCGACATGGGTGCGTTCGTACCGCACCCGCACGGGCACGCAGAAGGTCGAGCGGACGTACGACCCGGTGTAGCCGTCGCCAAAAATCGATCACATTTCCGATAATGCCGCGTTGGCACTACGGGACTGACGGGCCGTCATGGAGGCGGCCCGTCAATGCTGTTCAGGATTGGAGACACATGGCCACCCCCCAAAAGGCCTTCAAGAAGTCCGCAGTGCTCGCGGCCACCGTGGCCCTGGCCGGACTCGCCGGCTTCACCCAGGCCCAGGCGGCCTCCGCTGCCCCGGCCTTCGTCAATCTGACCACGGCGGAGAGCGCTCCCATATACACCAAGCCCACGTCCTCGTCGACGAGGACCCGCACGGAACCGCGGGGCACGACCCTGCGGATCGCGTGCTCGACCACCGACACCCCCTCGGGGGCGATGTGGTTCAGGATCTACGACTCCCAGCCGGCGGCCTGGGTGTGGTCCGGGCACTTCCCCTCGCAGGTCCACCCGCCGAAGGAGTGCTGACGGCCTCCTAGAGGGTCTCGAGGAAGCCGAGCGCCACCCGCCAGGTGGCCTCGGCCGCCTCCTCGTCGTAGTCCGGCAGTTCGGGGTCGGTGTAGAGGTGGCCGGCTCCGGCGTATCTGTAGATCTCCACGTCCGCGCCGGCTCTGCCCATCTGGAGATACCAGGCACTCAGCCAGTCGTCCGTCTCGAACGGGTCCGGCTCGGCCACGTGCAGCTGCACCGGCAGGTCGTCGACCGTGGCGTTCGGCGCGATGTCCGACGTGCCGTGCAGAAGCAGCAGGCCGCGGGCCTTCTCGTCGCCCAGCGCGAGGGTCTGCGCGATGGAGGCCCCGAGCGAGAACCCGGCGTACACCAGGCCCCGCTCCGAGTAGGGCGCCGCGGCCAGCACGGCTCTCTTCAGCAGCTCGTCCTTGCCGATCTCGTCCTTGAAGGCCATGCCCTCCTCGACCGTCTCGAACGTACGCCCGTCGAAGAGGTCCGGTGTCCACACCTCGTGCCCGGCGTCGCGCAGCCGGTCCGCGGCCTGGCGCACCGCGGGCCTCGGGCCGAAGGTCGAGTGGAAGAGCATGATGTTCATGAGGCCATGGTGCCAGCCGGTACTGACAACGCCGTCCGGCGGCCGTACCCACTTCGAGCCCGAAGTCACATGTTCATGACCGCCCGAGGGCGGTTAGGTTCGCAGGCATGGAGAACGTACTCCGCCCGATGTCCGTGATCGGCGGCTCGGTGGTGCTCACGCTGCTCATCGGCTGGGGCACCGACCTGCTGCTGCGCAAGGCCGACGAGCGGCACGGCGAGACCCCGCTGTGGGGCCTGCTGCGCCGCGGTCGCATCCCCTACCAGCTCGTGCTCTGCGCGGCCCTGCTCAGAGGGTCGTACGACGAGGCGAGGGTGCTGGAGGAGCACCGGGTCGCCATCGGCCAGGTGCTGACCCTGGTGCTGATCGGGTCGGCGGCATGGCTGGTGATCCGTATCGCCGCGGCCGTGGTGGAAACGTCCTACAGCCGTTACGCCCGCGCCCACCGCGACCCGGCCCGGGTCCGGCGTGTGCGCACCCAGGTGTCGCTGATCATGCGGGTGGTCTCCGCGATCGTCGGGGTGGTGGCCGCGGCCGCGATGCTGCTGACGTTCCCGGCGATGCGCGCCGCGGGCGCCTCGCTGCTGGCCTCGGCCGGCATCCTCGGCATCGTCGCCGGTGTCGCCGCCCAGTCCACGCTCAGCAACATGTTCGCCGGGCTGCAGATCGCCTTCGGCGACATGGTGCGCCTGGGCGACACGGTCGTGGTGGACGGCGAGTGGGGCACGGTCGAGGAGATCACGCTGACGTTCCTGACCGTGCGGACCTGGGACGAGCGCCGGATCACCATGCCGGTGTCGTACTTCACCTCGAAGCCCTTCGAGAACTGGTCCCGCGGCGGCACCCAGATGACCGGCATCGTCTACTGGCACCTCGACCACTCGGCTCCGGTGGAGCTGATGCGCGGGCGGCTGCGCGACATCCTGCGCGAGTGCCCGGCCTGGGACGGCCGCGACTACGGCCTCGCCGTCACCGACACCACCCCGAACACCATGCAGGTGCGGGCCCTGGTGACGGCCAAGGACGCTGACGACATATGGACGGTACGGGTCACGGTCCGCGAGCAGATGGTCCGCTGGCTGTACGAGCAGCACCCGTACGCCCTGCCCCGCGTCAACACGGCGGACGCCGCGATACCCCTCAGCCGCCGCTCCCCCGACGGCTCCCCCGACGGCTCCCCGGACGGCGCACGGCGCCGCGCACACGAGCCGCCGAGGACGGGCCGCGGCTAGGGCCTGTCCGGCGGATCAGGTCGGCTACAGGGAACGGCGCGTCTTGGCCGCCCCGAGCGGGGTCATGGTTGTGCCCCCGCGCGAGGTTGCTCGAGCGTGGGGAGCGTGCAGCTGCAAGGCGGAGGAGGGAATGACGCGGAGCGTCGGCCAGTGACGACAACGCCGCTGGGGGTCCCCCACGCCTTCAAGGCAGTGGGGGAGGGCGTGTCAGACCCCGCGACGCCGACATGATCCGCCGGACAGACCCCAAGGCCGTACGAGAGGTGCGCGGGCCTCAGTGCCCGCGCTCCGCACCGCCGTTGACCTGGATGACCTGCGAGGTGACGTGTCCCGCGCCCGGGGAGGCGAGCCAGTGCAGGGTCGCGGCGACGTCCCCGGGCGTACCGGCCCGCTTGTTCGAGGTGTCGGCGATGAGCCGCTCGCGCCGGGCGGGGTCGATCTGCGGCCCGAAGAACTCGGTGTCCTCGATGTAGCCCGGCGCCACCACGTTCGCGGTGACCCCGCGCGGCCCGAGCTCCCGGGCCAGGTCATGGGCGTACGGATGCAGCGCCGCCTTGGCGCCGCCGTACGCCCCGCTGCCGGACCCCCGGTAGGCGGCGATCGAGCTGACGAACAGCACCCGCCCGCCCGGCGAGGCGAGCCGGTCCTTCAGCGCCTCGGTCAGCAGGGCCGCGGTCAGGGTGTTGATGCGGAAGTTCACGGTCCAGTTGTGCGCGACACGGTCGAGGGGATCTTCGCTCTCGGACCCGGGCTCCAGATGCCCGGCGCCGCCGGCACCGTGGATCAGCACGTCCACGGTCCCGAACTCCCGCGCCACGAAGTCGGCGACCCCGCGCACGGCGGCCGGTTCACTGAGATCGGCCGCGTAGGTCGAAGCCCCCGCCACCGCGGCCTTCTCCAGCACCTCGGCCCGCCGCCCGAGCAGCAGGACCCGATCCCCGTCCGCCGCGAAGACATGCGCCGCCGCGAGCCCGATCCCCGTACCGCCACCACTGATCACGACATTACGAGCCATGATCCGACCCTACGCACGGGAAGCCACCGGCGTCGAACCACTTCACGGACTTGAAAGGTCACCGCAAACTACGCACGTCGAGATGGCGCAGCACCCGGTCCACGATCTCCGGATCCGCCCCGGCCTCACTGCGCGCCGCCAGCACCTCGTGCCGCGCCGCGCTCAGCATCTCGCCCTGGATCCGCCGCGCCCGTTTCAGCCTGCGCACCCGGTGTTCGTGCGCCTCGCGCCGTTCCTCGTCGCCCATGTCGGGGCTGATCCGCACCCCGATGTCGAAGGCCCGCCGCAGCATCTGCTCGGACAGCTCCTCCGGCAGCTCCTCGACCTCCTCGATCTCCCGCAGGCGCCGTTTGGCCGCCTTGGCCGCGCGGACGGCGAGCGTCTTCTCGAAGTCCTTCTCGCGCTCGGTGTCGGCCTGCACCCCCAGCCGCCTGACCAGCCACGGCAGGGTCAGCCCCTGCAGCACCAGCGTCCCCATGATCACGCCGAAGGCGATGAACACGATCTCGTCGCGGTCGGGGAAGGGCGAACCGTCGTCGGTCTTCAGCGGAATGGCCAGCGCCAGCGCCACCGAGGCCACTCCCCGCATCCCCGACCACCACATGACGACGGTCTCCCGCCAGCTCATCGGGATGTCCTCGTCGTGGTCCCGCTTCGCGTGCAGCCGCTTGGTGAGCCAGGTAGCCGGCATCAGATAGAGCAGCCGTACGACGACCACCACGGCCAGCACCACGCCCGCCCAGCCGAGCATCTCGCCCCACCGCCCGGACGCCGTGCGGATCGCGTTGTGCAGTTCGAGGCCGATCAGCCCGAACGCGACGCCCGTGACGAGCGTGTCGACGATGTCCCAGAACGCGTGCCCGGCCAGCCGTGTCATCACGTCGTCGGGGTCGGTGGCGTACTCGGCGAGGAACAGGGCGGTCGTGAGCACGGCGAGCACACCGGAGCCGTGCAGCTCCTCCGCGAGGACGTACGAGGCGTACGGCACGAGCAGTGTCAGGCCGATCTGCAGGGTCGGGTCGCCGAGCAGATCCATCAGCTTGTTGGCGCCCCAGCCGAGGGCGAGCCCCACCGCCACGGCCACCACGGCGGAGAGCACCAGGTCGAGCGCGGCCCGCCCCGGTGTGAAGCTGCCGCTGAGGGCGGCTGCGATCGCCACGTGGTACAGCACGATCGCCGTCACGTCGTTGAACAGCCCCTCGCCCTCCAGGATGGACACGAGCCGGCGCGGCAGCCCCAACTGCCCGGCGACCGCGGTCGCGGCGACCGGGTCGGGCGGCGCGACCAGCGCACCGAGCGCCACCGCGGCGGCAACCGGCAGCCCGGGCACAATGGCGTTCGCCACGGCGGCCACGCACACGGTCGTGACGAACACCAGCGCCACCGCCAGGAGGAAGATCGGCCGCCGATTGGCCGCGAACTGCCGCCAGGACGTGCGCCGCACGGCCGCGTACAGCAGCGGCGGGAGCAGCAGGGGCAGGATCAGATCCGGCGGCACATCGACGTTCGGCACGAAGTCGAGTACGGCGAGGACGATCCCGAGGAGCGTCATCAGCACCGGCGCCGGCAACCCGAACCGGTCGCCGACCGGGACACTCACCAGGGCCCCGAGCAACAGCACGAACAGCAGGGCCAACTGATCCACGGTCAGTACTCCGGGAAGGTCGACGTAAGGGCAGCAGACATCAAGCCTGCCACGCCGCCTTCCCCACGAGCCTCTTCCGCTCCCGGACAGGCTCTAGAGAGCGCGCCGCATCGCCCGGTGCGGGATGCCCGCCTCCGGGTATTCCGGCCCGTACGCCTCGTACCCCAGCCGCTCGTAGAACCCCAGCGCATGCGTCTGCGCGTGCAGATCCACCGCCGCCAGCCCGCGCGCGCGTGCCGCGTCCTCGATGGCTCGCACCAGGGCGATACCGACACCCAGCCCGCGCGCCTCCTTGGCGACGGCGAGCCGCCCCAGCGACCCCACCGTCAGGTCACCGTCGACCTTGGCCAGAGCCTTCTCCCCGTGCAGCAGCCGCCCGGTGCCGAGCGGCACCCCGTCCTCGCGCACGGCCAGCACATGGACGGCCACGGCGTCGTACTCGTCGTACTCGAGATCCTCGGGCACGCCCTGCTCGCCGACGAAGACCTCCTTGCGTACGGCGAAGCAGGCCTCCAGGTCGGCGGGGTCCTCGGCGACCCGCACCACGTACGCGCGCGTGCCGCTCATCCGTAGGTCTCCTCGCGGACCTGGTCCAGGGCCTTCTGCAGATCGGCCGGGTAGTCGCTGGCGAACTCCACCCACTGACCGTCCCCGGGGTGCTCGAAGCCGAGCCGCACGGCGTGCAGCCACTGGCGGGTCAGGTGCAGCCGCTTGGCGAGCGTCGGGTCGGCGCCGTAGGTCAGGTCGCCGACGCAGGGATGGCGGTGGGCGGCCATGTGGACGCGGATCTGGTGGGTGCGGCCGGTCTCGAGCTTGACGTCGAGGAGCGAGGCGGCGCGGAAGGCCTCGATGAGGTCGTAGTGCGTGACGGAGGGCTTTCCGTCGGCCGTGACCGCCCACTTGTAGTCGTGGTTGGGGTGGCGGCCGATGGGTGCGTCGATGGTGCCGCTGGTCGGGTCGGGGTGGCCCTGGACGAGCGTGTGGTAGCGCTTGTCGACCGTGCGCTCCTTGAACTGGCGCTTGAGCGAGGTGTACGCACGCTCCGACTTGGCGACCGCCATCAGCCCCGAGGTGCCGACGTCGAGCCGGTGCACGATGCCCTGGCGCTCGGCGGCACCGGAGGTGGAGATCCGGTATCCGGCGGCCGCCAGACCGCCGATGACGGTCGGCCCGGTCCAGCCGGGGCTGGGGTGGGCGGCGACACCGACCGGCTTGACGATCACGACCACGTCATCGTCGTCGTACACGATCTCCATGCCCTCGACCGGCTCCGCGACGATCTGCACGGGCGCGGGCGCCTGCGGCATCTCGACCTCGAGCCAGGCCCCGCCGTGCACCCGCTCGGACTTCCCGACCACCGAGCCGTCGACCGTGACCTTCCCCGCCGCGGCAAGCTCCGCGGCCTTCGTACGGGAGAAGCCGAACATGCGGGAGATGGCGGCGTCGACGCGCTCGCCCTCCAGGCCGTCGGGCACGGGCAGGGTGCGGATCTCGGGAATCGTGCTCACCCGTCGAGTATGCCGGACGGCTCCGTCAGGCCCGAACGAGCCTGTGGAAAGCCGGGGATCAGTCCTTGTGGACGGTGCCGTCCGGGTCGAGCCCCTTGAAGGACAGCAGCACGATCAGGATGCCGCCGCAGACGATCGCCGAGTCGGCCAGGTTGAAGACGGCGAAGCCCTTGGGGGCGATGAAGTCGACGACCGCGCCCTCGAAGACGCCGGGCGAGCGGAAGATCCGGTCGGTGAGGTTGCCGAGTGCACCGCCCAGCAGCAGGCCGAGTGCGATCGCCCAGGGCAGGCTGTAGAGCTTGCGGGCGAGCCGGGCGATCACCACGATCACGGCCGCCGCGATCATCGTGAAGATCACGGTGAAGGCCTCGCCGAAGCCGAAGGCCGCGCCCGCGTTGCGGATCGCCTCGAACCTCAGCCAGTCCCCGATGATCTGGATCGGCGCGTGGTGCTCCAGCTTGGCCACCACCAGCAGCTTGCTGCCCAGGTCCAGCAGGTACGCGAAGGCGGCGACCGCGAACAGCACGGCGATCTTGCGCTTGCCCTTGGGCCGCGCGGTCTCGTCCTGCTCCGGTCCGGCCCCCGCCGCCCCTGGGGAATCCGGCGTACCGATGATGCGCTCCGCCTCTGCCACGTGAGTCCCTCAACCTAGGTACCTGACTGAGGACGAGGGTACGGCACGCGCGCGTACGCCCTCAGTACCGGCGTTCCTGCTTCTGCTTGCACTCGACGCAGAGGGTGGCGCGCGGGAAGGCCTGCATACGGGCCTTGCCGATCGGGTTGCCGCAGTTCTCGCACAGACCGTAGGTGCCCGCGTCCAGCCGCTGCAGGGCGTGCTCGGTCTGGGTGAGCATTTCGCGCGCGTTGGCCGCGAGGGCCATCTCGTGCTCGCGCGTGATGTTCTTGGCTCCGGTGTCCGCCTGGTCGTCGCCCGCGCCGTCCCCGGAGTCCCGCATCAGGCCCTGGAGGGCCTGCTCGGACGACGTGATCTCGTCACGCAGCCGCTGCTCCTCGGACTGCAGCTCGGCCCGTGCCTCCTCGACCTCCTCCGGGGTCCAGGGGTCCTCGCCGGGGCGCACCGCGAGCTCGCCCGGCTCCACGGCCGCCGCGATCCGCGCCTTGGGTACGGCGGTCTTCGCCGCCGTGGCCGTGCCAGGAGTCTTCTTCGCAACCACTGTCGTGGCTCCCGTCTGCTCCGCGGCCTGAGCCGCACCCAGCTTCTTGGCCGTACTCTTCTTGCCCGCACTCTTGGCGACAGCGCCCTTCTTGCCTGCCGCACCTTTCCCGGTCGCACTCTTCGCGGCGGCGCTTTTCTTCGCCGCCGCGCTCTTCTTGCCCGTACGCTCCGTTGCCGCGCTCTTTGCTGCCGTCCTCTTTTCGGCCGCGCTCTTCGCAGCCACGTTCTTCTTGCCCGCCGTCTTCTTGCTCGCGCCTTGCCCGTCCGCGGCCTTCATGCCGGCGTCCTGCTCGACGCCGGCCGATTCGGCGACATCCTCGAGGGCGGCGCTTTTCTTACCTGTGGCCTTCTTACTTGCAGACTTCTTACCTGCGGTCTTCTTGGCTGCCGCCTTCCTCGCAACCGTCTTCTCGACGTCCTCCCCGGCCGCCGTCCCCCTCCCGCCGGCAGGCGAGCCCTTCCTCCCGGCGGCCTGCGTCCCCGTGCCCGTGGATCTCTCCGCCGACGTCTCCTCGACCGCCTTCTTCGAAGGAGCCGCACCGGAAGCAGTCGGCGTCCCGGCGGCAGCCTTCCTCCCGGCAGCCGTCTGCTTGCTCTTGCCGTCCGCCCGAGAGGCGCCCGCCTTCCCCCCGCCCGCGACCCCCCGCACCGACTTCACCGGCTTCCCCGCCCCAGCCGGCGCAGTCGCCCGCGCGCTCTTCTTCCCGCTCACATCCTTGGCCGCATCGCCGGAGGCCTGTGTGGGCCTGCCGGACGCCGACTGCTGTACGGCGGTCTTCTTCGCCACCATGGCCGCGGCCCCTTCACATATTGTGATCTTGCACGCGAATCGTGCTGGGACGATAAATCGACTTCAGCCCCGCGGCAACGGGGCACACCGCCCGATTCGCCCGGCTCGCACCTGCCGCTGAGCAAGCCTGCATGCGTTGTGCCCAGCTCCCCGCGGGGTAATCCGCCGGACCGTCCGTCCCAGGATCCGAACACGCGTACCGCTCCATTCGGGTCATCTCCGTCCGTACGGCACCCCCGCAAGCGGCGCCTCGAAAACCGGTCGGCCGCTGTCTGCGCGGCGCCGTACACTGGGCGGAGCGAAAAGCGTGGATGGGGACGAGTAGCGCCGTACGCAGCCCAGAGCGACCCGGGGGCGGTGGAAGCCCGGGGGCGAGCGCGACGTGAAGATCACCCCGGAGCCGCCGGAAGAAAGCCGCAGCCGAGAGGCAGCGGCCGGTAGAACCGGCATCGCGACCCCAATGAGGGGGCTCACCGTGGCGCGGGATGCACCGGAGAGCCAAGGAGGGTGGTACCGCGGGAGCGCGCCGAAACCGGCGTACAGAAGACAGCTCTCGTCCCTCCGGACGGAAGGCAGCAAGTCCGCCGGAGGAAGCTCGCTGATGACAACGCCGACGTACCGCCAGGTGCCCGCCCAGGTCGACCTGCCCGCGCTCGAGCACGCCGTGCTCGACTTCTGGCGCGAGCAGAAGATCTTCGCCAAGACCCTGGAGCAGTCCGAGGGCCGCCCCGAGTGGGTCTTCTACGAGGGCCCGCCCACCGCCAACGGCATGCCGGGCGCCCACCACATCGAGGCGCGCGTCTTCAAGGACGTCTTCCCCCGCTTCCGCACCATGCGCGGCCACCACGTGGCCCGCAAGGCCGGCTGGGACTGCCACGGCCTCCCGGTGGAGCTGGCGGTCGAGAAGGAGCTCGGCTTCAGCGGCAAGAAGGACATCGAGGCGTACGGCATCGCCGAGTTCAACGCCAAGTGCCGCGAGTCCGTGACCCGCCACACCGACGCCTTCGAGGCCCTGACGACCCGCATGGGGTACTGGACCGACCTCAACGACCCGTACCGCACGATGGACCCCGAGTACATCGAGTCGGTCTGGTGGTCGCTCAGGGAGATCTTCGACAAGGGCCTGCTGGTCCAGGACCACCGCGTCGCCCCCTGGTGCCCGCGCTGCGGCACGGGCCTGTCGGACCACGAGCTGGCGCAGGGCTACGAGACGGTCGTCGACCCGTCCGTGTACGTCCGTTTCCCCCTCACCTCCGGTCCGCTGGCCGGCGAAGCCGCGCTCCTGGTCTGGACGACGACCCCCTGGACGCTGGTGTCCAACACGGCGGTCGCCGCGCACCCCGAGGTCACCTACGTCGTCGCGACCGACGGCGAGGAGAAGCTCGTCGTCGCCGAGCCGCTCGTCGCCAAGGCGCTCGGCGAGGGCTGGGAGACCACCGGCCAGTCCTTCACGGGCGCCGAAATGGAGCGCTGGACCTATCAACGACCGTTCGAGCTGGTCGAGTTCCCGGCCGAGGCGCATTTTGTCGTCAACGCCGAGTACGTCACGACCGAGGACGGTACGGGCCTGGTGCACCAGTCCCCCGCCTTCGGCGAGGACGACCTCAAGGTCTGCCGCGCCTACGGCCTGCCGGTCGTGAACCCGGTCCTTCCGGACGGCACGTTCGAGGAGGACGTCCCCCTGGTCGGCGGCGTCTTCTTCAAGAAGGCGGACGAAAAGCTCACCGAGGACCTCCAGCAGCGCGGCCTCCTCTTCCGGCACATCCCGTACGAGCACAGCTACCCGCACTGCTGGCGCTGCCACACCGCGCTCCTCTACTACGCGCAGCCGTCCTGGTACATCCGCACCACGGCCGTCAAGGACCGCCTGCTGCAGGAGAACGAGAACACCAACTGGTTCCCGGACACGGTCAAGCACGGCCGGTACGGCGACTGGCTGAACAACAACATCGACTGGGCGCTGTCCCGCAACCGCTACTGGGGCACCCCGCTGCCGATCTGGCGCTGCGAGGACGACCACCTCACCTGCGTCGGCTCCCGCGCGGAGCTCACCGAGCTGACGGGCAGCGACCAGTCCGAACTGGACCCGCACCGCCCCTACATCGACGACGTCACCTTCGCCTGCCCCAAGTGCCAGAAGACGGCCACGCGCGTGCCGGAGGTCATCGACGCCTGGTACGACTCGGGTTCGATGCCGTTCGCGCAGTGGGGCTACCCGCACAAGAACAAGGAGTTGTTCGAGTCCCGCTATCCGGCGCAGTTCATCTGCGAGGCCATCGACCAGACCCGCGGCTGGTTCTACACGCTGATGGCGGTCGGCACCCTGGTCTTCGACAAGTCCTCGTACGAGAACGTGGTCTGCCTCGGCCACATCCTCGCCGAGGACGGCCGCAAGATGTCCAAGCACCTGGGCAACACCCTGGACCCGGTCCCGCTGATGGACCGGCACGGCGCGGACGCGGTGCGCTGGTTCATGGCGGCCGGCGGCTCCCCGTGGGCGGCACGCCGCGTGGGCCACGGCACCATCCAGGAGGTCGTCCGCAAGACGTTGCTGACCTACTGGAACACGGTCGCCTTCCAGGCCCTGTACGCGCGCACCGCCAACTGGGCGCCCAGCGAGGCCGATCCGGCCCCGGCGGACCGTCCGCTCCTGGACCGCTGGCTGCTGTCCGAACTCCACGCGCTCACCGACCAGGTGACACAGGCCCTGGAGGCGTACGACACCCAGCGCGCCGGCAAGCTCCTGTCGGCGTTCGTCGACGATCTCTCCAACTGGTACGTCCGCCGCTCCCGTCGCCGCTTCTGGCAGGGCGACAAGGCGGCGCTGCGCACCCTGCACGAGGTCGTCGAGACGGTCACCAAGCTGATGGCCCCGCTGACCCCGTTCATCACCGAGCGGGTCTGGCAGGACCTGGTCGTGGCGGTGACCCCGGGCGCCCCGGAGTCGGTGCACCTGTCCTCCTGGCCCCAGGCGGACCTCACGGCGATCGACCCCGAGCTGTCGAAGCAGATGGTCCTCGTCCGCCGTCTCGTAGAGCTGGGCCGCGCCACGCGCGCGGAGTCGGGCGTGAAGACCCGCCAGCCGCTGTCGCGTGCACTGGTGGCGGCCGCCGGTTTCGAGTCCCTCGACCGCGAACTGCACGCGCAGATCACGGAGGAGCTGAACGTCACATCCCTGGCGTCGCTCTCCGAGGTCGGCGGCTCCCTGGTCGACACGACCGCGAAGGCCAACTTCCGCGCCCTGGGCAAGCGTTTCGGCAAGCGCGTCCAGGACGTCGCCAAGGCCGTGGCGAACGCGGATGCGGCCGCGCTCTCCCTCGCCCTGCGCGAGGGCACCGCGTCGGTCGAGGTCGACGGCGAGACGATCACCCTCGCCCCCGACGAGGTGATCATCACGGAGACCCCGCGCGAAGGCTGGTCGGTGGCGTCGGACTCCGGCGCGACGGTCGCCCTCGACCTGGAGATCACCGAGGAGCTGCGCCAGGCGGGCCTCGCCCGTGACGCGATCCGCCTGATCCAGGAGGCCCGCAAGAACAGCGGCCTCGACGTGGCCGACCGCATCGCCCTGCGCTGGACCTCCACGGACCCGGCGGTCATCGCCGCGCTGACCGAACACGCCGGCCTGATCGCCGACGAGGTCCTGGCAACGGACTTCGCCCAGGGCGAGGCGGACGACAGCTACGGCGCCCCGTTCACCGACGAGGGCCTGTCCCTCACCTTCCGCCTGCGCAAGGCCTGAGCACACAGTCCAAGAGGGCCCGGTCTCCCCGCGGGGGGGCCGGGCCCTCTCGGCGTGCGCCGCCGGCCCGCAGAGAGCCGAGCCCCAGCCGCTCCAACAGCGGCCGTACGACGCTCCCACCGGCGCGGCGATCAACACGCGCAAAAAGGGCGGGGCCCCGGATCAATTCCGGGGCCCCGCCCTGTTGAACGCTGCCGACGCCTACGGCGTACTAGTGGCCGTGGCGGCCGTCAGTTGTCGTCCTCGTCGATCAGGAACCCGCGCATCGGCGAGGGAGCCTGGCCCATCGGCGACGGACCCTGCGGGCGGACCGGAGCCATGGGCTGGGTCATCGCCGGGGACATCTGCTGCTGACCGCCGTAGGACGGAGCAGCGGGAGCCGGGCCACCCATGGTCGGGTTGCCGTACGACGGGGCGCTCGCGCCGGCCGGGGCCATCGAGGGCGCCGGGGACGGCGGAAGCGACGCGGTCGCCGGGGTCCGCGGCGGGGCCAGCGAGTCGTCGGCCTGGGTCTCCAGCTGACGCAGCTGGGACTCGAGGTACGACTTCAGGCGCGTGCGGTACTCGCGCTCGAAGCCGCGCAGGTCCTCAACCTTGCGCTCCAGCGTGGCGCGGGCGGACTCCAGGGAGCCCATCGCGACGCGGTGCTTCTCCTGCGCGTCCCGCTCAAGGGCGTCGGCCTTGGCACGAGCGTCACGCTCGAGACCCTCGGCACGCGAACGCGCCTCGCCTACGATCTTGTTGGCCTCGGAACGGGCCTCGGCGATCGCCTGGTCGGCGGTCTGCTGGGCCAGCGAGAGGACACGGGCGGCGCTGTCGCCACCGGGGCCCTGACCGGGGCCGCCCATCGGGCCGCCCATGGGGCCACCCATCGGGCCGCCCATCTGCTGCTGCATGGGGGGCTGGCCGCCCATCGGGCCGCCCATGGGGCCCTGCCCCATCGGACCCTGGCCCATCGGACCGGGACCCTGCGGACCACCCTGACCACCGCCGGGACCGGCGGGCAGCTGCGGGGCACCGCTAGGCAGCTGGGGCGGACCACCCATGGGGCCACCCATCTGCTGCTGCGGCGGGCCCGATATGCCGGCCGGCACCGGAGCGCCCGGACCTCGCATGCCCTGCTGCGGCATACCGCCCTGCGGAGGCATGCCCTGCTGCTGATCCTGCGGACCGCCGGGACCCTCCGGGGGCTTGCGCATGTTCTGCTGGTTCTGGGCAGCAGCACGCGTGGCCGCAGCCAGTTTGGCGCGCAGGTCCTCGTTCTCGCGGAGCAGGCGCGTCAGTTCGGCTTCGACCTCATCGAGGAAGGCATCGACCTCGTCCTCGTCATAGCCTTCTCGGAGGCGGACGGTCGTGAACTGCTTGTTCCGCACGTCCTCGGGGGTCAACGGCATCTCTTCACCTCAACGTAGTCGTCGGCATCGGCAAGACGGTAGGTCACATCGCTCACAGCCGGCTCACGATCGAGATCAGGATGTAGACGATGATCATCAGTACGAAGAAGGACAGGTCGAGCGCCACGCCCCCGAGACGCAGCGGCGGGATGAACCGCCGCAGAAGCTTGAGCGGTGGATCGGTGACAGTGTAGGTGGCCTCCAGAACGACCACCATCGCCTTGCCGGGCTGCCATGAGCGGGCGAACTGGAAGACGTAGTCCATGACCAACCGGAAGATGAGCACGATGAGGAAGCACATCAGCGCGATGTAGACGACATCCAGGACCACGCCCATGTTCGGTGCTTCCCTCTCCCCTGTTTCCGTGCTGCTGGGTACTTCTTTGTACTGCGGTTTCCGGTCGAGCGTCTCAGCTCTGGTTGAAGAACCCGCCCTCTGCGATACGGGCCTTGTCCTCCGCCGTGACATCGACGTTAGCAGGCGACAACAGGAACACCTTCTGCGTCACCCGCTCAATGCTGCCGTGAAGACCAAACACCAAACCGGCCGCAAAGTCGACAAGTCGCTTCGCGTCTGTGTCATCCATCTCAGTCAGATTCATGATCACCGGGGTGCCCTCACGGAAGTGTTCCCCGATGGTACGGGCCTCGTTGTAGGTCCGCGGGTGAAGCGTGGTGATCCGGTACGGCTCTCGTTCCGACACGACCTTGGGCATGATCACCGGTGCGTTCTTCTCCAGGCTTGCGCGTTCTTGTGTGATGGACGCCACGGGCGCGATGCGCGCCGGACGGCTGGATTCCGCGGGTAGCGAAGCGGAACGTGCGACCGGCTCGCGTGTCGCGGGCGACTGCACGATTCGCACCTCTTCGTCCCTTTGGGGCTGATGTGCGACGTGCGACTGGTGGGAGGGTTCGTGCCGTCGGTGGTCCCGCTCGGGCTCGGGGTCCAGTTCGGGCTCGAAGTCGTCATCGGGGTCGAATCCCCGGCCGTCGTACCCATCGTCCTCCACGAGGCCGAGGTAGACCGCCATCTTGCGCATCGCGCCGGCCATGCTCTGAGTCCTCCGCTCTGTGGTGGATCGGCTGACGACTGCCAAGTGCCCGCGATCCACGAGGTCGTTGCGCCCGCCTTCGGCGGCACTGACCATATTTTCTGCTGTGGTCCGACTTCCTGGCGACGTTACCCGAGCCCGGGGCGGACTCCGAGTACCGCGGTACCGACGCGTACATGTGTCGCTCCGGCGGCCACGGCCTGTTCGAGGTCCGCACTCATTCCTGCCGACACCATGTTCGCAGCCGGATGGGCTCGGCGCAGGTCGGTCGACAAATCCATCAACCGCTCGAACGCCGCCAGTTCGCGCCCCGCGTAGGGTCCGGTGAGCGGCGCCACGGTCATCAGACCGTCCAGCCGCAGACCTGGCGCCCGCGCGACGAGCTCGCCCAACTCTTCGATTCCGCCGGGCCCGACGCCCCCGCGCTGCCCGCGTCCGCTCTCGTCCGCGTCGAGCGCGACCTGGATCAGGCAGCCGAGTTCGCGCTCCTGCCGTACCGCCTCCTTCGAGAGCGCCCCGACGAGCCGGTCGCGGTCGACGGACTGCACCACATCGGCATAACCGGCCACGGAACGCACCTTGTTGGTCTGCAACTGACCGACAAAGTGCCATGTGAGCGGCAGATCCGAGCATTCGGCGGCCTTGGGTGCCGCGTCCTGGTCCCGGTTCTCGGCCACGTGACGCACACCGAGCTGCGACAGAATCCTCACATCACTGGCCGGATAGGTCTTGGTGACCACGATCAGGGTCACTTCTTCACGCTTGCGCCCGGCCGCCGTGCACGCGGCCGTGATGCGCTCCTCGACTTTCGCCAGATTTGCGGCGAGTTCGCCTTTACGGTCCGTCATGCCCCATCAGTCCAGCCAGACATATCCCGCGAGTCGCCCCGTGGTGCGATCGCGTCGGTACGAGAAGTGATCGGCCGACTCCAGCGTGCACACCGGCGACTGCTCCCGGTCGCGCACCCCGAGCCGCTCGAGCTGCGCGTGCACTCCGGCGGTCACGTCGACCGCGGGAGTACCCCAGCTCGTCTCGGCGTGCGCCGCCGGCTCGACGGCGGCCACATCGGCGCGCATCGCCTCGGGCACCTCGTAGCAACGGCCGCAGACGGCGGGTCCGGTGCGGGCGACGATCCGGCCCGGCTCTGCTCCGAGTTCGGTCATGGCCCGTACGGCGGCGGGGACGATCCCGGCGATCATGCCGGGCCGGCCCGCGTGGGCGGCGGCCACGACACCGGCGACCGGGTCGGCCAGCAGAACGGGGGTGCAGTCGGCGGTGAGCACGGCGAGGGCGAGACCCCGCTGCACGGTGACGATCGCGTCGACCTCCGGCACGGGCCGGTCGCCCCAGGGCCCGTCCACCACCGCCGCGTCCGCGCCGTGCACCTGGTTCATCCAGACCACCCGAGCCGGTTCCAGACCAAGGGACTTGGCGGCCAGCTCACGATTGGTCCGTACGGCGTCGGGGTCGTCGCCGACCGCTCCGCCGAGGTTGAGCTCCTCGTACGGAACGGCGCTCACCCCGCCCCACCGGTCGGTGAAGGCGAAGTGCGCGCCGTTCACGATGTCGCGCTGTCTTATCACGTCAGAAGGATCACTTGAGGAAGTCCGGCACGTCCAGTTCCTCGGCCGCGCTGTCCGTGTAGGACCGCGACGGCGGGACCGGCGGGGCGACCGGGACCTCGTTCGCCGGCTCGGGCGTGGGCTCCGGGTCCTCCTTCGGCGTGACGCTGCCGAGCGAGCCGAAGGACGGGCGGCTCTCGGACTGCCGTACGGGAGTGGGCTCTTCGCGGCGGTTCGAGGAGGAGGCCGAGCCGAGGACGTTGTCCCGGCGGGCCGGCGGCTGGCCGCCGTCGAAGCCGGCCGCGATCACTGTGACACGGACCTCGTCGCCGAGGGCGTCGTCGATGACCGCACCGAAGATGATGTTGGCCTCGGGGTGGGCGGCCTCGCTGACCAGCTGGGCGGCCTCGTTGATCTCGAACAGGCCGAGGTCGGAGCCGCCGGAGATGGAGAGCAGCACGCCGCGGGCGCCGTCGATGGACGCCTCGAGCAGCGGCGAGGAGATCGCCATCTCGGCCGCGGCCACCGCGCGGTCGTCGCCGCGGGCCGAGCCGATGCCCATGAGGGCCGAACCGGCCTCGGACATCACGGACTTGACGTCGGCGAAGTCGAGGTTGATCAGACCGGGCGTGGTGATCAGGTCGGTGATGCCCTGGACACCGGAGAGCAGGACCTGGTCGGCCGACTTGAAGGCGTCGAGCACCGAGACCTGGCGGTCCGAGATGGACAGCAGCCGGTCGTTCGGGATGACGATGAGGGTGTCGACCTCTTCCCGAAGTTCGGCGATGCCGTCCTCGGCCTGGTTGGCGCGGCGCCGGCCCTCGAAGGTGAACGGACGGGTGACCACGCCGATGGTGAGGGCGCCCAGGGAGCGGGCGATGTTGGCCACGACGGGCGCGCCGCCGGTGCCGGTGCCGCCGCCTTCACCGGCCGTGACGAAGACCATGTCGGCCCCCTTGAGGACCTCCTCGATCTCCTCGCGGTGATCCTCGGCGGCCTTGCGGCCGACGGCCGGGTTGGCTCCGGCGCCGAGTCCGCGGGTGAGTTCGCGACCGACGTCGAGCTTGACGTCGGCGTCGCTCATCAACAGCGCCTGCGCGTCGGTGTTGATGGCGATGAACTCGACGCCCTTGAGACCGACCTCGATCATCCGGTTGATGGCATTGACACCACCGCCGCCGACACCGATGACTTTGATGACTGCGAGGTAGTTCTGCGGTGCTGCCACGTCGAAGGCCTCTCGCCTCGAGTTACGTGTCGCCGTATCGCGGGTCATGCGATCCGGCGACGGATGCCGATTGGGACGGTCCGTAGCGCCGACCCGAACCCTAACGTTGAAGTTTAGGGTTACCAGTGTGTCCGTTCCTTGAAGTCTTCTGAACAGGACACTAAGTCGACAAGTGGCGCACGTTCAACGAACACGCCGAACCTCCCGTTTTTCTTTTCACCCTATGTGATCAGGCGTAGCGCTGCCCAACCAGGGTGCTGGCCTGCGCGGATGTGCGTCAACTCCCCGATGACGCAGGGGCGGTGGGAACCGAGACGTCGAAGTACCGCGCATCCGGCGCCGCTTTCATGAGAGCGGTGAGCGTACGGGCCTTCAGAGCGCCCCTCTCACCACTCCCCCACAAGACGGTCCGGCCGTCGCCCAACTCCAGCGAGATGTCGTCGTAGGAGCGCACTTTGACGGTCCGGGTGTCGCGGGCGACTGCGGCCGGAACGGCACGTGCGACGCGCACCGCCTCGCGCACCAACCGGTCCTCGTCGAAGCGTCGCAGGCTTGCGGCGGACGAGCCCGCGGAGGACAGGGCAAATTCCAGTGCGGGAACGCCTTTCGGAGCCCGAGAAACCGTGGCGAAACGGACACCTTCATCGTCCACTTCGATGAAGTTTCCGCCCTTTTGGACAATCAGAACCGGAGTGCGTTCAACCACTTTCAGGCCGATTCCGTGGGGCCAGGAACGGACCACGTCAACCGTGTCAATTCGGGGCAGTTTCGCGCGCAGTCGCGTCTCAATCACATCGGTGTCGACGGAAATCAGCGGTGCCCCGACGGGGACTTCGGCGGCCTCGCGCACCTGCGCGGGGGTCAGAACCCGGGTTCCGGAGACCGACACCCGTTCCACGCGCAGCCATTGAGAGCCGTACAACAGCCATACGCTGCCCGCGCCGAGGAGAACGAGCGCGACGGCAAGGATGATGATCGTACGAAGGCGGGTCAGCCTCAACCTCCGTGCCGGAGGCGGGCCGGACGACTCCTGCTGGCTTTCACCGCGTTCGGCGGTGGTCGGTCCGGCCACGCTCCCTGCCCTTCGTTCATGCGGTCCTAGTGATGTGCACGACGGGCGGCGATCGCCTCGTACACCATGCCGACGAGCAGGTCGTCGGCGTCCCGGCGGCCGAACTCGGCGGCGGCGCGGGACATCTCGTACAACCGGTGCGGGTCGGCGAGCACGGGCAGGACGTTGGCCCGTACCCAGTCGGGCGTCAGTTCCGCGTCGTCGACCAGCAGTCCGCCGCCGGCCTTGACCACCGGCTGGGCGTTCAGCCGCTGTTCGCCGTTGCCGATGGGCAGCGGTACGTAGGCGGCCGGCAGTCCGACGGCGGAGAGTTCGGCGACGGTCATCGCGCCCGCGCGGCAGAGCATCATGTCGGCAGCGGCGTACGCGAGGTCCATCCGGTCCAGGTAACTTACCGGGATGTACGGGGGCATTCCCGGCATCTGCTGTACGTGCGGCAGTTCGTTCTTCGGGCCGACCGCGTGCAGGATCTGGATGCCGGCCTGCTGCAGCCAGGGCGCGACCTGCTGGACGACCTCGTTGAGGCGGCGGGCGCCCTGTGAGCCGCCGGAGACCAGCAGCGTGGGCAGGTTGGGGTCGAGGCCGAACATCGCGCGGGCCTCGGGGCGGGCGGCGGCCCGGTCGAGGGTGGCGATGGTGCGGCGCAGCGGGATGCCGATGTAGCGGGCGTCGCGCAGCTTGCTGTCCGGGGTGGAGACGGCGACCTTGGCCGCGTAGCGCGAGCCGATCTTGTTGGCAAGGCCCGGGCGGGCGTTGGCCTCGTGGATCACGATCGGCACACCGAGGCGCTTGGCGGCGAGGTAGCCGGGCAGGGCCACGTACCCGCCGAAGCCGACGACCGCGTCGGCCTTGGTGCGCTCGAGGATCTGCTCGGTCGCCTTGATCGTGCCGCGCAGCCGGCCCGGGACGGTGATCAGTTCGGGCGTCGGCTTGCGTGGCAGAGGTACGGCGGGGATCAGCGCGAGCTCGTAGCCCCGCTGCGGAACCAGCGTGGTCTCAAGGCCGCGTTCCGTGCCCAGGGCCGTGATCCCCACGGTGGGGTCCTGCCTGCGCAGGGCGTCCGCGAGGGCGAGCGCGGGCTCGATGTGGCCGGCGGTCCCCCCACCGGCGAGTACGACATGCACCGAAATTCACCGCTCTCCGGACGAGCGCGCCGCCGAGGCACGCCGTCGCATCGTGTTCCATCTCCGAGGCCCCCGTGCCGACGCGGCGCCTCCCGCCCGCTTTCTACCAAAGCGAGGTTGCCGCATCGAAAGCGCCGCCCGCGCAGCGGGCTCGTCACGCGCGAACGCGATCAGCAGCCCGATGGCGAACATGGTCGGCAGCAGGGCGGACCCTCCGTAGGAGAACAGCGGGAGGGGGACGCCGGCGATCGGCAGCAGGCCGAGCACCGCACCGATGTTGATCACCGCCTGCGCGGTGATCCAGGTGGTCACGCCTCCCGCGGCATACCTGACGAAGGGGTCCTCCGTGCGTCCGGCCACGCGGATACCCGCATAGCCTAGAGCCGCGAAGAGGGCGAGCACCGACAGCGTCCCCGCAAGGCCCAGTTCCTCACCGGTGACGGCGAAGATGAAGTCCGTGTGGGCTTCCGGGAGTTGGCCCCATTTTTCCACACTCGCGCCGAGTCCGGATCCGAAGATTCCGCCGGATGCGAGCGCGTAGATCCCGTGCACGGCCTGCCAGCAGTCGACCGGTCCGGACTGTGGTGAGGTCGCGCCGATGCAGGACAGGCGGGCCATGCGGTTCGGGCTGGTCTTGATGAGGATCACACCGAGAACGGCGGCGATCGACAGCACCCCGGCGAACAGCCGCGTGGGCGCACCGGCCAGCCACAGCAGGCCGAACAGGATCGCCGTGAGGATGATCGCCGTACCCATGTCGCCGCCGAGCATGATCAGCCCGAGCAGCATGAAGGCGGCCGGAACGAGCGGCACCAGCATGTGCTTCCACTGGTTGAGCAGCCTCTTGTCCTGCTTGCGGGCGAGCAGGTCGGCGCCCCACAGCACCAGGGCGAGCTTGCCGAACTCGCTGGGCTGGATCTGGAAGGAGCCGCCGAGCGAGATCCAGTTCTGGTTGCCGTTGACCGACATCCCTATCCCCGGCACCTGCACCAGCGCCATCAGGAAGACGGCGCCCGCGAGGATCGGGTAGGCCAGCGCGCGGTGCAGCTTGACCGGCATCCGGGAGGCGACCAGCAGCAGTACGCCGCCGATCACGGCCGCGAGCAGCTGCTTGCGGAAGAAGTACGAGCCCGGCAACGACATCTGCAGCGCGGTGATCTGGGAGGCCGAGTAGACCATCACCAGGCCGAGCACGGTGATCAGCAGACTGCCGCCGAGGATCAGGTAGTACGCGGTCAGCGGCCGGTCCCAGGCACGCTTGGCGTTGAGGTACAGACGGCGTAGGGGGTTGTCGCGGGGCGACCGGCTCACGGCGGGCCGTCGGACGGCCCGCTGCACGGGCGGACGTCCGGTACGACTACTGGGCATCAGCGCCTCCGCTACGTCGGTCAGGAGCCGAGTTCGCGAACCGCCTCCGCGAACGCGTCACCGCGCTTGTTGTAGTTGGCGAACATGTCCATCGAGGCGCAGGCCGGGGCCAGCAGCACCGTGTCGCCTTCGACGGCGAGCCGCTGGGCCTCCTGGACAGCCGCGAGCATCGCCCCAGTGTCGGTCCGGTCGAGGTCGACGACGGGTACTTCCGGCGCGTGTCGCGCGAGGGCTTCGCGGATCAGGGCGCGATCGGCGCCGATGAGCACGACTCCGCGAAGTCGCTTTGCCGACTTGGCGACCAGCTCGTCGAAGGTCGCGCCCTTGGCGAGCCCGCCCGCGATCCAGACGATGGACTCGTACGCCGCCAACGAGGCTTCCGCGGCATGCGTGTTGGTCGCCTTGGAGTCGTCGATGTACGCGACCCCGTCCACGTCGGCCACATGCGCGATGCGGTGCGCGTCCGGGGTGAAGTTCCTGAGGCCGTCCCGTACGGCCGCTGCGGGCACCCCGAAGGCGCGCGCGAGGGCCGCCGCCGCAAGGGCGTTGGCGATGTTGTGCGGGGCCGGCGGGTTGACGTCGGCGACCTCGGCGAGCTCCTGGGCGTTCTTCTGCCGGTTCTCGACGAAGGCGCGGTCGACCAGGATGCCGTCCACGACACCGAGTTGGGAGGGGCCCGGGGTGCCGAGGGTGAAGCCGATGGCCCGGCAGCCCTCCTCGACGTCGGCCTCGCGCACCAGGTCCTCGGTGGCCTTGTCGGCGACGTTGTAGACGCAGGCGACGCGATTGCCTTCGTAGATACGGCCCTTGTCGCGCGCGTACGCCTCCATGGAGCCGTGCCAGTCGAGGTGGTCGGGCGCCAGGTTGAGGACAGCCGCCGAGTGGGCGCGCAGGGAGGGCGCCCAGTGCAGCTGGTAGCTGGACAGCTCCACGGCGAGGACGTCGTACTGCTCCTCGCCGAGCACCGCGTCCAGGAGCGAGACGCCGATGTTGCCGACGGCGGCCGTGCGCAGGCCCGCCGCCTTCAGGATCGACGCCAGCATCTGGACGGTGGTGGTCTTGCCGTTGGTGCCCGTCACCGCCAGCCAGGGGGCCGCGTCGGGTCCCCGCAGCCGCCAGGCGAGTTCGACGTCGCCCCAGATCTCCAGGCCGGCTTCGCGAGCCGCGACGAACAGCGGCTTGTCCGGCTTCCAGCCCGGTGCGGTGACGACGAGTTCGGTGCCCTCCGGCAGGGTCGCGCCGTCACCGAGGCGCACGGTGATGCCCAGAGCCTCCAGTTCGGCGGCCTGTTCACGCGCGCGTGCGTCGTCGCCGTCGTTGACGACCGTGACAACGGCCCCGCGCGCGTGCAGCACCTTGGCCGCCGGGATACCGGAGACGCCGAGCCCGGCGACGGTGACGTGCTTGCCCTGGAAGTCGGAAGGCACCGAGGAGATCACTTGTCCGCTGCCCATCCCGCGTAGAAGAGGCCCAGTCCGACGATCACACAGATGCCCTGGATGATCCAGAAGCGGACCACCACAAGAACCTCGGACCAGCCCTTGAGTTCGAAGTGGTGCTGGAGTGGCGCCATCCGGAAGACGCGCCTGCCGGTGAGGCGGAAGGAGCCGACCTGGATGACCACCGACATGGTGATGAGGACGAACAGGCCGCCCATGATGGCCACCAGCAGCTCCGTGCGGGAGAGGATGGCCAGGCCCGTGAGGACACCGCCGAGCGCGAGCGAACCGGTGTCGCCCATGAAGATCTTGGCCGGCGAGGTGTTCCACCACAGGAAGCCGAGGCAGGCACCCATCAGCGCGGAGGCGATGACCGCGAGGTCCAGCGGATCGCGCACCTCGTAGCAGGCGTTGGGGTTGGTCAGGGTCTGCGCGTTGGCGCAGGACTCCTGGAACTGCCAGACGCCGATGAAGGTGTAGGCGCCGAAGACCAGCACCGAGGCGCCGGTGGCGAGACCGTCCAGACCGTCGGTGAGGTTCACGCCGTTCGACATCGCGAGGATCATGAACAGCGCCCAGACCACGAACAGCACCGGGCCGATCGACCAGCCGAAGTCCGTGATGAACGACAGCTTCGTGGAGGCCGGGGCGTTGCCGCGGGCGTCCTGGAACTGCAGGGCCAGCACCGCGAAGCTGATGCCGACGATCAGCTGGCCGGCCATCTTCGCCTTGGCGCGCAGACCCAGCGAACGCCGCTTGACGATCTTGATGTAGTCGTCGAGGAAGCCGACCAGGCCCATGCCGACCATCAGGCCGAGCACCAGCAGACCCGAGTAGCTCGGGGTGTAGCCGGTGATGAGCTTCGAGAGGAAGTACGCGGCCACCGTCGCCAGGATGAAGGCGATGCCGCCCATGGTCGGCGTACCGCGCTTGCTGGCGTGCTCGCGCGGGCCGTCGTCGCGGATGTACTGGCCGTAGCCCTTGCGGGCGAGGAGCTTGATCAGCAGCGGGGTGCCGACCAGGGTCAGGAAGAGGCCAATGACTCCCGAGAACAGGATCTGCTTCATCATCGGGCGGCAACCTCACCCTCGGCACCCGTCTCGAGCAGCGCCTGGGCAACGCTCTCGAGCCCCACCGAACGGGACGCTTTCACGAGTACGACGTCCCCCGGGCGCAACTCGCTGCGCAACAGGTCGATCGCCGCCTGTGCGTCGGACACGTGCACCGACTCCTCACCCCACGAACCCTCGTTATATGCGCCCAGTTGCAGCCAGGACGCTTCCCTGCCCCCGACCGCGACGAGCTTGCCGACATTGAGCCGGACAGCTAGCCGCCCGACCGCGTCGTGCTCGGCGAGCGCCTCGTCCCCGAGCTCGGCCATCTTGCCGAGCACCGCCCAGGTCCGCCGCCCCCGGCCCATGGCCGCGAGCGCGCGCAGGGCGGCTCGCATGGACTCGGGGTTCGCGTTGTAGGCGTCGTTGACGATGGTCACGCCGTCCGGCCGCTCGGTGACCTCCATGCGCCAGCGGGAGAGGGAGCCCGCCTCGGAGAGCGCGGTGGCGATCTCTTCCGCGGACATGCCCAGCTCATGGGCGACGGCGGCCGCGGCGAGCGCGTTCGACACGTGGTGCTCACCGTACAGGCGCATGGTCACGTCGCTTGCACCGGAGGGTGTGTGGAGCCTGAAGGCGGGCTGTCCTGTGTCCGTGAGTCGCACGTTCTCGGCACGTACGTCCGCTTCGTCGGCCTCTCCGAAAAGGATCACCTTCGCCTTCGTACGGGATGCCATGGCCCGTACGAGGGGGTCGTCCGCGTTGAGGATCGCGGCACCGTCTTCCGGAAGGGCCTCCACGAGTTCGCCCTTGGCCTGCGCGATCTGCTCGCGGCCGCCGAACTCGCCGATGTGGGCGGTGCCGACGTTGAGGACGAGGCCGATCTTCGGGGGCGTCAGATCCGTGAGGTAGCGGATGTGGCCGATGCCGCGGGCGCCCATCTCCAGCACGAGGAACCTGGTCTCGTCGGTGGCGCTGAGTGCGGTGAGCGGCAGCCCGATCTCGTTGTTGAGCGAGCCCGGCGTCCACACCGTGGGGGCCTTGCGCTGCAGGACCTGGGCGATCAGGTCCTTGGTGCTGGTCTTGCCCGCGGAGCCGGTGAGGGCCACGAGGGTGGCGCCGAGGCGTCGTACGACATGACGGGCGAGGGCGCCGAGGGCGCTCTGGACGTCCTCGACGACGATCGCGGGGACACCGACGGGGCGCGACGCGAGAACCGCGACCGCACCCGCTTCGACGACCTGCCGGGCGAAGTCGTGGCCGTCCACGCGTTCGCCGACGAAGGCGACGAAGAGGCTGCCGGGTTCCACCTCGCGGGAGTCCCGGACGACCGGAGCGGTGACCTGGACGGACGGATCCGGTATGTCATGCGTCTGCCCGCCGACGACTGCTGCGATCTCGGCGAGAGAGAGGGCGATCACAAGTTCATCCCTGGGTCTTCTGGATGGCTTCTCGAAGCACCTGGCGGTCGTCGAAGGGACGGACCACCCCGGCGATGTCCTGGCCCTGCTCGTGTCCCTTGCCCGCGACCAGCACGGTGTCTCCGGGCCGCGCTCGGGCGACGGCGGCGGCGATCGCGGCGGCCCGGTCCTCGAAGACCTGGACCTCACCGCGTTCGTGTGCTGGTACGGACGCCGCGCCCTCGAGCATGGTTGCAAGGATCGCGAGGGGGTCCTCGGAGCGGGGGTTGTCCGAGGTCAGTACGGCGGTGTCGGCAAGGCGGGCCGCGGCGGCGCCCATCGGCGCGCGCTTGGTCTTGTCCCGGTCGCCTCCGCAGCCGAGCACGACGTGCAGCTTGCCCTCGGTGACATGCCGCAGGGCGCGCAGCACCGATTCGACGGCGTCGGTCTTGTGGGCGTAGTCGACGACCGCGAGATACGGCTGGCCGGCGTCCACGCGCTCCAGTCGCCCGGGCACGCCCGGCACGGCCGCGATGCCGTCGGCGGCGGTCTGCGGGTCGAGCCCGGCGGCGGCAAGGGCGACGATCGCGGCGAGGGTGTTGGCGACGTTGAAGGGGCCCGGCAGCGGCGCCTTGGCCTCGATGCGCTCGCCCTGGGGGCCGATCACGGTGAACGTCGAGTCGAGTTGGCCGATCTCGACGTCCTCGGCGCGCCAGTCGGCGTCCGGGTGGCCCTCGGCGGAGAAGGTGACGACCGGGACCGAGGCCTCGTGGACCAGCCTGCGGCCGTACTCGTCGTCGAAGTTGACGATGCCGAGTTTGCTGCGTTTCGGGGTGAACAGCTGTGCCTTGGCCCGGAAGTAGTCCTCCATGTCGGAGTGGAACTCCATGTGCTCCGGGCTGAGGTTGGTGAACACGCCGATGTCGAAGACGCAGCCGTCGACCCGGCCGAGCACCAGCGCATGGCTGGAGACCTCCATGGCGACCGCCTCGACACCGCGCTCGCGCATGACGGCGAACAGGGCCTGCAGGTCGGTGGCTTCGGGGGTGGTCCGCTCGGACTTGATGCGCTCGTCGCCGATGCGCATCTCGACCGTGCCGATCAGGCCGGTGTTGTTCTTGGTCTTCAGACCGCCCTCGACGAGGTAGGCGGTGGTGGTCTTGCCGGAGGTGCCGGTGATGCCGATCTGGAGCAGGTCGCGGCCCGGGTGACCGTAGATCGTGGCCGCCAGCTCGCCCATCTGCCCGCGCGGGTCGTCGACGACCAGGACCGGCAGGCCCGTCGCCGCGGCACGCTCGGCACCGGTCGGGTCGGTCAGCACGGCGACCGCGCCGAGGCCGGCGGCCTGCGTGACGAAGTCGGCGCCGTGCAGGCGGGCGCCCGGGAGGGCGGCGTACAGGTCGCCGGGGCGGACGGCGCGCGAGTCATGGGTGATGCCCGTGACCTCGGCGGAGCCCTGCGGCGCGGCGGCACCCAGCTGATCGGCGAGCTCCGCGAGGGGTGTCGCGGAAACCTGCACCGGCCTGGGCGGCCCCGGGTATGTCACGGATGCGCCCTTCTGGGTGGTTTGGGACTGATCAGCGTGTGGCACGGCGGTGAGCGTACCGGGCGCACCCGCTTGCGAGCTAAATAGGGGCCCGCGCGCAGCGCGGTCCGGCAAGGGCGGTGGCGGGAGACGGGTGGGCGAGGGGCTGGGGGCGCCCGGGTTGCCGGAGTCGGGGGTGATCATGGTCACGGAGCGTTCCTGGCTGGTTGCGCTGATCAGGGCTAGAAGGTGACGGGCAGGTTCGCGGCCTTCGCGCCGGTGGGCGGGACCTGGAGGGTCTTCAGTGCGAACTCCATCACTTCCTTGTAGATGGGTCCGCAGATCTGGCCGCCGAAGTAGCTGCCGCTCGTGGCGTTCTGGATGGCGCAGTAGACGGTGATGCGGGGGTTGTCCGCGGGTGCGAATCCCGCGAACGACGAGGTGTAACCGTGGTACTTGCCGGTGGCCGGATCCACGCGGTTGGCCGTACCCGTCTTGCCCGCGACCCGGTAGCCGGGGATGCGCGCCTTGTTGCCGGTGCCCTCCCGGTCGTCCACGACCGACTCCAGCATCTGGGCGAGGGTCCTCGCCGTCTTGGCGCTGACGACCCTTGTCTTCTTGGGCTTGGCGGCCGGTGTGAAGCGTCCGTCCGGTCCCTTGGTGCCGCGCACCAGCGTGGGTTCGACGCGTACGCCGCCGTTGGCGATCGTCGAGTAGACGGAGGCCGCCTGCATCGCGGTGACGGACACGCCCTGGCCGAAAGGAATCGTGTACTGCTGCGAGGTCGACCACTTGTCGGGCGGCGCGAGGATGCCCTTGGTCTCGCCCGGGAAGCCGAGTCCGGTGTAGCTGCCGATGCCGAACTTGCGCAGGTAGGAGTAGAGGACCTGGTTGGCCTGCTTCTGCGTCTTGCCGAGCTGGCCGGTCGCCAGGATGGTGCCGATGTTGCTGGACTTGGCGAGCACGCCGTTGAGCGTCAGGTCCCAGGTGTCGTGGTCGATGTCGTCCTTGAAGAGCCGGTCGCCGCGGTGCAGCCGGTTCGGCACGACGACGTGCGTCAGCGGTGTGGCGACGTTCTCCTGCAGTACGGCGGCCATCGACATGACCTTGGCGGTGGAGCCGGGCTCGTAGGCGTCCTCCACCGCCCAGTTGTGCAGGACGTCCCCGTCCGCCTTGGACAGGTCGTTCGGGTCGAAGCCGGGCGAGTTGGCCATGGCGAGGATCTGGCCGGTCCGGGTGTCCTGCACTATCACGTAGCCGCGGTCCGCCCCGGACTTCCTGACCTGCTCGGAGATCGCGTTCTGCGCGGCCCACTGGATGTCGCGGTCGATGGTGAGCTCGACATCATTGCCGGGCACCGCAGGGGTCTCGGTGGAGCCCACGGTGGGCACCAGACGGCCGCCGGACTGGGCGTAGCGGATCTTGCCGTCCTTGCCGGCCAGCTCGTTGTTCAGCTGCTGCTCGACGCCGCCGCCGCCCTGGCCCGAGTCGTTGACCCAGCCCAGTATCCCGGCGCCGAGGTCGCCGTTGGGGTAGATGCGCTTGGTGCTGGGGGTCGAGAAGACGCCGGCGAGGGCGTTGACGGTGGACTTGTCGGTCTGGGCCTTCGCGTTGAGCGCGGCCTTCAGGTCCTTGATCTGCGTCCACACCTGCGGGATCTGGCGGCGGGCGAGCAGGACGTAGCGCAGCCCCTTGTTCTTGGGGCGGAGCTTCTGGACGATCTTGTCCTGGTCCATGCCGATGATCGGCGCGAGGAGCGCGGCCGCCTGCTCGGGCCCGTCGTCGACCTTCAGCTGTTTGCGGGTGAACATCGTGGGGTCGGCCGTGATGTCGTACGCGTCCACGCTGGTCGCCAGCTCCACGCCGTTGCGGTCGGTGATGCCGCCGCGCTCGGCGGGCAGGATCTGGCCGACGTACCGGTTCTGCTCGGCCTTGGCGGCGTACGCGCTCGCGTCGACCGCCTGCACCTGCAGCAGTCGTACGACGAAGGCGATCAGCACCAGCGTCAGCGCGAGGCTGACCATGCGCAGCCGGGGGCGGGGGCTGCCCAGCCTCAGGATCTTGGGGGCCCCGGGACGGGCCGCTGCCGGGCGGCGGGCCGGGCGGGCGCCGGGGCCCGGGCGGCGCCGGCCGGAGGCGGGCCGGTCGGCACGCGCGGGGCCGGGCACGCGGCGGCGCGGCGGTTCCCTGTCGGACACTTCCGTCACCTGCCGAAGGTCGGGGTCGTCGGGTTGGAGGCGGCTTCCGAGACGGGGATCTCGGCGGGGGACGTGCTGGGGACCGTGGTGAAGACGACGGGCTCCGGCGGGCGCAGCACGAGCGGTGGCTCGGCGTAGCCCGCCCCGGAGGCGGTCGAGGGGACGCCCTTCACGGTGCCGTCGGGGCTCAGGAATGCGGGATCGCCACCCGGGATCATGCCGAGCTCGCGGGCGCGGCGCTGGAGGGCCTCCGGTGCGGAGTAGGAGTCGATGTCCCGCTGCAGCGCCTGTTCCTCGTCGGTGAGGTTCTTGGTGTCCTTCTGCAGGTCGTCGAGCTTGAACGAGCCCTCGCTGAGCGCGGAGTTCAGCACCAGGAGCCCGATCAGGCCGCCGCCGAGAAGGAGTACGACGAGGAGGACGAAGGGGGTGCGCGCCGCCTGTCCACGAGTTCCCGGTCCGGGGAAGAGCCGTGCGAGACGAGCGGCCCGCCCCCTCAGTTCGGGTTTCCTGCTCACTCGGCCTCCAGTGAGTCCGGTTTTCCAACCCGCCTACGCGCCAAGTCGTTCACACCCGGCTCACTCACTCACGTCCTCCCTGATGCGCTGGGCGCCGCGCAGTCGCGCCGGTGCCGCTCGCCGGTTCTCGGCGACCTCTTCCTCGGTGGGAAGTTCGGCACCGCGGGTGAGCAGCTTGAGCCGGGGTTGGTACTGCTCGGGGACGATCGGCAGCCCGGGGGGCGCGGTGTTGGCGGCGCCGGCCGCGAACACCTGCTTGACCAGGCGGTCCTCGAGCGAGTGGTACGACAGGACGGCGATCCGTCCGCCCACGTCGAGCGCCTTCACGGCGGCCGGGATCGCCCGCTCCAGGACGGAGAGTTCGCCGTTGACCTCGATGCGCAGCGCCTGGAAGGTGCGCTTGGCGGGGTTGCCGCCGGTGCGCTTGGCGGCCTGCGGCAGCGCGTCCCGGATCAGCTCGACGAGCCGCGCGCTGTTGCTGAACGGCTCCTTCTCGCGCTCGCGCACAACGGCGGCGACGATCCGCTTGGCCTGCTTCTCCTCGCCGTACGCGCGCAGGATCCGGACGAGTTCGCCCGCCGGGTAGGTGTTGAGGACCTCCGCGGCGCTCATGCCGGCCGTCTGGTCCATGCGCATGTCGAGCGGGGCGTCCTGGGCGTAGGCGAAGCCGCGGTCCGCCTCGTCGAGCTGCATGGAGGAGACGCCGAGGTCGAACAGGACGCCCTGCACGCGCGCGATGCCGAGCCTCTCGAGTACGTCCGGGAGCTCGTCGTAGACCGCGTGCACCAGCGTGGCGCGCTCCCCGTACGGCGCGAGCCGCTCGCCGGACAGGCGCAGCGCCTCCTTGTCGCGGTCGAGGGCGACCAGCCGGGCCTCGGGGAACTGCGTCAGCAGGGCCTCGCTGTGGCCGCCGAGGCCGAGGGTGCAGTCGACGACCACCGCGCCCGGCCGCTGCAGGGCGGGGGCCAACAGGTCCAGGCACCGCTGGAGCATCACCGGGACGTGTCGACTCTGGCTCAAGGGGCCCTCTCAGGTCCGGCGCGGGGCGTACGCACCGCCGGGTCCCCGCCCGCTCGTGAAGGGGAGGTCTGCCGGCGCCAAGAGCGTCAGCCGACCGCGAGCGGGAGGAGGCCGAGCCGTACGTACGCGCCGCGCACGTGGGGAGACCGTCCGTGCCTGGGGCCTCCGGGAAAATCAGTCCAGCAGGGAGAGCCTCGCCTCCCGCTTCGCGTCACTTTAGTCCACGGTGTCTCGCGGTCAATCAACCGGCCTGCGCGTCGCGGACCTGCATGAGTGCGAAGCGGCATATCCGGGAAAATCACCCGTACGGCTTCGCCCCCGCCGCCTATGTGGGTTACCTCACAAGAGGACCGTGATGACGCTCTTTTCCCGCTCTCACACCAGGACCGGATCGCATGTGACCAGTACCGTCATAGGTATGACGACTTCTGCATCCGTTCCCACCGAGTCCGAAGGCGCCATACACGGCGGCACCGTCACCGACCGCCTCGTGGAGGCGAACGAGCGGTACGCCGCGGCATTCACCGACCCCGGGATGGACGCCCGCCCCGTGCTGCACGTCGCGGTCGTGGCCTGCATGGACGCCCGTCTCGACCTGCACGCCGCGCTCGGCCTGGAGCTCGGCGACTGCCACACCATCCGCAACGCGGGCGGTGTGGTCACCGACGACGTGATCCGCTCGCTCACCATCAGCCAGCGCAAGCTCGGCACCCGCAGCATCGTCCTCATCCACCACACCGGTTGCGGCCTGGAGGCGATCACCGAGGACTTCCGCACCGAGCTGGAGATGGAGGTCGGCCAGCGCCCGGCCTGGGCCGTCGAGGCCTTCCGGGACGTCGACCAGGACGTACGGCAGTCCATGCAGCGCGTGCGCACCTCGCCTTTCCTCCTCCACGCCGACGACGTGCGCGGCTTCGTCTTCGACGTGAAGACGGGTCTGCTGCGCGAGATCGATCCGACGTAACGGCTCCCGGCCCCTCTCGTTTTTCGCAAAACCCGCGCATCCTGGAGCCCAAGCGCCGTAAAACCCGACATATCGCAGCCAGTTGTCCACAGTCGAGTGACACGAATCGGTAACGGCAGCAAGAATGCGGTGTGTGGCATCCCGCGGAACTTTCCACGCGTGGTGTCCGTGTTCCAGGGGTGGGCCGGTCCGCACAGCAGAGCGTCGGCCCGGAGAAAGAACGGGCCGAGGAGGGCCGGGTGACGACCTATGACGATCGAGCGAGCCTTACAGATCTGACTGCCACTGTGGAGCGGGTCCGCAGTTCGGTGGAAGGAGTGATCGAGGGCAAGCCCGAGGTCGTACGGCTTTCGCTGACCGTACTGCTCGCCGAGGGACATCTTCTGATCGAGGATGTCCCCGGCGTGGGCAAGACCATGCTCGCGAAGACGCTGGCGAAGTCCATCGACTGTTCGGTGCGGCGCATCCAGTTCACGCCCGACCTGCTGCCCTCGGACATCACCGGTGTGTCCATCTGGGACCAGCAGCGCCGGGACTTCGAGTTCAAGCCGGGCGCGATCTTCGCGCAGATCGTGATCGGCGACGAGATCAACCGCGCCTCGCCGAAGACGCAGTCCGCGCTGCTCGAGTCGATGGAGGAGCGCCAGGTCACCATCGACGGGCAGACCTACGAGCTGCCGAGCCCCTTCATGGTGGTGGCCACGCAGAACCCGGTCGAGATGGAGGGCACCTACCCGCTGCCGGAGGCCCAGCGCGACCGCTTCATGGCCCGGGTCTCGGTGGGCTACCCCAGCGTGGAGGCCGAGCTGCAGATGCTCGACGTGCACGGCGGCGTGTCCCCGCTGGAGGACCTGCAGCCGGTGGCGCACGCGCACGACATCGTGAAGCTGATCGAGGCGGTCCGCGGCGTCCACGTCGCGGAAACGGTCCGGCGGTACGCGGTGGACCTGGTCGCCGCCACGCGCAGCCACCCCGACCTCAGACTCGGCGCCTCGCCGCGCGCGACGCTGCACCTGCTGCGCGCTGCGAAGGCCTCCGCAGCACTGAGCGGCCGGGAGTACGCCCTGCCGGACGACGTGCAGGCGCTCGCCGTCGCCGTCCTGGCGCACCGTCTGCTGCCCACCGCGCAGGCCCAGCTCAACCGCCGTACGGCCGAGCAGGTCGTGCAGGAGATCCTGCAGCGCACCGCGGTGCCCGCAGCGCCCCAGCAGCAGGGCAACTTCGGCGGTCTTGGCCATGGCGCTCCGGCGTATCCCCAGCAGCCGCCGCGGAGGCTGTGATGACCTCCGGGGGGACGGGGCACGCGGAGGCCGACCGGGGCGAGAAGGGCGGCATCCGTACGGCCCTGGCGGGTCTGACCACCCGTGGACGCTCCTTCCTGGCGGCCGGTATCGCGGCCGCCATCTGCGCCTACGTCCTGGGCCAGAGCGACCTGCTGCGGGTGGGCCTGCTGCTCGCCGTGCTGCCCCTGGTGTGCGCGCTGTTCCTGTACCGCACGCGCTACCGGGTGGCCGGCAGCCGTCGGCTCTCCCCCGCGCGCGTGCCCGCCGGCAGCGAGGCCCGCGTCCATCTGCGGATGGACAACGTCTCGCGGCTGCCCACGGGCCTGCTGATGCTCCAGGACCGGGTGCCGTACGTGCTCGGCCCGCGGCCCCGCTTCGTGCTGGACCGGGTCGAGCCTGGCGGCCGCCGCGAGGTGTCCTACCGGGTCCGCTCGGACCTGCGCGGCCGCTACCCGCTGGGCCCGCTGCAGCTGCGCCTGACCGACCCGTTCGGCATGTGCGAGCTGACCCGCTCCTTCTCGTCGTACGACACCCTGACGGTGATCCCGCGCGTGGAGGCGCTGCCGCCGATCCGGCTGAGCGGGGAGGCGAAGGGGTACGGCGACGGGCGGCAGCGCTCGCTCGCGCTGGCCGGCGAGGACGACGTGATCCCGCGCGGGTACCGCTACGGCGACGATCTGCGCCGCGTCCACTGGCGCTCCACCGCCCGCTACGGCGAGCTGATGGTGCGCCGCGAGGAGCAGCCGCAGCGCGCGCGGTGCACGGTGCTGCTGGACACCCGGGGCATCGCCTTCGAGGGCGCGGGCCCGGACTCGGCCTTCGAGTGGGCCGTGTCGGGCGCGGCGTCCGTGCTGGTGCACATGCTCGAACGGGGCTTCTCCGTCCGGCTGTTGACGGACACCGGCAACTCGGTGCCGGGCGAGGGCGCCGACGGGTTCGCGGGCGCGAGCCAGGAGACGGCCGACTCGGCGGGGTTGATGATGGACACCCTCGCGGTGGTCGACCACTCGGACGGCTCGGGCCTGTCCCGGGCCTACGACGTGCTGCGCGGCGGGAACGAAGGGCTGCTGGTGGCCTTCTTCGGCGACCTCGACGAGGAACAGGCGGCGGTAGTCGCCAAGATGCGGCAACGCAGCGGCGGCGCGGTCGCGTTCCTGCTGGACAGCGATGTGTGGGTGCGGGAACCGACCGATGTGGCCGGGCCGTTGGACATGCGTGAGGAGCGGCTGCGGATGCTGCGGGAGGCCGGCTGGACGGCCGTGAGCGTGCCGCGGGGCGCTTCGCTGGGCGAGCTGTGGCGGCAGGCGGACCGCGACCGCGCGGGTCTCGCGGCGACGGGCGGGACGAACGGCGAGGGGGCGAGGTCATGAGCGGTCGGGCCCGACTGGCGCTGTGCGCCTGGGCGGCCACGCTGATGGCATCCACCGCCCTGCTGCCGCTGGTCTCGCCGGCCACCTGGATCCTGCAGGTGGCGTTCCTGCTGGGCGTGCAGACGGGCGTGGGCGCGGTGACCCGGCGGGTGCCGCTCGCGCGGCCGCTGACGGTGGCGGCGCAGGCGCTCGTCACGCTGATGCTGCTGACGCTGGTCTTCGCCCGGCAGCAGGCGTTCATAGGGATCGTCCCCGGCCCGGAGGCGTTCCGCCACTTCGCCGACCTGCTGCAACAAGGCGGCGACGACATCGCTCGGTACGCGATCCCGGCACCGCTGGAGTCCGACGGCATCCGGCTGATGCTGATCGGCGGGGTCATGATCATAGGGCTCGCGGTGGACACCCTCGCGGTGACGTTCCGCAGCGCGGCTCCGGCCGGGCTGCCGCTGCTCGCGCTGTACTCCGTCGCCGCCGGGCTGTCCGACGGCGGCGCGGACTGGCTGTGGTTCCTGGTCGCGGCGGCCGGCTATCTGCTCCTGCTGCTGGCCGAGGGGCGGGAGCGGCTCTCCCAGTGGGGCCGGGTCTTCGGCGGCGGCCCACGCGCTCCGGGCGGGGAGCCCGGCGCGGTGGCGCCGATCCGCACCGGGCGGCGCATCGGCGTGGTCGCGCTGGGCCTCGCCCTCGTGGTGCCGGCCGCGCTGCCCTCGATGAGCGGCGGCCTGCTGGACGCCGCCAGGACGGGCGTGGGCTCCGGCACCGGAAGCGGCGGCACCATCTCCGCGGTGAACCCGCTGGTGTCGCTGCGCGACAGTCTGAACGTGGACGAGGACCGTCAGGTCCTGTCCCTGAAGACCAACAGCAACGACATCTCGAACCTGTATCTGCGGATCGTGTCGCTCGACGACTTCGACGGCAGCACGTGGAAGCCGGCCAAGCGGCACATCGTCGCCGTGCCGAAAGACTTCCCGACGCCGAACGGCCTGGGCCCGGACGTCAAGCGCGCGGAGATCCAGACCCGTATCTCGGCCGCCGACTGGTACGCCCAGGACTGGCTGCCGATGCCCTATCCGCCCAGCGGCGTGGACATCGAGGGCAAGTGGCGTTACGAACCGGTGGGCATGACGCTCGTCGGCGACCACGGCCAGACCACGCGCGGCAAGACCTACCTGGTCAAGAGCCTCGACGTGCAGCCGACTGCGGAGCAGCTCGCCAACGCGCCGGAGCCGCCCGCCTCCCTGAGGCGCGACTACACCAAGGTGCCGGACTCGGTGCCCGCGGTCGTCGCGCAGACCGCCCGCAAGGTCACCAAGGGGGCGGCCAACTCCTACGAGAAGGCGGTCAAGCTCCAGGACTACTTCGCCCTGACCGGCGGCTTCCAGTACAGCACCCAGGTGCAGGTCGGCACCGGCCCGCAGGCGATCGCCAAGTTCCTGAAGGACAAGGAGGGCTTCTGCGTCCACTTCTCCTTCGCGATGGCGGCGATGGCCCGCACCCTGGGCATACCGGCCCGGGTCGCGGTGGGCTTCGCCCCCGGTACGCCGCAGGCGGACGGCTCGGTGTCGGTGGGTCTGAAGGACGCGCACGCATGGCCCGAGCTGTACTTCGAGGGCGTGGGCTGGACCCGCTTCGAGCCGACGCCGAACCGGGGCGTGACTCCCCCGTACACGCAATCGGAGACGCCGGGCAACGGCCTCCCGGACGTCGTGCGGCCCTCGCAGACGGCGGGCTCCTCCTCGTCGACGGCACCGTCGGCGAGCACGAGCTGCTCGGTGCAGGACAAGAAGGACAACCTGTGCGCCGGCGCGGTCCCGCTGGACACGGTCAAGCCTGGTGACGACGGTCCCCCCTGGTACCAGATCGCCGCGTGGACGCTGCTGGGTCTCCTGGTGCTCGCGCTGCCGCTGCTGCCCATGCTGTGGCGGCTGCGACGGCGTTCGGTTCGGCTGGCCTCGGCCCAGCACGCCTCGTCCGGCCTGGCCTTGGCCAAGGGCGAGCGCAGACGACGGGGCGCGGGCGAGGCGACCACGGACGACGTCGCCGTGACCGCCCCGCCGATGTCGGTGCAGGCGGACGCGCGGTTCGCCGCGGAGGTGACCGCCGGGTACGTCCTGGCCGTCTGGCGGGAGCTCACCGACACGGCCTGGGACTACGGCATCGTGCCGGACGACGCACTGACCCCGCGGAAGGCGGCCGCGCGGATCGTGCGGCTCGGGGAGCTGGACCCGGCGACGGCCCAGTCGGTGCACCGGGTGGCCGGTGCCGTGGAACAGGTGCTGTTCGCGCCGGAGCCGCAGGCGGTGCCCGGACTCGCCGAGGAAGTGCGCAGGCTGCGGGCGGCGCTGCGGGCGAGGGTCAACTGGACCACGCGCGTGCGTGCGGTCGTCGCTCCTCGGTCGGCGATCCGCGCGGTGTGGGACGTCATGGACCGCTGGACGGCCCTCAAGGCCCGCACGGCCGAGAGCTGGTCGAGCGTGCTGGTGCGACTGCGGCGCCCGTCCGGGCAGCAGAGCGGCTGACGGTCCGAACGTTCGGCCCCGGCCCCGGCTTCTCCGGGGGCCGGGGCCGGCTGCTGTGGTCCCGGCACTGTGCCCCTGTTCCGGGCGTGCGTGAGGGGGTGACCACCCTCGGGTGGTCACCCCCTCATCTGCATATGGGAGCTGCTCGTCGAGCGAAGAGGAGCTAGTGGCCCTGCTCGTCGCGGCGCCGCTGCCAGCGCTGCTCGATCCGGTCCATCATGGAGCGCTTCTGCCGGCCCTGACGGCGCGCGTGCGGGGCGCCTGCGGCGGGCTGCTCGCCCGGCTTGGGGGCCTTGCGCCAGCCGGTCACCGCGAGAACCGCGCAGCCCAGCATGACGAGGAAGCCCACCACGCTCAGCCAGACCTGCTTGGCGACCATTCCAGCCATGAGGAGCGCGATACCCACGAGGAAGCCCGCGACCGCCTGGTAGACCCGCCGCCGGGTGTACGTACGCAGCCCGCTTCCCTCGAGCGCCGACGCGAACTTGGGATCTTCGGCGTACAGCGCTCGCTCCATCTGCTCGAGCATGCGCTGCTCGTGCTCCGAGAGCGGCACGGAGTCCTCCTCATCGTGCGGTCGCCGGGGCGACCCGGGGGTCCCTTCAGGATAGGCAGGGAATCGCCCCCGTGAAACCCGCCCCTCTGCGCCAATTGGCCAACCGGAACCCGCCATGGACGTCCCGGCTCGCTGAATCTTGCATTCCCCAGCGGCCGACCCGTCATGCCGGGCGGTCTCCCTCGATCATACGGCGCTGGACGCCCGATCGGGGGGCCTGTGGCGTACTCCATCCGCACCCAAGTCCCTGATCAGCGGCGCGACGCGGGAGGCGGCTCAGGCCTCGGCCGCCCCCGGGGTCTCACCGAGCACGTGGAGCTGGGTGGCCACGGAGTGGAAGGCGGGGAGTTCGGCCGCCGCCTCCTCGAGCTTCAGCAGTGCCTCCACGGCACCCGGTTCGGTGTCCACGAGGACGCCCGGGACGAGGTCGGCGAAGACCCGCACGCCGTGCACGGCGCCGACCCTGAGGCCCGCGCCCTCGACCAGCCCGGTCAGCTGCTCGGCGGTGAAGCGGCGCGGCACGGGGTCGCCCTCGCCCCAGCGGCCGTTCGGGTCGGCGAGGGCCTGCCGGGCCTCCTTGAAGTGGCCGGCGAGGGCCCGCGCGAGCACGGCGCCGCCGAGGCCGGCGGCGAGCAGGCTGAGGACGCCCTCGGACCGCAGGGCGGCCACCGCGTTGCGCACGCCCTCGGCCGGGTCGTCGACGTACTCCAGGACGCCGTGGCACAGCACGACGTCGTAGCCGCCGCGCTCGACCACGTCGAAGAGGCCGTGGGCGTCGCCCTGGACGCCCGTCACGCGGTCGGCTACGCCGGCTTCGGCGGCGCGGCGCTCCAGCGCGAACAGGGCGTTCGGGCTGGGGTCGACGACGGTGACCTGGTGGCCGAGGCGGGCGGCCGGCACCGCGAACTTGCCGCTGCCGCCCCCGGTGTCGAGGACGTCCAACGCCTGGCGTCCCGTGGCCTTGACCCGGCGCTCGAGGGCGTCCTGGAGGACCTCCCAGACCACGGCGGTACGGAGGGAGGCGCGGGGACGCGTGGGGTCCGACACGGCAGTTGACTCCTCGGCGCGGCACCGCCCATGGCACGGCGGAGCGAACGGGACGCCTCCCCGGCCCGGGCTGCGGGAGGAAGGCTTCAGGCGCCCTCCACCCTATTGCCTCCGCCGCCGCACCCGGCCACCACGGTGGCGTGCCCCAGCGGACGTCTCGTACAGCGGACCTGCTCATCCGGTGTCCGGTAAGTCGCGGTCGCGCTCCGGGTCGGCCTGCGGGTGGTCGGCGTCCTGGCGCGGCTGCGGGAGGACCGGCTGGAGGACGAGCATCCGCTCGACGAGGCGCAGGAACATCGCCACGTCGCGTATCAGGTCGTCGGCGTCCCGGCGGCTGGCCGCACCCTGGATGCCGGCCTCGGCCCGGGCGCGGCGCCGGGCGCCGGAGGCGAACAGCGCGCTCCACTCGGCGAGTTCGGGCGCGATTTCGGGGAGCACTTCCCAGGCGCTCCTGATGCGGGCCCTGCGTCGGGAGCTCGGCTCCGGGCGGCCTCGCGCGGCGAGCACGGCGGCGGCCGTGCGCAGGGCGGCGAGATGGGCCGTGGCGTAGCGCTCGTTGGGCGTTTCGAGGACGGCTGCCTCGTCCAGTCCGGCGCGGGCCTGGGCGAGCAGGTCGAGGGCGGCGGGCGGGGCGGCGGTCCGGCGCAGCACCGGGTGCACGTCGCTGGCCGGACCGGTCAGTGAGGGGGCAGGGCCGGTGGCGCGGCGCCGGCGGGCGGCTGCTGCGTGGTAGCTGGCCATGACGAACCTCCTGTCGTCTTTGTGACGGCGCTGTGGCCGTATGTGTCCATCGTGCGGTATGGCACTGACAATCCGTTCTGACCTGCGCCTTTGCTTCGATCGAAGGTTCGGGATAGTTTTTGCACTGACCAGTCAGTTCAAATTCAGGGGATGGGGGGAGCCGTGTCCGGAACCGGAGTCACGGCCCATGGCCTCGGACTCAGGGGCCCGCGCGGCTGGGCCTTCCGCGACGTCACGTTCGACGCGGAGCCCGGCTCGCTGATCGCGATCGAGGGAGCGTCCGGCTCCGGCCGTACGTGCCTGCTGCTCGCGCTCACCGGGCGGATGAAGGCCACCGAGGGGACGGCGACCGTGGGCGGGGCACGGCTGCCCAAGCAGTTGGCGGCGGTGCGCCGCGTCAGTGCGCCGGCCAACGTCGCCGGGGTCACCGACCTCGACCCGGCGCTCACCGTCGGGGAGCACCTGCGCGAACGGGCGCTGCTGCAGCGGAGGTTCGGCGACTCGCTGCGCGCGCTGCTGCGCCCGCGTGCCGAGCGGGCGGCCCAGGCGCAGTTGCGGATCGACACCGCGCTGGCTGCCGCGGGGCTGGACCGGGAGTCGCTGCCCAAGGGCTCCCGGACGTCCGTACGGGATCTCGAGCGGCTGGAGGCGCTGCGGCTCTCCATCGCGCTGGCTCTGCTCGGCCGTCCCCGGCTGCTCGGCGTCGACGACACCGACCTCAAGCTCTCGGACGCCGAACGGGCCGAGGCCTGGGCGCTGTTGAGGTCGATCGCCGAGTCCGGGACGACCGTCCTGGCGGTGTGCAGCGAGGCTCCCGAGGACACCGTCGTCGTCACCACTGCGGGGAAGGAGAAGACCGATGCGCTCGCCGAAACTGGCCGCTCTTGAGCTCAGGCGCTTCGGCAGGGGCAAGCTGCCGAGGGCCGCCCTGGTGGCGCTCCTGGTGCTGCCGTTGCTGTACGGCGCCCTGTACCTGTGGTCGTTCTGGGACCCGTACGGCCGTCTGGACCGCATCCCCGTGGCGCTCGTCAACGACGACAAGGGGGCGACGGCCGACGGCAGGAAGGTCGAGGCGGGCGACGACATCACCGAGGGGCTGCGCGACAGCCAGGTCTTCGACTGGCACGAGGTGAGCGCCGACGAGGCACGCGCGGGCGTGGAGGACGGCAGGTACTACCTGTCGCTGACCATGCTGGCCGACTTCAGCCGGCGGATCGCCTCCAGCGCGGGCGCCTCCCCCGAGGCGGGCGCGCTCCAGGTGCGTACGAACGACGCGAACAACTACATCGTCGGGCAGATCTCGCGGACGGTGTTCAGCGAGGTGCGGACGGCCGCGTCCACCAAGACGTCGCGGACCTTCCTGGACAAGATCTTCATCTCGTTCTCCGACATCCACGGTGCGACGGTGAAGGCGGCGAACGGCGCCGACAAGCTCAACGGCGGCATCGGGAAGGCGGAGAAGGGCTCGAAGGACCTCGCCGACGGGCTGACGGACGCCAAGGACGGCAGCGGCAAGCTGTCCAAGGGCCTGAAGAAGCTCGACACGGGCGCGGGCGACCTGGAGGACGGTTCGAAGCAGGTCGCGGCGGGCACGCAGACGCTCGCCGACAAGGTCAACGCGGTCGACAAGAAGGTCGGCCCGTTCCTGAAGGACAACGAGAAGACCATCGGGGACACCGCCCGGCTGGTCGCCGACTCCTCCAAGGCGATCCGCCACAACCTCGACACCCTGGTGAAGACGGCTCCGGTCGCCGCCAAGGGCGCCCACGCGGCCTCCGACACGCTGGACGACGTCTACAAGGCACGCTGCGAGGACGCCGTACTGCCGGATCCGGCCTGCTCGGACCTGAAGAAGGCGAAGGACGCGGCCGCCGACGTGGCGACGGTCGCAGACGACCTGAACACGCTGATCGGCGACCAGGACGGCGACCTGAAGAAGCTCGACAAGAACCTGGCCACGCTCCAGACGCAGGCCCAGGCGCTCGCCGACCGCGCACCGCACCTCTCCGAGGACCTCGACGACGCCGTATCGAAGATCAACAAGCTGAACGAGGGCGCAGGGAAGGTCGCCGCGGGCGCGAAGAAGCTGCACACGGGGCTCGGCACGGCCGACAGCGGCGCCGGAGACCTGGACGAGGGCGTGGGCAAGCTCAAGACGGGCGCCGAGACCCTCAACGGCGGCATGTACAAGCTCGTCGACGGCTCCGGGAAGCTCGCGGGCGGGCTGCACGACGGCGCCGGGAAGATCCCCGACTACGACAAGAAGGACCGCGATCAGCGCACCGAGGTCATGGCCGACCCGGTCCAGCTGGTCTCCAAGGACCTGCACAAGGCGCCCAACTACGGCACCGGGTTCGCCCCGTACTTCATTCCGCTGTCCCTGTGGGTGGGTGCGATGGTGGCGTACATGCTGATCCCGCCGATGAACCGGCGTGCGCTCGCCGCGGGCGCCTCGGCGTGGCGGATCGCGCTGGCGGGCTGGCTGCCGGTGGTGGCGGTCGGCGTGCTGCAGACGGTGGCCCTGATGTCGGTGCTGCACTGGGCGATCGGTCTGCAGATGGTGCGGGCGGCCGGGACGGTGGGCTTCCTGTGCCTGGTGACGGCGTGCTTCGCGGCGATCGTGCAGTGGCTCAACGCACGCTTCGGAGCGGCCGGCCGGATCCTCGTACTCGCCCTGCTTATGCTGCAGTTGACGTCCGCGGGCGGCACCTATCCCGTGCAGACCAGTCCGGGCTTCTTCAACGCGATCCATCCCTTCCTGCCGATGAGTTACGTCGTGGAGGCCCTGCGGAGGCTCATCACGGGCGGCGGCATCGGACCGGTGTGGCACGCGTGCGTGGTGCTCGTCGCGTTCACCGCGGGCGCCCTCGCGCTGACCGCGGTGTCGGCCCGCCGGCGTCAGGTGTGGACGCTGGACCGGCTGCACCCGGAGCTGAGCCTGTGAGCCCGCGGGTGACTTCTCCGGGGACGGCTCCTGTGACAATCAGGACCATGGAAAGCAGCAGCGCCACGCCGGGCGTCAGCACCCGCCGCGAGGCCACCCGGCAGAAGCTCTACGAGGCGGCCGTCACACTCATCGCCGAGCAGGGCTTCTCCGCCACCACGGTGGACGAGATCGCGGAGCGGGCCGGGGTCGCGAAGGGCACGGTCTACTACAACTTCGCGAGCAAGTCCGTCCTCTTCGAGGAGCTGCTGCGGCACGGGGTGGGACTTCTCACCGCCTCCCTGAGGGAAGCGGCCGAGCGGACGGCCCGGGACGGCGGCAGCAAGGTGGACGCCCTGGATGCGATGGTCCGGGCGGGCCTCGTCTTCATCGACCGCTACCCGGCCTTCACGCAGCTGTACGTGGCCGAGCTGTGGCGCACCAACAGAGCCTGGCAGTCCACGCTGATGGTGGTGCGGCAGGAGGCCGTCGCGGTCGTCGAGGGCGTGCTGCGCGAGGGCGTGGAGAACGGCGAGTTCAGCGACGAGATCGATGTGTCGCTGACGGCGTCGGCGCTGGTCGGCATGGTTCTGGTGGCCGCGCTGGACTGGCAGTCCTTCCAGCCCGAGCGCTCCCTGGACGACGTCCACGCGGCGCTGTCCCGGCTGCTCCAGGGGCGCGTGAGCGGCCACCGCCAGGAGCGCTGACGACACACGAAAGCGCCGGTCCGATGTGGCCGCGTCCCCCGCGGGCCACCTCGAACCGGCGCCTTCTCGTGCTCCCCCGTACTTCCCCCTGGTCCCCCCGTTGGGCCCCCGTTTCGGTCGTTCCCCCGGGTCCCCCGTGCCTCGCTCCCGCCGACAACCGCCGGCGGAAGGAGCGGATCCGGTGCCGCCCCGTTCCGGCGCCCCGTGTCGCCGGTGCCGGAGCCGTGCCCCTTTTCCGTGTCTCCACTGTCTCGTTCACGCAGGTCGGGGCCCATCCGCGCGCGTACTCAACTCACTCACTAGGTACGGATACTCAGCCGTGCGCACTCACCCCCAGAACGCTCCGTTGCCCACTGGTTACGTTCGCCCCCGCGCCGGTACTCCCCTCATGCGCACCACTCGTGCCGTGACTGTCAGTGGCGGTCGATAAAGTCGCAGGCATGGGACGGATTGCGGTGATCGGCGCCGGGATGGGCGCGATGGCGGCCGCCGCCCGGCTGGCCGTCGCGGGCCACCGGGTGGCGGTGTACGAACGCACGGAGACGTACGGCGGCGCGGTGCGCCGGTTCGAGCGGGACGGGTTCGGCTTCGACACCGGCCCCGGGCTGCTGACACTGCCGGCCGTGTACCGCGATCTGTTCATCAAGACCGGCAAGCAGCCGCTGGAGGAGTGCGTCGAGCTGGTCCAGGTCGACCCGTCCTCGCGGCACGTCTTCGCGGACGGCACCGAGGTGTCGCTGCCGAACGCCTCGCGCGCGGGCGTCGTCGCCGCTCTGGACGAGGCGCTCGGGGCGGGCGCCGGCGCCCGCTGGGGCGACTTCCTGTTGCGGGCCCGCGAGGCCTGGGACCGCACCCGCCGGCCACTCCTCGAGGAACCCCTGTGGCCCAACTGGTCGGTACTGGCCGAGCGCGAGCCGTACCCGGCGGTCCCGCACAAGCGGCTGCTGCGCACCCGTCGGGCCGTCACACTCGCCGAGATCGGCGCCTGGGAGTTGCGCGACCCGCGTCTCGCGGCGCTGCTGGACGGCTACGCCCTCACATACGGCGTCGACCCGGGCACCGCCCCGGCGAGCGCGGCCGTGCTGCCGTACATGGAGCATGCCTTCGGCACCTGGTATGTGCGGGGCGGCATACGGGAGTTGGCGCGCGCGGTGTACGAGCGGTGCCTGGCGCGGAAGGTCGAGTTCGTCTTCGGCGCGGAGGTCACCGGGGTCGTGGAGAAGGACGGCCGGGCGGCGGGTGTGGAGCTGGCCGACGGAGCGGTGGCGGAGGCGGACACCGTCGTGGGTGCTGGGCCCTGGCGGCTGCGCGGTCTCGTGCCGGGGCGGGAGCTGTACGGGGCGAAGGACCTCGCACCCGGCGCCGAGGGCCTGCATCCGGGCCGGGTGGTGGTCTGCCTCGCGCTGCGCGGCGGGCGGGAGCCGGACGCTGTGCACCGCACGGTGGTGCACGCACCGGCTGCGGCGGACGAGCTGTCCCTGTTCGGTCCGGGCGGAGTGCCCGAGCGGCCCACGGTCCGGGTCGACCGCCCGGACGACCCGGCCCTGCGCCCCGACGACGCGCACGAGTCCGTGGTGCTGACCGCGACGGTGCCCTCCGGGACGGGGTACGACTGGGCCGCGCCGGGGGCCGCCGACGCCTTCGCGGACCGGATGGCCGCCGCCGCCGAGCACGCGATACCGGGGCTGCAGGAGCGGACGCTGTGGCGGGAGGTCCGTACGCCCGTGCACACAGAGCGGGAGACAGGGGCCGAGGGCGGCGCCGTCCCCCCGCCCTCGCTGGCGTCCGCCGAGGGAACACTGCACCCGTCCAACTGCCCGGCGATACCGGGCCTGTTCACCGCCGGTGGCTGGTCGCACCCCGGTGGCGGGCTGCCGCACGCGGGCATGTCGGGCGCGCTGGTGGCGGGGCTGGTCGTGGAGGGGCCGGAGTTCCGGGGCTCTCAGTGAGCGCCTGCCGCTGAGGGGTCCTCAGAAGGAGGGGCCTCAGAAGCGGTACTGCTCGTCGTACCCGGCGCCGCCCTGCTGCTGTTGCTGCTGTCCGTTGCCCTGGTACGGATACGGCTGCTCCTGCGGGAGTTCGCCGCCGTAGTAGGTCTCGTCGGTGCGCTGCTGCGGGACCCAGACGCCCCCGGACGGGGTCTCGCCACCGTACGTACCGGTGGCGTACTGGTCCTGGCCGTAGGCCTGCTGGCCGTACTGCCCGTACGAGGTGTCGTAGCCGCCGCCGTAGGTCTGGGTGCCGATGTACGGGTCGGAGTAGGCGGCGTACTGCTGCTGGCCGGTGGTGTCGTAGCCGTACTGCTGCTGGTCGTAGCCGGTGTAGCCGTCGTACGCGTAGCCCTGGTCGGCGCCCTGGGCGGCCGTCGCGTACTGGCCCTGGCCGGTGTTCGCGTCGGCGGCGGCCGCGTATGCGGAGTCGCTGTATATGCCGTAGGAGCCGGTGTCGTCGGGCAGCGGCTGCGGCTCGTACACCGCGGTGGACTCGGCGGCCGCGGGCCGGGCGGGGGCGAAGACGTCGTCGCGGTCGTACTCGTCGTCCTGGCCGTAGGCCACGCTGTCGCGGTGGTACGAGCCTGTGTCGCCGTAACCGCCTTCGCCCGGCTCGAGGTCGGAGACCTCCAGCGTCGGGTCCTGGCGGTCGGGCTCACCGCGGCCGCGCTTGCTGCCGCCGAGGCCCGAGCGGCTGACCGCCCAGCCGGAGGCGAAGCCGCGGCGGAACGACAGCGTGACGTAGGTCTGGCCGACCGCGAAGGCGGCCGCGCCCAGGCCGATGACGATCACTGAGGGGATCAGCACACCGACCACGACGCCGAGGAAGCCGACGAAGGCGAGCAGCCGCCAGCGCAGCCGCGCCTTGTACTGCAGCAGCACTTCACCCAGCAGCCACAGCGCCACGATTCCGAACGCGATGTAGAGGACCGTCCAGCCCATGTACGCCCCTCTCCCAGTCGCCGCTACGCAGTGTGTCGTATACCCGTGCGGCCGGTCTAGGCCTGCGGGGGATGGTGCAGGCCCAGGTTCTCGTAGATTTCCAGCGTCGCCGTGGAGTTGTTGAGCGTGATGAAGTGCAGTCCGGGCACTCCCTCGGCCAGCAGCCGTGCGCAGAACTCCGTGGCGAATTCAATGCCAATGGAGCGTACAGCGGTCGGATCGTCTTTTGCTGTGAGGATCCGCTCTTTCAGGGCGGAGGGGATGTGGGCGTTGCTGAGCTGCGGCAGCCGCTCCAGCATCTTCACGCTGGTCACCGGCATGACCTCGGGGATGACGGGGGTCTCGCAGCCGGCCGCGGCGACTCGGTCACGCAGCCGCAGATAGGACTCCGGCTGGAAGAACATCTGTGTGATGGCGTAGTCGGCGCCGGCCCGGCACTTGTCGACGAAGTGGGTGACGTCCGCGTCCCAGTCGGCGGAGCGCGGGTGCATCTCCGGGAAGGCCGCGACGCCGACGCAGAAGTCGCCCGACTCCTTGATGAGACGGACGAGTTCGGCGGCGTAGGTCAGGCCCGTCGGGTGCGGCACCCAGTCGCCCATGGGGTCGCCGGGCGGGTCGCCGCGCACCGCGAGCATGTTGCGGATCCCGGCGTCGGCGTACTGGCCGATGATGTTGCGCAGCTCGGCGAGGGAGTGGTTGACCGCGGTGAGGTGGGCGACCGGGGTGAGCGTGGTGTCGGCGGCGATCTGCTCGGTCGCCTTCACCGTGCCCGCGCGGGTGGAGCCGCCCGCGCCGTACGTCACGGAGACGAAGCTGGGGGCCACGGCCTCGACCCTGCGGAGCGCGTTCCAGAGGTTCCGCTCGCCCTTCTCCGTCTTGGGAGCCCAGAACTCGAACGAGTACGTCGTCTTGCCCGTCGCGAGCATGTCGCGGACGGTGCGCGCGTGGTCAGTCCTGGTGGATGCGGTTCCGAGGGCCATACCCGCAGGTTAGCCAGGGGCAGACGGTCCCCCAACCGGACGTCGGAAATTTGCCCGATTTGTCGAGTTGTTGTCCACGCCTTGGACAAACGTGAGACGGCTGGAGGCGGTGGGCCGTCCCTACGCCTGCCGCAGGCGCTTCGTGAATTCCGCCGCCGCGGCGCCCGGGTCCTCGGCCTCCGTGATCGCGCGGACGACCACGACCCGGCGGGCGCCGGCCTCCAGCACCTCGTCGAGGTTGCCGAGGTCGATGCCGCCGATGGCGAACCAGGGGCGGTCGGTGCCGAGGGCCGCGGTGTGGCGGACCAGGTCGAGGCCGGGTGCGTGGCGGCCGGGCTTGGTGGGGGTGGGCCAGCAGGGGCCGGTGCAGAAGTAGTCGACGCCCTCCTGGACGGCGGCTGCCTCGGCTTCCGCCTCCGCGTGTGTGGAGCGGCCTATGAGGACGTCGTCGCCGAGGATCGCGCGGGCCGCGGGGACCGGGAGGTCGCCCTGGCCGAGGTGGAGTACGTCGGCGCCGGCGGCGTGCGCGACATCTGCGCGGTCGTTGACGGCGAGGAGCTTGCCGTGGCGGGCGCAGGCGTCGGCGAAGACCTCGAGGTGCTCCAGCTCCTCGGCCGCCTCCATGCCCTTGTCGCGCAGCTGCACGATGTCGACGCCGCCCGCGAGGACGGCGTCCAGGAACGCGGGCAGGTCGCCCTGCTTCCTGCGGGCGTCCGTGCAGAGGTAGAGCCGGGCGTCGGCGAGCTGGGCGCGGGCGTCGGTGCCGGACGTGACGGGCATGCGGGGTCCCCCGGTGTCGGTGGTGTACGGGCCGCGGACCGGTGCGGTCGGCCGCGACCGGGCCGTAGTGAACCACAGGCGTGGCTCGGCCATGGCCGCGGTGGACCGCGGCCGTGGCCCTCGCCGGCCACGGCCCGTACGCCGGACGGTGTTCAGTCGGCCTGTTCGGTCAGGCCTGTTCGGATCAGACGGCGAGCGCCTGGGCCCGGCGCTTCACCTCCGTGCCGCGATTCTCGCTGAGCGCCTGCGCGGGGGTGCCGGGCAGGCTGTCGTCGGGGGTGAAGAGCCACTCCAGCATCTCTTCGTCGGAGAAGCCGTCGTCCCGCAGGAGCGTCAGGGTCCCGGTCAGGCCCTTGACGACCTTCTGCTCGGCCCCGTCGATGAAGGCGGCGGGGACGTGCAGCGCGCGGTTCTCGCCGCGGCGTACGGCGATGAGCTGGCCCTCCTTGACCAGCTGCCGCACACGCGTCACCTCGACATCGAGCATCTCTGCGATGTCGGGGAGGGTGAGCCAGGCGGGGACGAGAGCATCGATCTTTGCGTCAATCTCGGTCACGGAACAAGCCTGCCATCCCGCACTGACAGTCGGAAGCCGGGAGGGCCCGACCTGCGCTTTCGCGCTACGCCGTGGCCGCCTTCAAGGGCCGTGCCGGATCGGCCAGCAGCGCCGGATCCATCGGCGTGCCCGCCTCGATCAGGCGCCTGCCCTGCGCCAGGTCCCGCGGGCGGCCCACCGCCAGCAGGGCGACGAGGCGGTTCTCACGGAGCCAGCAGACGGACCAGGCGGGGCCGGAGGGGTCGCCGCGCCACAGGGTCGTGTCGGCGGAGGTGTGGTGGCCGGCGTACTGGACGAAGCGGCCGAACTGCTCGGACCAGAAGTAGGGGACGGGGTCGTAGACCGCGAGGGGCTCATCGGTGGCCTCGCCGATGATGTTCGCGGCGACCGTGCGCGGGCCCTGGAGGGCGTTGTCCCAGTGGTGGACCAGCAGGCGCTCGCCATACCTTCCCGAAGGGAAGGATGCGCAGTCGCCGACGGCGTACACGTCCGGTGCCGAGGTGCGCAGGTGGTCGTCGGCCACGACCTCGCGGTGCGCCCCGAGGTCGATGCCGGAGTCGGCGAGCCAGGCCGTGGCGGGGCGCGCGCCGATGCCGACCACGACCGCGCCCGCGGGCAGCCGGGCGCCGTCGTCGAGGACGACCTCGCCGGGTTCGACGCGCTCCACGCGCGCGTGTGTCCGCAGCGAGGCGCCGGCGTCGGCGTACCAGCCGGTCATCGGCGCCGCCACCTCGGCGGGCAGTGCGCCCGCGAGCGGCCGGTCGGCGGCCTCGACGACCGTCACCGTGCAGCCCGCCTCGCGCGCGGCGGTGGCGAACTCGGCGCCGATCCAGCCCGCGCCGACGACCACGATGTCGTGCTGCCGGGCGAGCACGGGCCGCAGCCGCTCGGCGTCGTCCAGGGTGCGCAGCAGATGCACGCCGGGCACGCCCTCGGCGCCGGGCAGCCGGATCGGTTCGGCGCCGGTGGCGAGGACCAGGACGTCGTACGGGACGGGCCCGGCCTCGGTGTCCAGTTCGTGCTCGCCGGGGCGCACGCCCAGTGCCTCGCGCCCCAGCTGCAGCTCGATGCCGAGCGACTCGAAGTCGACGTCGAAGGCGGAGCCCTCGGACTTGCCGAGCAGGACGGCCTTGGACAGCGGCGGCCGGTCGTACGGCTGGTGGGGCTCGGCGCCGATCAGGGTGACGGTGCCGGTGAAGCCCTGTTCGCGCAGGGCGACGGCGGTCTGCACACCGGCCATTCCCGCGCCGACGACGACCACGCGCCGCCCCGGTGACGTGCTCGCTTCCCGTGTCTGCTCGCTCACCTGATCACCATAGACAACTGACAAATTGTCAGTCAGGAGTCGTGCGCCGTGACCTGCTGCACAAGGGCCGGCTCAGGCGTCGGCGACCTGCTCCACCACGCTCGTCCCGCTGCCCGGCTGCGACTCCCACTCCCAGGTCTCCTCCAGCCTCACGCGTCCGTCCGGCAGCTCCACCACCGTCGACACGCAGTGCCCCGAGGACGTCGTCCCGTCGTGCTTGAGCTGCACATACCGGAAGTCCAGCCGGTCACCCGACCGAGTACCCACCAGATGCCCGCGTACGACGTCGCCGCCCGCGTACTCGGCCCAGATCTCGCCGTCCTTCTCGTGGTACGTGAAGCGGGTACGGGTACCCACCTGACCTGGGGCCTGGTCGGCGACGGGCGCGAGGACGAGGCCGTCCAGCGAGCGGGGCATGACAGGAGGCTCCCTTACAGAGGCGTCGGGGGTCGGGCTAGGGTGGCCAACGTACAAGCACTCGCGGGAGCCCGGACGCACCGGGCTGAGAGGGAGGCTGGCGGCCTCCGACCGTACGAACCTGATCCGGGTCATGCCGGCGAAGGGAGGGGCTGGACGCCCATGTCGTCACGTACGTCAGACGTCCTCGTCATCGGGGGCGGAATCATCGGCCTGGTCACGGCCTGGCGCGCCGCGCAGCGCGGGTTCGCCGCGGCCGTCGTGGACCCCGAACCGGGCGGCGGGGCCGCCCAGGTGGCCGCCGGGATGCTGGCCGCGGTCACCGAGCTGCACTACGGCGAGCAGACCCTGCTCGGCCTGAATCTCGCCTCGGCCCGCCGCTACCCGGACTTCGCGGCCGAGCTCACCGAGGTCACCGGGCTCGACCTCGGCTACCGCCGGTGCGGCACGCTCGCCGTCGCGCTGGATGCCGACGACCGCGCCCACCTGCGCGAACTGCACGCCCTGCAGCGGCAGTCGGGCCTGGAGTCCGAGTGGCTGTCGGGGCGCGACTGCCGGCGCCTGGAGCCGATGCTCGCGCCGGGCGTGCGCGGGGGGCTCAGGGTCGACGGCGACCACCAGATCGACCCGCGTCGCCTGGCGCGCGCGCTCGTGGCCGCGTGCGAGCGGGCCGGCGTCGTCTTCCACCGGGTGTGGGCCGAGCGTTTCCACGTCGTACGGGACCGGGCAGCCGGTGTCACCACGGCGGACGGCGCCGAGCTGGGCGCGGGCCAGGTGGTGCTGGCCGCGGGCAGCCTCAGCGGGCGGCTGCCGGGCGTCCCGCACGATGCACTGCCACCCGTGCGACCGGTGAAGGGGCAGGTGCTGCGGCTGACCGTGCCGCAGCGGTTCGCGCCCTTCCTGAGCCGCACCGTGCGCGCCGTCGTACGCGGCAGCCATGTCTACCTGGTGCCGCGCGAGAACGGCGAGCTGGTGATCGGCGCGACCAGCGAGGAGCTGGGCTGGGACACCACGGTCACCGCGGGCGGGGTGTACGAGCTGCTGCGCGACGCGCACGAACTCGTCCCCGGGATCACCGAACTGCCCCTGACGGAGACACGCGCGGGCCTGCGCCCCGGCTCCCCCGACAACGCCCCGCTGCTCGGCCCGACGGAACTGCCCGGCCTGCTGCTGGCCACCGGCCACTACCGCAACGGTGTGCTGCTCACGCCGGTCACCGGCGACGCCATGGCGCATGCCCTGGCCACCGGTGAACTCCCGGACGAGGCCCGCCCGTTCACCCCGAAGCGCTTCGCGCGCGTGGAGCAGCCCGCATGAACATCTCCGTCAACGGAGAGCCCCGGGAGTTCGCCCCCGGCACGGCTCTCGACACCGTCGTGCACACGCTGACCCCGGCCCCCTCCGGAGTGGCCGCCGCCCTGAACGAAACCGTCGTCCCGCGCGCGCAGTGGCCGTCGACGTCCCTGACCGACGGGGACCGCGTCGAGGTCCTCACCGCCGTCCAAGGAGGCTGAACCATGGCCGACGACCCCCTTGTCATCGGCGGTACGTCCTTCACGTCCCGCCTGATCATGGGCACCGGCGGTGCCCCCAGCCTCGAGGTGCTGGAGCGGGCGCTCATCGCCTCCGGCACCGAGCTGACCACGGTCGCGATGCGGCGCGTGGACCCCTCGGTGCACGGTTCCGTTCTGTCCGTCCTGGAGAAGCTCGGCATCCAGGTGCTGCCGAACACGGCCGGCTGCTTCACCGCAGGAGAAGCCGTGCTCACCGCCCGTCTCGCCCGCGAGGCCCTCGGCACCGACCTGATCAAGCTCGAGGTCATCGCCGACGAGCGCACCCTTCTGCCCGACCCGATCGAGCTGCTGGACGCCGCCGAGACCCTGGTCGACGACGGCTTCACCGTGCTGCCGTACACGAACGACGACCCCGTGCTGGCGCGCAAGCTGGAGGACGTCGGCTGTGCGGCGATCATGCCGCTGGGCTCGCCGATCGGCTCCGGGCTCGGCATCCGCAATCCGCACAACTTCCAGCTGATCACCGAGCACGCGCGCGTGCCGGTGATTCTGGACGCGGGTGCCGGTACGGCGTCGGACGCGGCGCTCGCCATGGAGCTGGGGTGCGCGGGTGTGATGCTCGCCTCGGCCGTGACGCGGGCGCAGGAGCCGCAGCTGATGGCCGAGGCCATGAAGCACGCGGTGGACGCGGGCCGGCTGGCGTTCCGGGCGGGCCGCATCCCTCGCCGCCACTTCGCCGAGGCGTCCTCGCCCCACGAGGGGCGCGCGCACCTGGATCCCGAGCGCCCCGCGTTCTGAACGGACGTTCGAAAAGATCCGGAAGTCGGTGCGACGTCCGTCACAGCTCGGCTGCAGTACCGCCCCGATCCCGCAGGAACCAACGGCCCTGTCAGTCGCGGCTCGTACACTCACCTGCGTGGATACGACCCTTCAGGACCCTCTGGTCGGGCAGGTGCTCGACGGGCGCTATCGCGTGGACGCGCGGATCGCGGTCGGCGGGATGGCCACGGTCTACCGGGCCCTGGACACCCGCCTCGACCGCGTGCTCGCGCTCAAGGTGATGCACCCGACGCTTGCGGCCGACGGCTCCTTCGTCGAGCGGTTCATCCGGGAGGCCAAGTCGGTCGCGCGCCTCGCGCACCCGAACGTGGTGCAGGTCTTCGACCAGGGCACCGACGGGTCGTACGTCTATCTCGCCATGGAGTACGTCGCCGGGTGCACCCTGCGTGACGTGCTGCGCGAGCGCGGGGCGCTGCAGCCGCGCGCCGCCCTGGACATCCTCGAGCCGGTGCTCGCCGCGCTGGGCGCCGCGCACCGCGCCGGGTTCGTGCACCGGGACATGAAGCCGGAGAACGTGCTGATAGGGGACGACGGCCGGGTCAAGGTCGCCGACTTCGGCCTCGTACGTTCCGTGGACACGGTCACCAGCACGACCGACACCGTCCTCGGCACGGTCTCCTACCTCGCGCCGGAGCAGATCGAGCACGGCACGGCCGATCCCCGGGTCGACGTGTACGCGTGCGGTGTCGTCCTCTACGAGATGCTGACCGGCGACCGGCCGCACGCCGGGGACTCCCCCGCCACCGTCCTGTACAAGCACATCCACGAGGACGTCCCGCCCCCGTCGGGCGCCGTGCCGGGGCTGCCGTACGAGCTGGACGAGCTGGTCGCCACGGCCACCGCGCGCACCCCCGACATCCGTCCGTACGACGCGGTGGCGCTGCTCGCGCAGGCCCGCGAGGCGCGTGCCGCGCTCAGCGCCGACCAGCTGGACGCGATGCCGCCGCAGGCGCTCGCGCCGGAGCACCTGGACATCTCCGAGGACCGTACGAGCGTCATCCCGCGCGCGCTGACGCTGCCGCGGCTGCTGCCGGTCAACGAGGACGAGCCGGAGCCCGCGCTGCACCGCACCAGCCGGCTGGAGTCACCCCCGCCACCGCCCCCGCGGCGGCGCGGTGCGCGCTCCCGGCGCGGTCCGCTCGCGATCGTCGCCGCCGTGCTGCTGATCCTCGGTGTCGGCACGGGCGTGTGGTACATCAACTCCGGCCAGTTCACCAAGGTCCCGCCGGTGCTGGCGAAGACCCAGACGCAGGCCACGCAGCAGCTGCAGAAGGCCGGTCTTGACCTCGGGTCGGTCAAGCACGCCTACAGCGACACGGTGAAGCGCGGCACGGTCATCACCTCGGACCCGGCGCCCGGCTCCCGTATCCGCGACAACGCCTCGGTGTCGCTCACCATCTCCGACGGCCCGCAGACGGTGAAGGTGCCCGACCTGAAGGGCTACCGCCTGGACAAGGCACGGACCCAGCTGAAGGGGGCCGGCCTCGAACCGGGCATGATCACCCGTGAGTTCAGCGACGACGTGCCCAAGGGCTTCGTGATCTCCACGGACCCCGAGGCGGGCACCACGCGGCGCGGCGGCTCGGCGATCGCACTGAACGTCAGCAAGGGCAGCCCGGTGGACGTCCCGGACGTCACCGGCGAGGACCTGGAGGACGCGAAGGCCGACCTGGAGGACGCAGGCCTGAAGGTGAACGTCGCCGCCGAGCGGGTCAACTCGGAGTACGACAAGGGCCAGGTCGCCCAGCAGACACCCGAGGGCGACAGCCAGGCCGCCGACGGCGACACGGTCACACTGACCCTGTCCAAGGGCCCGGAGATGGTCGAGGTCCCGGACGTCACCGGCGACAGCGTGGACGACGCGAAGAATGCGCTGGAGGACGCCGGCTTCCAGGTGGACGAGGACCGCGGTCTGCTGGGCCTGTTCGGCGACACGGTCAAGAGCCAGTCCGTGGAGGGCGGGGAGACGGCGCCCAAGGGGTCGACGATCACCATCAAGATCCGGTGATCCGCGCGGGCGCTCGACCCGAGATCCGGTGCCGGAGCAGGTCGTACCGCATGACACCCTGAACGGGTGAAGAGCCAGCACCTTGCCCCCTCCCGCAACCCCGTCGGCGGCCACGTCCCCGTGGCCGGCGGCCTCCACTCCGTCGGCCTGTCCTACGCCCACGACCTGAAGGCCGAGACCGTGCAGGTCTTCGTCGCCAACCCGCGCGGCTGGGCCACGCCCGCCGGCAATCCGCGGCAGGACGAGGAGTTCCGCGCGGTGTGCGAGGCCGAGTCGATTCCGGCGTACGTCCATGCCCCGTATCTGATCAACTTCGGCTCGCACACCGAGGCGACCGTGGAGAAGTCGGTGGAGTCGCTGCGGCACTCGCTGCGCCGCGGGCGGGAGATCGGGGCGCTCGGCGTGGTGGTGCACACCGGCAGCGCGACCGGCGGCCGGGAGCGGTCCGTGGCCCTGAAGCAGGTACGGCAGTACATGCTGCCGCTGCTCGACGAGCTGACCCACGACGACGACCCGTTCCTGCTGCTGGAGTCGACGGCCGGGCAGGGCGCCTCGCTCTGCTCGCGGACCTGGGACTTCGGGCCGTACTTCGAGGCGCTGGACGCCCATCCGAAGCTGGGCGTCTGCCTGGACACCTGCCACATCTTCGCGGCCGGGCACGACCTGACCGGGCCGAGCGGCATGCACCAGACCCTCGATCTGCTGGTGGACACGGTCGGCGAGGGCCGGCTGAAGCTGATCCACGCCAACGACTCCAAGGACGTGGTCGGCGCGCACAAGGACCGGCACGAGAACATCGGCGCAGGTCACATCGGCGAGGACCCGTTCCGGGCGCTGATGACCCACCCCGCGACCGAGGGCGTACCGCTCGTCATCGAGACGCCCGGCGGCAAGGAGGGGCATGCGGCGGACGTGGAGCGGCTGAAAAAACTGCGCGATTCCTAGCCCGTTCCGGAATACCCCTAGGGGGTATACGGTTCCTGCTCGGTGCAGGAACCGTTACCGGCATTGGGGGCAGTCATGCAGCACGAGGCACACGCACACCAGACACAGGCACAGGCACATCAGACACACGCACACCATCACCCGGCGGCCGCGACCTGGAGCACGGCCGCCCAGGCCACGCTCCACTGCCTCACCGGGTGCGCCATCGGCGAGGTGCTCGGCATGGTGATCGGCACCGCGCTGGGCTGGGGCAACGTCCCGACGACGGTCCTGGCGATCGTCCTCGCGTTCTTCTTCGGCTACTCGCTCACCCTGCGTGGGGTGCTGAAGGCCGGCCTCGGTTTCCGTGCGGCCTTCCGGGTGGCGCTGGCCGCGGACACGCTGTCCATCGCCGTGATGGAGCTGATCGACAACGGCGTGATCGTCGTGTGGCCGGACGCGATGGACGCGGAGCTGATGGACGCGCTGTTCTGGATCTCGCTCGCGCTCTCGCTCGTGATCGCCTTCGTGGTCACCGTGCCGGTCAACAAGTGGATGATCGGGCGCGGCAAGGGCCACGCGGTGGTGCACCAGTACCACTGAGACACCCGCAGGACGCCGGGAGTCAGAGCTCGGGACCGTCCCCGGGCTCCTCCTGGTAGGAGTAGCGCTGTTCCTTCCACGGGTCGCCGACGTTGTGGTAGCCGCGCTCCTCCCAGAAGCCGCGGCGGTCGGCGGTCATGTACTCCACGCCGCGCACCCACTTGGGGCCCTTCCAGGCGTACAGATGGGGAACGACGAGGCGCAGCGGGAATCCGTGTTCCGCCGTCAGCAGCTCGCCGTCCTTGTGGGTGGCGAAGATGGTCCGCTCGGAGGCGAAGTCCGCAAGGCGGAGGTTGGAGCTGAATCCGTACTCGGCCCACACCATCACATGGGTGACGGCGGGCGCGGGCGGCGCGATCTCGAGGATCGTACGGGCCGGAATGCCGCCCCATTCGGCGCCGAGCATGCTGAACTTCGTGACGCAGTGCAGGTCGGCGACGACGGTGGTGTACGGCAGGGCTGCGAACTCCTCATGGGTCCAGCAGTGCTTCTCGCCGTCCGCGGTGGCGCCGAAGACCCTGAACTCCCAGCGCTCCGGACGGAACTTGGGGACGGGTCCGTAGTGCGTGACCGGCCAGCCGCGCTGCAGCCGCTGCCCCGGCGGAAGCTCGGGCTGAGCTGCTCCTCCCGAATCGCGTTCTCCCGATTCACGCTCCACCGGCTGACCCATGACTCCATCCTGACAGACCGGGAACAGTGCGCTTGACCGCCCCTTTCCAAATCGGGGCAACTACGACTAAGCATGCACTTACTTACTAAGTGAAGACTTACTGGACGATCTTCGTCGCCAGTGCAATCATGCGGCGCAACCTGCCAGTTCCCCCGCGTTGGAAGGAGCCTCTGCGATGCAGGGCGACCCCGAGGTCATCGAATTCCTCAACGAGCAGCTCACCGGTGAGCTGACCGCGATCAACCAGTACTTCCTGCACGCGAAGATGCAGGAGAACTTCGGCTGGACGAAGCTCGCGAAGTACACCCGGCACGAGTCGTTCGACGAGATGAAGCACGCCGAGGTGCTCACCGACCGGATCCTCTTCCTCGAGGGGCTGCCGAACTACCAGCGGCTCTTCCATGTGCGCGTGGGGCAGACGGTCAAGGAGATGTTCGAGGCGGACCGGCAGATCGAGGTCGAGGCGATCGACCGTCTCAAGCGGGGCGTCGAGGTGATGCGGGCCAAGGGCGACATCACGTCGGCGAACATCTTCGAGTCGATCCTCGAGGACGAGGAGCACCACATCGACTACCTCGACACACAGCTGGAACTGGTCGAGAAGCTCGGCGAGGCGCTGTACATCGCCCAGCTGATCGAGCAGCCGGAGAGCTAGGCGGCTTCCTCGAGGTCCGCGATCTCCGAGAGCGCCGGCTTGCCCTGATCGGCCAGCTCCCGACGCGGGCACGCGCCCCTGCCGAGCAGCGCCTGAATACGGCGTACACACGAACCGCAGTCCGTGCCCGCCTTGCAGGCCGACGCTATCTGCCGGGGCGTGCAGGCACCGTCCTCCGCGTGCTTTTTGACCTGCTGCTCTGTGATGCCGAAGCAACTGCAGACGAACACGCGGTTCACCTCCCGGCGGGATCGTGGTGCCATCCCCGTTGATCGGTGAGGCTAACCTAACCTTACCCGTCGCTCAGGAGTCGCAAAAGTGGAGCGGGGCGCGGATCGTATGTGATCCGCGCCCCATTCACGTCCCTGTAACAGGCACCCCTGTCACTGGTCCCTGTACATCTCCGCGACGAGGAACGCCAGGTCGAGCGACTGGCTGCGGTTCAGGCGCGGGTCGCAGGCCGTCTCGTAGCGCTGGTGCAGGTCGTCGACGAAGATCTCGTCGCCGCCGCCCACGCACTCGGTGACGTCGTCACCGGTGAGCTCGACGTGGATGCCGCCCGGGTGGGTGCCCAGGCCCTTGTGGACCTCGAAGAAGCCCTTGACCTCGTCGAGCACGTCGTCGAAGCGGCGGGTCTTGTGGCCGGAGGCCGCCTCGAAGGTGTTGCCGTGCATCGGGTCGGTCACCCAGGCCACGGTGGCGCCGGAGGCGGTGACCTTCTCGACCAGCTCGGGGAGCTTGTCGCGGACCTTGTCGGCGCCCATGCGGACGATGAAGGTCAGCCGGCCCGGCTCGCGGTCGGGGTCGAGGCGGTCGATGTACTGCAGCGCGTCCTCGGCCGTAGTGGTCGGGCCGAGCTTGATGCCGATCGGGTTGCGGATCTTCGAGGCGAACTCGATGTGCGCGTGGTCCAGCTGCCGGGTGCGCTCGCCGATCCACACCATGTGCGCGGAGACGTCGTACAGCTGCCCCGTGCGCGAGTCGACCCTGGTCAGCGCCGACTCGTAGTCGAGCAGCAGCGCCTCGTGCGAGGAGTAGAACTCGACGGTCTTGAACTCCTCCGGGTCGGTGCCGCAGGCCCGCATGAAGTTCAGCGCGTTGTCGATCTCCCGCGCGAGCTGCTCGTAGCGCTGGCCGGACGGGGACGACTTCACGAAGTCCTGGTTCCAGGCGTGCACCTGACGCAGGTCGGCGTAACCGCCGGTGGTGAAGGCGCGCACCAGGTTGAGCGTGGAGGCGGAGGCGTTGTACATCCGCTTCAGGCGCTCGGGGTCCGGGATGCGGGCGGCCTCGTTGAAGTCGAAGCCGTTGACGGAGTCGCCGCGGTAGGTCGGCAGCGTCACGCCGTCGCGGGTCTCGGTGCCCTTGGAGCGCGGCTTGGAGTACTGGCCGGCGATCCGGCCGACCTTCACGACCGGCACCGAGGCGGCGTACGTCAGCACGGCGCCCATCTGGAGCAGGGTCTTGAGCTTGTTGCGGATGTGGTCCGCGGACACGGCGTCGAAGGCCTCGGCGCAGTCGCCGCCCTGGAGCAGGAACGCCTCTCCCTTGGCGACGGCCGCCATCCGGGCGCGCAGCTGGTCGCACTCGCCCGCGAAGACGAGCGGCGGATACGACTCGAGGTCCGCGATCACTGCGCGCAGAGCCTCGGTGTCGGGGTACTCGGGCTGCTGCGCCGCGGGCAGGTCTCGCCAGGTGTTGCCAGCGCTCGCGCTGGTCTTAGCGTTCACGGTCACCCCGTAAACATTACGGGGTCGTGTCGACTGATTTTCCCCGTGCTCGTCTGGTGAGACGGAGGGATCACGGTCCGGACGGCGGGCTCGATGGTGCGGTAGGGTGCCTCGCATGTTCGCGCTTTCGACCCAGAACTGGTGGTGGACCGCTCATCCGGCGGCCCACTGACTGCGCGTACGCAAGACTTCGCGAAGGCCGCCCGAGGGGCGGCCTTCGGCGTTTCCGGGGTCGTTCCTCACCGATATCGACATCGACGGAAGAGGAACCATGGATCTCGTACGGCTCCTGCACGACCCCCGCCCTTTCGCCCTGCTCCGCCGCCGCACTCCCGGCCACGACGAGCACACGGTCGAGCTGCTCCTCGGCCCGGTGACCACGTACGACCGCCTCGCCGACCTCCCCGACGAGGGCCTCGCGCTCGTCCCTTTCCGCCAGATCCGCGAACGCGGCTTCGACGTCCGCGACGACGGGACGCCGCTGACCTTCCTCACCCCCGAGGAGTCGTACGAGATCCCGCTCGCCGAGGCCCTGGAGCAGCTCCCGGCGCAGGACGTGCGCGTCGAGGGCGGGGGCTTCGACGTCGACGACGAGGAGTACGGCAAGATCGTCGGGCGGGTGCTGCGGGAGGAGATCGGGCAGGGCGAGGGCGCCAACTTCGTGATCCGGCGGACGTACGAGGGTGGGATCCCGGGGTTCTCCCGCAAGGACGCCCTCGCGCTGTTCCGGCGGCTGCTGGAGGGCGAGCGGGGCGCGTACTGGACGTTCGTCGTGCACACCGGGGAACGCACGCTGGTCGGGGCCAGTCCCGAGGTGCATGTGCGGATGTCCGGCGGCACGGTCGTCATGAACCCGATCAGCGGGACGTACCGATATCCCGCCGAGGGGCCGACGCCCGAGCACCTGCTGGACTTCCTCGCCGACGGCAAGGAGATCGAGGAGCTGTCGATGGTCGTCGACGAGGAGCTCAAGATGATGTGCACCGTCGGCGACATGGGCGGGGTCGTGGTCGGCCCGCGGCTGAAGGAGATGGCCCATCTCGCGCACACCGAGTACGAGTTGCGCGGCAAGTCGACGCTGGATGTGCGGGAGGTCCTGAAGGAGACCATGTTCGCGGCCACCGTCACCGGGTCGCCGGTGCAGAACGCCTGCCGGGTCATCGAGCGGCACGAGGTCGGCGGGCGCGGCTACTACGCGGGCGCGCTGGCGCTGCTCGGCCGGGACTCCGGCGGCGCCCAGACCCTCGACTCCCCCATCCTCATCCGCACCGCCGACATCTCCTCCGACGGGCAGCTGCGGGTGCCGGTCGGCGCCACGCTGGTGCGCGGGTCGGACCCGGCGAGCGAGGTCGCCGAGACGCACGCGAAGGCGGCGGGAGTGCTGGCGGCTCTCGGCGTACGACCGTCCCGGCCGCGTGCGGAGCACGCGCGCGTACGTCTCTCCGACGACCCACGCGTGCGTGCCTCACTCGACGGGCGCCGGGCTTCCCTCGCGCCGTTCTGGCTGCGGATGCAGGAGCGGTCCGCGGAGCTCGCCGGACACGCCCTGGTCGTCGACGCCGAGGACACCTTCACGGCGATGCTCGCGCACGTGCTGCGGTCGAGCGGCCTGGAGGTGACCGTCCGGCGCTACGACGAGACCGGGCTGCGGGAGGCGGCGCTCGCGCACGAGGGGCCGGTCGTGCTGGGCCCCGGCCCCGGTGACCCCTCCGACCTGGACGATCCGAAGATGCGCTTCCTGCGGGACCTGACCGCCGAGGTGATCCGGGAGAACCGGCACGGCGTGCTCGGCGTCTGCCTGGGCCACGAGCTGATCGCGGCCGAGCTGGGCCTGGAGATCGTACGGAAGGAAGTGCCGTACCAGGGGGCACAGACGACGATCGAGCTGTTCGGGCAGGCTGAGACCGTCGGCTTCTACAACAGCTTCGTGGCGCGCTGCGACGACGAGGTGGCCGAGGAGCTGTCCGCGCACGGCGTGGAGGTGAGCCGGGCGGACAACGGGGAAGTGCATGCCGTACGGGGACCCGGATTCGCCGGCGTGCAGTTCCACCCGGAGTCGATCCTGACGCTCAACGGGGCAGCTGTCGTACGGGAGTTGGTGGGTCAGCTGCGCGGGACCAGCACGTTCTCGGAGCGGCGGCCGGCCGTGTAGTCGAGGACGTTCCTCACCGTGGCGTCGATGATCTGGCCGACGGCGTCCTCGGTGTAGTACGCCTGGTGGGAGGTGACCAGGACGTGCGGGAAGGTCACCAGTCGGGCCAGGATGTCGTCCTCGATCGCCTCCAGAGACCGGTCGACGTAGAAGAGCCCGGCCTCCGCCTCGTACACGTCCAGGCCGACGCCCGTGAAGCGGCCCTCGCGCAGTTCGGCGACGAGGGCCGCGGTGTCGATCAGGCCGCCGCGGCTGGAGTTGATCAGAATCGCGTCGTCCTTCATCGTCTTCAGGGCTTCGGCGTCGATGAGGCGCTGGGTCTCCGGCATCAGCGGGACGTGCAGGGTGACCAGGTCGGACTCGGCGAGGAGTTGCTCCTTGGGGACGTACTTCATGCCGAGTTCCAGGCAGCCGGGGTTCTCGGCGACGTCCCAGCCGAGCAGCCGCATACCGAAGCCGTGGGCGATCCGGGTGAAGGCCTCGCCGATCTTGCCGGTGCCGAGGACGCCGACGGTGCGGCCGTGCATGTCGCGGCCCATCAGACCGTCGAGGCGGAAGTCGAAGTCACGCGTGCGCGTGGAGGCGCGGACGATACGGCGGTTGACCGCCATGGCGAGGGACCAGGCGAACTCGGCGACCGAGTACGGCGAGTAGTACGAGACCCGCGCGATGGTCATGCCGAGGCGTTCGGCGGCCTCGATGTCGATGTTGTTGAACCCGGTGGAGCGCTGGGCGATCATCCGCGTGCCGCCGGCGGAGAGGAACTCCAGGACGCGGGGGCCGAGTTCGGCGTTGACGCTCGTGGAGACGACCTCGTAGCCGTTGGCGATGGGTGCCGTGTCCTCGTTGAGGAACACGTCCAGGCACCGGACCTCGTGGTGCCCCCGGAAGGCCCGCTCGATCAGGGGCTTCTCGTCCGCCTGCACGCCGAAGGCCAGGATTTCCACGAAACGGCTCCCGTTCTGGTGGGTTATGGGCCGAATATACGGCCCATAACCCGCGCGTGCCGGTTCGGAGCCCGTCAGCCGAAGAAGACCCCGACCTCCTCGTACAGCTTCGGATCGACCGTCTTCAGCTTGGCCGTGGCGTCCGCGATCGGGACGCGGACGATGTCGGTGCCGCGCAGGGCGACCATCTTGCCGAAGTCGCCGTCGCGGACGGCGTCGATGGCGTGCAGGCCGAAGCGGGTGGCGAGCCAGCGGTCGAAGGCGCTGGGGGTGCCGCCGCGCTGGATGTGGCCGAGGACGGTGGTCCGGGCCTCCTTGCCCGTGCGCTTCTCGATCTCCTTGGCCAGCCATTCGCCGACGCCGGACAGGCGGACGTGGCCGAAGGAGTCGAGGGACTCGTCCTTGAGCACCATGTCGCCGTCCTTCGGCACGGCACCCTCGGCGACGACCACGATCGGGGCGTACGACGCCTTGAAGCGGGAGGTGATCCAGGCGCACACCTGGTCCAGGTCGAAGCGCTGCTCGGGGATGAGGATGACGTTGGCGCCGCCCGCGAGCCCGGAGTGCAGCGCGATCCAGCCGGCGTGACGGCCCATCACCTCGCAGACCAGGACCCGCATGTGGGACTCGGCGGTGGTGTGCAGACGGTCGATGGCCTCGGTGGCGATGCCGACCGCGGTGTCGAAGCCGAAGGTGTAGTCGGTGGCGGACAGGTCGTTGTCGATGGTCTTCGGGACGCCGACGACGGGGACGCCGTACTCGTCGGTGAGGCGCGCGGCCACGCCCAGGGTGTCCTCGCCGCCGATCGCGATGAGCGCGTCGACCTCCAGCTTGGCGAGGTTCTCCTTGATCCGGCGGATGCCGTTCTCCTGCTTCAGCGGATTGGTGCGCGAGGAGCCGAGGATGGTGCCGCCGCGGGGCAGGATGCCGCGCACGGCGGGGATGTCGAGACGCACGGTGTCGCCCTCGAGGGGTCCTCGCCAGCCGTCCCGGAAGCCGACGAAGTCGTAGCCGTACTCCTGCACGCCCTTGCGGACGATGCCCCGGATGACGGCGTTGAGCCCGGGGCAGTCGCCGCCTCCGGTCAGTACTCCGACACGCATGGAAATGTCCCTTCGCCACGGTTGCCTGGTGACAGCCACGCTAATGGTGATCCAGGTCACAGAGGGATGGGCGGGAAGGGCAATTCCGGTGAATCAGCAGGCGGTTGGTTTACTCGTCGTCAAGTCCGCGCTCGATCGCGTACCGCACGAGTTCCACCCTGTTGTGCAGTTGCAGCTTGCCGAGGGTGTTCTGGACGTGGTTCTGGACCGTGCGGTGGGAGATGACCAGGCGTTCGGCGATCTGCTTGTAGCTCAGCCCCTTGGCGACCAGGCGCAGCACCTCGGTCTCGCGGTCGGTGAGCTGCGGGACCTTGGGGTCGTCGGCGTCGGCGGAGGGCGCGGGCTCGGAGGCCAGGCGGCGGTACTCGCCGAGGACCAGTCCGGCCAGGCCGGGCGTGAACACCGGGTCGCCGACGGCCGTGCGGCGCACCGCGTCCAGCAGCTCCTCGGTCGACGCCGACTTCAGCAGATAGCCGGTGGCTCCCGACTTCACCGCTTCCAGTACGTCGGCGTGCTCGCCACTCGCGGAGAGGACCAGGACGCGCAACGCCGGGTTGTGCCCGACGAGTTCCTTGCAGACCTGGACGCCGGGCTTCAGCGGCAGGTTCAGGTCGAGCACGAGCACGTCCGGCGCGGCGGCCTTGGCGCGGCGTACGGCCTGGTCGCCGTCGCCCGCGGTGGCGACCACGTCGAAGCCGGACTCGGTCAGGTCGCGGGCGACGGCATCGCGCCACATGGGGTGGTCGTCGACCACCATGACCTTGATCGGGCCCTGCTGCTCACTCATCGATGCCCCGCCTTCCCCCGTGGGTCCTTCGCGTTCTTCGGTACCTTCAGTTCGACCTCCGTGCCCTGCCCGGGCACCGAGATCAGTTCGGCGCTGCCGCCGAGTTCGCGCAGCCGGCCCCGGATCGACAGGGCGACACCGAGCCGCCCCTCCCCCTCGGCCTGCGCGAGGCGCCCTTCGGGGATGCCGGGTCCGTCGTCCCGTACGGTCACCACGACCTCGTCGGGCTCTTCCTCGACGAGGATCCACGCGCGCGCGTCCTCGCCGGCGTGCTTGCGTACGTTGTCCAGGGCGGCGCCGACGGCCGCGGCCAGCTCCTTCGCGGCGGGCGCGGGCAGCAGCACCGGAGCGCCGGGCTCGGCGAAGCTGACCTTCGCGGCGGCGTACGAGGCGAGCAGCGCGCGCAGGTCCACCGGGGCGTCCTCGTCGTACGAGGGCTCCTCCACGGCTCGTACGACCGCGCCCTCGGCCGCGTCCTCCGAGGCCCGCGAGACGGGCAGCAGGCCGCCGGAGACCAGCGTGCGCAGCGCCACTTCCTGCTCGCCGGCCATCCGGCCCAGCTCGCCCGCCTCACCGCCGATGACGGCGCCGCGGCGCTGCACCATGGCCAGCACCTGCAGCACGCTGTCGTGGATGTCCCGGGCGAGCCGCTCCCGCTCCCGGGTCGCGGCCTCGATCTCCAGGGCGCGGGCGAGGGTGCGCTCGGAGGCGCGGGCGACCTCGACGACGTAGCCGATGGCGATGGAGGCGACCCAGACGAGGATCACGTTGTGGACGGTGTCGCGCGCGGGGGCGCCGCGCTCGATGAGGTTGGCGGCGGCGACCGGTGTGGAGGCGAACGCGGCCCAGCGCCAGCCGCCCTTGATGGCGTACGCCAGGACCGAGCCGGCGGTCCATATCGACGGCAGGGTGGGGCCGCCGCTCTGGATGTGCTGCTCGTTGACCGCGAGCGGGGTGAGCAGGATGCCGGTGAGCGCGATGGCGAGGTCGATGGCGAGGAAGCGCTTGGTGCAGGCGGCCGCGCTCTGGACGCGGGGCAGGGTGGCGAGGGTCCAGAGGAACAGGACGACGTAGTAGACGATGGCGACGCCCGCGTGGTCGTACTCGTCGTAGGCGGTGGCGAACAGGCCGACCGCGTACAGCATCGTGAGCACCCGGTACGCGGAGAGCGCACGCCACAGCGGCTGCTCGACCGACATTCTCATGACCCGCTCGCGCCTGGCCATCTCCCCACCCCCCACAAGAAAGGCCCCCCGCACAGGCAAGAGCCTAGGCCCCGGACTTCTCCTTCTTGGCCAGCTCCTTGGCCTGTTCCTTCTCGGCCTTCGCCGCTTCCGCGATCTGGCGCTTGGCCGCGGTCGCGTAGATGTCGACGTACTCCTGGCCGGAGAGCTTCATGATCTCGTACATGACCTCGTCGGTCAGCGCCCGCAGTACGAAGCGGTCGTGCTCCATGCCCTGGTAGCGGCTGAAGTCGAGGGGCTGGCCGATGCGGATGCCGGGGCGCATCAGCTTGGGCATGACCTTGCCGGGCGGCTGGATCTTCTCCGTGTCGATCATCGCGACCGGGATGACCGGCGCGCCGGAGGCGAGCGCCACGCGCGCGAGGCCGCCGGGCTTGCCCCGGTAGAGACGGCCGTCGGGCGAGCGCGTGCCCTCCGGGTAGATGCCGAACAACTCGCCGCCCTCCAGGACCTCCAGGCCGCTCTTGATCGCCGCCTCGCCCGCGCCGCGCGCACCGGAGCGGTCCACCGGGAGCTGGCCCACGCCCTTGAAGAAGGCGGCCGTCAGCCGGCCCTTCACTCCGGGTGTGGTGAAGTACTCCGCCTTCGCGATGAAGGTGACCTTGCGGTCGAGGACCGCGGGCAGGAAGAACGAGTCGGAGAAGGAGAGGTGATTGCTCGCCAGGATGGCGGCGCCCTCGGCCGGAATGTTCTCCAGGCCTTCCACCCAGGGTCTGAAGGCGACCTTCAGCGGTCCCCCGATGGCGACCTTCATCGTGCCGTACAACAACCGAGTGCCTCCTGTTTCCGTCGATCAGACCTTAACCCGGCGCACTGTCAAAGGAGCCGACGGCCCTGGTCGGTGTCAGTGCGGTCGCGTACGGTGAAGCACACCTGGACTTCACGTCACTCTCATGAACAGTCACTCTCATGAACAGGAGACCGATGGTGCCGGTCCTTCCTGGAGCCGAGCCGTACCGCCATGAGGGCGGGGAGATCGGCGTCCTCCTCTGCCACGGCTTCACCGGTTCCCCCCAGTCGCTGCGCCCCTGGGCGGAGTACCTCGCCGAGCAGGGCCTGACGGTCTCGCTGCCGCTGCTGCCGGGCCACGGCACGCGCTGGGAGGACATGCAGCTCACCGGCTGGCAGGACTGGTACGCGGAGGTGGACCGCGAGCTGCGCGCCCTGATCGAGCGCTGCGAGCAGGTGTTCGTGGCGGGCCTGTCCATGGGCGGGGCGCTGGCGCTGCGCCTGGCCGCGCGGCACGGGGACGCGGTCAGCGGCGTCGCCGTCGTCAACCCGGCGAACAAGGTGCACGGCCTTTCCGCGTACGCCCTTCCGGTGGCCCGCCACTTCGTCCGTACGACGAAGGGGATCGCCAGCGACATCGCCAAGGAGGGCAGCGCGGAGCTGGGCTACGACAAGGTGCCGCTGCACGCGGCGCACTCGCTGCGGAACTTCTTCCGGCTGGTCGACGGCGAGCTGCCGCAGGTCACGCAGCCGCTGCTGCTTCTGCACTGCCCGCAGGACCATGTCGTGCCGCCGGCCGACTCGGCGCGGATCCTCAGCCGGGTGTCGTCGCGGGACGTGACGGAGATCCTGCTGGAACAGAGCTACCACGTCGCGACGTTGGACCACGACGCGGACCGGATTTTCGAGGAGAGCCTCGCGTTCATCGGCCGGCTCGCACCCAGTCTCGGCAAGGAAGGGACGGCCGCAGGTGGCTGAGCACGACTCGGATCGCGAGGACCGCGAGCCGGAGGAGCAGGGCGTCCCGTTCGACGAGGACGCCGCCTGGGCCGCGATCGTCGCCGGGTACGGCGAGGAGCCCAAGGACCCGCCGGGCAGCAAGCCCTTCAGGTCGGTGGAGGACCTGGCCCTGCCCGAGCCGGACGCGGAGGAGCCCGAGGCCGACGCACCGAAGCAGGAGAAGCCGGCCAAGCCGCTCGGCGGCTCCGTCTCCTTCGCGCCCGGCGTCGGCCCGCGCGACTACACGACCACCGAGCCGGCCGAGGACGACTTCGACGAGGACGACGAGGGCCACTTCGTACCGCCGGAGCCGCCGCCGCTGCCCGAGGCCGACGCGACCGCGAAGTTCGCCTGGCTCGGGGTGATCGGCGGCCCGATCCTGCTTCTGCTGGCGGTGCTGTTCGGCTGGGACATGACCTGGTGGCTCGCCACGCTCGGCATCGGCGGCTTCCTGGGCGGGTTCGCCACGCTGGTGATGCGGATGCGGACGGACGACGAGGACGACGGCGATCCGGGACGCGGAGCCGTCGTCTAGCTCGCAGGGATTTTGAGGGCGGCCAGGACCGGCAGGTGGTCCGTGGCCGCCCTCAGGTCTGTCTCCGTCACTCCGGGGTGGCCGAGCGGGACCCCGCAGCCCAGCACCTCGATGCCCTTGGTGGCGAAGATCGCGTCGATGCGCTGGAAGGGCGTGACCGGCGTGAAGGTGAACTCGCTGCCCCAGGGGGCGGTGGCCCAGCAGTCCTGGAGGCCGTCGGCGAGGCGCTCGAAGGTGCGGCCGGTGGGGCGGTCGTTGAGGTCGCCGCCGGCGATCGCGTGCTCTGCGCCGAGGCCCGCGAGACGGTCCAGGAGCATGCCGCCCTGCTCGTACCGCTCGTCCTTCTGCAGGGAGAGGTGGCAGCTCAGGACACCGAGGCGGGCGGCGCCGAAGCGGACGACGGCGGTGGCGAAGCCGCGCCGGTGGAGGCCCGGGGTGAGCGGGAGGAGCACGTCTTCCGTCCGCTCCACGGTGGCCCTCAGGTTGCACAGGATCGCCGGGCCCGCGGCTGTCGCCCCACCGGTGAGGATGACCTGGCCGGAGGCGGCCGCCAGCCGGGCCAGCTTCTTGCGCCAGCGGAAGAAGCGGGGGGCCTCCTGGATCAGGACCAGGTCGGGGGCGCAGGCGGTGATCACTCGGGCGAGGGCGCGGGTGTCGTCACGCATGGAGCGGATGTTGTAGCTGAGGACGCGGATGACGGCTGAACCGTCTGGTTCGGTACGGGAGTTGGGCAGCAGCGGGATCGAGGTCGCCATGGCGATCAACATACGACGAGGCCCGCCGTCCCGGGGGCGGGCTCGGCGGGCACGGTCGTACGAAACCAACTGGTGCTACATGATCGGGTCGGGCTCGCGCGCCAGGTCCGCCGCGCCCACCAGGCCCGCCTTGTTGCCCAGCTGGGCCGCGATGACGTCCGCCACCGGGCGCCAGTTGCCGCCCACCAGCCAGCGCTTGTAGGACTTGCGGATGGGGTCGAGGACCAGTTCGCCCTCGTCGGAGAGGCCGCCGCCGACGATGAAGGCGGAGGGGTCGAAGAGCGAGGCCAGGTCCGCGAGGCCTGCGCCGGCCCAGCGGGCGAGCTCGCGGTAGGAGTCGACGGCGACCGGGTCGCCCTGGCGGGCGGCCATGGAGATGTGCTTGCCCTCGATGCCCTCGGGGCTGCCGTCACCGAGGCCGAGCAGGATCTCGGCGTTCTCGGGGGTCGCGTTGGCGCGCTGCTTGGCGTATCTGACCAGGGCGCGCCCGGAGGCGTACTGCTCCCAGCAGCCCTGCGAGCCGCAGCCGCACAGCAGGCCGTCCGGGACCATGCGGATGTGGCCGAACTCGGCGGCGACGCCGAAGTGGCCGCGGCGCAGCTTGTTGCCGATGATGATGCCGCCGCCGAGGCCCGTGCCGAGGGTGATGCAGATGACGTTGCGGTGGCCCTTGCCGGCGCCGAACTTGTACTCGCCCCACGCGGCCGCGTTGGCGTCGTTCTCCACGACGACCGGGAGGCCGACGCGGGCCTGGACCTTCTCCTGGAGCGGCTCGTTGCGCCAGTCGATGTTGGGCGCGAAGTAGACCTCCGAGCGCTGCCGGTTCACGTAACCGGCGGCGCCGATGCCCACGCCGACGATCTCGTGCCCGGCGCGCGCGCCCTCCACGGCGGAGGCGATGGCGTCCACGATCGCCTCGGGCGTACCCGGGGTCGGCACCTTGTGGGTCGAGAGGATGTTGCCTTCCTCGTCGACCACACCGGCCGCGATCTTGGTACCGCCGATGTCGACGCCGATGGTGAGTCCCATGAATCCCTCAGTTTCGGTCGAGCCCCGCTACGGCCAACCGTACCCGAGGCCCTGGCGTGGGGTTCCCGTCGTCCGACCGGCGGACGGGCCCCACGGCCTCTGAGGGTGTCAGTCCAGGTCGATGCGCTGCCCGGGGCCCGTGCCCTCGCCACCGTCCCTGTTGTGCTCGTCCAGGTCCTTGTGCAGGTCGGTCGTACGGGCCGTCCAGCGCTGTTCCTGGGCCTGGACCGCGGAGCGGTAGGCGGCGAGCAGTTCATTGCCGGCCGCCGCCAGGTGGTCGAAGACGTCCGGGTTGCGCTCTATGACCGGTTCGACCGCGGCCTTTGCCTGCTGGACGACCTGCTTGACCACCTGCTGGGCGGCGGGTCCGGCCACCGCGCCGAACAGCGGCGACTGGATGGACGACAGCTTCTCCGAGACGGCGTCGACGAGCTTGCGCAGTTCCTCGGCGGCCGAGCCCGGGGGCGGGCCGTACTCGGCGCGGCGGCGGGCCTTCTCCGCCGCGAGATCCTCGGCGCACGCCGTCGCCCAGGCGTCGGCGTCGGTCGCCCGTACCTCGTCGATCGCCTCGTGCTCTTCGGCGTCGGACGGGGGGAGCTCTTCGCTCATGACGACCTCCTGACTACGGTTCGTCTCTACGACGTTACCCGAATGGGCGTACGTGGTTCACGGCCTGTCCGGCCACAGACCCGGGTCCGGCGCGAACCGGATGCGCAACTCGCCCTCGCGCAGCGCCGCCCCGTCGACGGTGCAGCGGCGCAGGGCCGACGGCAGCGGGACGATACGGCGGAACTGCCCGGCGGCGACCACGAGTTCGTCGCCGCGCCGGATCAGGTCCAGATCGTCGCGTATCGCACCGGGCAGCGGGATGTGCCAGACGAGCACGCCGTCGTCGGCGAGCCGGTCGGTGACGGGCCACTCGACGGTGGAGGTCGTGTCATTGACGCCGGGGACGGCGAGGGCGGTGAGGTCGTCGGTGCCGCGCGGGTCGTGCCCGAGGTGGGCGACGGTCCGGACGTCGTACGGCTCCTGCCACTCCTCCAGGGCCTTGCGCTGCTGGGCGACGGGGCCGGCCAGCCAGTCGTGCGCGGCGGCCTCGGGCAGCACCCGGTTGGCGACCAGGGCGTCGGGGCGCAGGCCGCGCAGGGCCAGGGCGAGCCCGGCGGCGCGTACGGCGTCGGCGCCGGCCGGGCCGGGTTCGGCGACCAGCCGTACGACGGTGTTCCGGTCGGCGAGGACGGCCTCGACGGCGCCGAGTTCCAGGTCCCAGCGGGCGACGGTCTCGTACAGCCACTCCGAGGGCATGGGGACGCCGGCCAGCCGCCCGAGGACGGGGCGCAGGGCACGGGCCGCCTGCCGTTCGGGCGGGAGCAGCCGGCGCAGATAGCGGCGCAGTTCCTCGGGCAGCGCGAGCAGGGCGAGGGCCTGCGGGGTGGCCGGGAGGTCGACGATCAGCAGGTCGTGGGCCTCGGCGAGGGCGGCGTCCCGGAGGGCCCGCAGCAGGGTGAGCTCCTCGGCACCGGGGAGGGGCGTGACCTCCTCGGCGTCCAGCCGGGAGGCTCCCAGGAGATCGAGGACACCGGCGGCACGTTCCTGGAAGCCGGCGAGATCGTCCCGGAAACCGGCGGTGGCGTCGGGCCGCCACGCGGTGAGGTTCGGGGCGGCCCGGACGGGGGCCGCCCCCGTCGCCACGCCGAGCGCCGCACCGAGGGTGTCGGTGCGGTCGGCACTGAGGACCAGGGTGCGGGTGCCCTGGCGGGCGGCGGCGAGAGCGGTGGCGGCCGCGACCGTCGTACGCCCGCTGCCGCCAGGGCCCGTGATCAGGATGGTGCGCATGAGGCTGAACGGTACCTGTGCCTGGCCGGCGGCTGACCCGTGGCCGACGTCGGCCCGTCGCCCCTGGGGGCTGCCGACCCCGGACTCCCGCTTCGGCCAGGAGGGAGCCGCCTACTTCTCGCCGGCCTCCACCCGCTTCTTCAGCCCCGCCAGCGCCCGGTCGATGATGACCTTCTCGGCCTTCCGCTTGATCATCCCCAGCATCGGGATCTTGACGTCCACGGTGAGCTGGTACGTGACCTCGGTCGCCCCCGCCCCGGCCGCCTTCAGGATGTACGAGCCGTCGAGCGACCGCAGCATCTGGGACTTGACCAGGGTCCAGGAGACCTCGTTCTCGCCGGTCCAGGTGTACGCCAGCACCTGGTCGTCCTTGATCGCGCCGGCGTCCATGACGAGGCGGACCTGCTCCGCGCGGCCCTGGGCGTCGGATTCGAGGACCTCCGCCTCCTTCACCTCGCCGGTCCAGTCCGGGTAGCGGGCGAAGTCGGCGATCACCCCCATGACGTCGGCCGGTGCCGCCTCGATCGTGATGCTCGAGCTGGTGTGTTCCGCCATCGCCGTGGCTCCTCCAGATGCGGGCCGGTAAAGAGGTCGTCCTACGCACGGTGTGCGCAGCGTGAAGGCTACCGCGCACATGACCACCCGACTTCACCCCCACCTGCGTTAGGGCCTGCCTTTCGGGCCGGCTCGGCGTCGCGGGCCCTGGGACGCCCTCCCCCACTGCCTCACAGGCGTGGGGGACCCCCAGCGGCGTTGCCGTCACTCTCGGCTTCGCTCGAGCGGGGGGACCCCCATGGCCCCGCTCGGGCAGGCCGAGAAGTGCCGTCTCCCAAGGCCGACCCGGCCCGAAAGACAGGCCCTGATTCACCATTCAAGCGCCCACGGCTTCCCGCTCCCCGCGAAGTGCCCCACGTTCACGCACTCCGTGGCACCGATCCGCATCCGACGTACCAGCGGCTGGTGGACGTGGCCGAACAGGGCGTAACGGGGTCGGGTTCTGCGAATTGCCGCCAGCAGGGCGCGGCTGCCGCGCTCGAAGCGGCGGGCCACCGTGTCGTAGACGAGCTCCGGGACCTCCGGCGGGATGTGCGTGCACAGCACGTCCACCTCGCCCACCGCTTCGATCTTCGCCGCGTACTCCTCGTCGCTGATCTCGTACGGCGTGCGCATCGGGGTCCTGAGGCCGCCGCCGACGAAGCCGAAGGTCCGGCCGCCGATCTCCGCGGTCTCGCCGTCCAGCACGGTCGTGCCCGGTCCGGCGTACTCCGGCCAGAGAGGCGGCATATCGACATTGCCGTACGTCGCGTACGTCGGTGTCGGGAACGCCGCGAACATCTCGGCGTACTGCTTGCGCACCGCCTTCTCGATCGCGGCGGCCCGGTCCATGCCGATGCCGCCCCACAGCCGGGCCCCGAACTCCCTGGCCTCCTCGAAACGGCGGGCGGTGCGCAGTTCGACGATGCGGGAGGCGTTCTCCTGGCCGAACAGATCGGGGAAGATCCCGCGCGAGTGGTCGGCGTAGTCCAGGAAGAGGACCAGATCACCCAGGCAGATCAGGGCATCGGCGCCCTCGCCGGCTCGGGCCAGGTCACGGGCGTTGCCGTGCACGTCGCTGACCACATGGACACGTGTCCTGCGGTTGCCGGCTGGTGTGGATGCCATGGTGATCAAGGGTAAGCGTGTGGGGTGTACGTGAACAGTGGCGGCGGGACCTGCGGTTACTGGCCGGTCAGTTAGCGGGTGGACTACCGTACGCGTAGGAACACCAACCTGTGTGACGCAGCGAACATCTCGCCGGGAACCCCTGTCGAAGAAGCCATACCGGCGGGTAACGTCCGGGCAGTCCAGTCGTGCTCAGTATTTCAACCACTGAATCCCTGAGCACCTGCCCGAGCCTTGGACCCACCGTCGCATCACACAACGTCGTGGCGCCGGCGCCTTATTAGGAGCAGCAGTCTTGCGCGAGTTCAGCCTTCCGGCTTTGTACGAGGTCCCTGCGGACGGCAATCTCACCGACATCGTCCGCAGAAACGCCGCGCAGCATCCCGACGTGGCCGTGATCGCCCGCAAGGTGGGCGGCCAGTGGCAGGACGTGACGGCCACGGCCTTCCTGGCGGAGGTGCACGCGGCCGCCAAGGGGCTCATCGCCTCCGGCGTCCAGCCCGGTGACCGGGTCGGCCTGATGTCCCGCACCCGGTACGAGTGGACGCTGCTGGACTTCGCGATCTGGAGCGCGGGCGCGGTCACCGTGCCGGTGTACGAGACCAGCTCGCCGGAGCAGGTGCAGTGGATCCTGTCCGACTCGGGCGCCACCGCCATGATCGTCGAGCTGGACAACCACACGGCCGCCGTCGAGTCGGTGCGCGACCATCTGCCCGCCCTCAAGCACGTCTGGCAGATCGAGGCCGGCGCGCTCGAGGAGCTGGGCAACCTCGGCAAGGACGTCACCGACGCGATGGTCGAGGACCGCAGCTCGCTGGCGCGGGCCGACGACCCGGCGACGATCGTCTACACCTCGGGCACCACCGGCCGCCCCAAGGGCTGTGTGCTCACCCACCGCAGCTTCTTCGCCGAGTGCGGCAACATCGTGGAGCGGTTGCGTCCGCTGTTCCGCACGGGCGACTGCTCCGTGCTGCTCTTCCTGCCGCTCGCGCACGTCTTCGGCCGGCTGGTGCAGATCGCGCCGATGATGGCGCCGATCAAGCTGGGCCTGGTCCCGGACATCAAGAACCTCACCGACGAACTGGCCTCCTTCCGGCCGACGTTGATCCTCGGTGTGCCGCGCGTCTTCGAGAAGGTCTACAACTCGGCGCGCGCCAAGGCGCAGGCGGACGGCAAGGGCAAGATCTTCGACAAGGCGGCGGACACCGCGATCGCGTACAGCCGCGCGCTGGACACCCCGTCCGGTCCCTCGCTCGGTCTGAAGATCAAGTACAAGACGTTCGACAAGCTCGTCTACAGCAAGCTGCGCGCGGTGCTCGGCGGCCGCGGCGAGTACGCGATCTCCGGCGGCGCCCCGCTGGGCGAGCGCCTGGGTCACTTCTTCCGCGGCATCGGCTTCTCGGTCCTGGAGGGCTACGGCCTGACCGAGTCCTGTGCCGCCACCGCCTTCAACCCCTGGGACCGCCAGAAGATCGGCACGGTCGGCCAGCCGCTGCCCGGCTCGGTGATCCGTATCGCGGACGACGGCGAGGTGCTGCTGCACGGCGAGCACCTGTTCAAGGGGTACTGGAACAACGAGGCGGCGACCGCGGAGGCGCTGGCCGACGGCTGGTTCCACACCGGTGACATCGGCACCCTGGACGAGGACGGCTACCTCAGGATCACCGGCCGCAAGAAGGAGATCATCGTCACCGCGGGCGGCAAGAACGTCGCCCCGGCCGTGATCGAGGACCGCATCCGGGCGCACGCCCTGGTCGCGGAGTGCATGGTGGTGGGCGACGGGCGGCCGTTCGTGGGCGCGCTGGTCACCGTCGACGAGGAGTTCCTGGGCCGCTGGGCCGACGAGCACGGCAAGCCGGCGGGTTCCACCGCGGCGTCGCTGCGCGAGGACGCGGACCTGCTGGCCGCGATCCAGTCGGCAATCGACGACGGCAACGCCGCGGTGTCGAAGGCGGAATCGGTGCGGAAGTTCCGCATTCTGCCCTCCCAGTTCACGGAGGAGTCGGGCCACCTGACGCCGTCGCTCAAGCTCAAGCGCAATGTGGTGGCGAAGGACTACGCGGACGAGATCGAGGCCATCTACGCGAAGTAGCAGGCCCCTTGACGGTTCGTCATGGCGCGGTGTCCTCTGCGAGGACCCGCGCCATCGTCCGTTCGGCGAGCGCGGTGATCGTCACGAACGGGTTCACGCCGATCGAGCCGGGCACGAGCGAGCCGTCGGTGACGTACAGCTTCGAATACCCCTTCACCCGGCCGTAGTTGTCGGTCGCCCTGCCGAGCACGCAGCCGCCCAGGGGGTGGTAGCAGAAGTCGTCGGCGAAGACCTTGTTGGACGAGCCGAAGAGGTCGTAGCGGTAGATCGTGGCGTTCGCCGAGTTGATCCGGTCGAACAGCTTCTTGGCCATGCTCACCGACACCGCGCTCTGTGCGGCGCTCCAGCCCAGCTTCACGCCCCCGCTCGTCGAGTCGTACGTGAACGCCGCGCGCTCGGGGTTCTTGGTGATCGCCAGGTAGAGGCTGACCCAGTGCTCCAGGCCCGTCGGCAGCGGGGCGATCTCCGCGAAGACGGGGTTGGCGGTGTTGGCCCAGTCGTCGATGCCCATGACCGGCATGGTCGACTGGTTGGCTCCGACGGTGTCCCACAGGTGGTTGGCGCGGCCCAGCATCACGTTGCCGTTGGTCCCCCACCCGGCGCCGACGCTCGCGTCCAGCGCGGGCAGCGTGCCCGTCTCCCGTGCCCGGACGAGGAGTTCGGTGGTGCCGAGGCTGCCGCCGCCGAGGAAGAGGTACGTGCAGCCGTACTGCTTGGTCTCGACGACCGCTCCGGTGTTGTCGATCCGGTCGGCGGTGAGCAGCCAACTCCCGTCGCTCGCCCGGCTGATGGCCTTGACCCGCTCCATGGTGTTGATGGTCACGTTCCCGGTGCCGAGCGCGGAGGCGAGGTAGGTCTTGTCGAGGCTCCGCTTGCCGTAGTTGTTGCCGTAGATCACCTCTTGGCCGAGCGCGGACTTGGTGGCCGTACCGGCCGCCTCGCGCTGCATGTAGTCGAAGTCGTAGACGTTCGGCACGAAGGTGGTCTTCAGGCCGGCGTTGGCCGCGGCCTTCCGGGAGGTCCGGGTGAACCGGTACCACTCGGTCGACTCGAACCACGTGGGGTCGACGGTGTTGACGCCGAGCATGGAGCGGGCGCGCGGGAAGTACGTGTTGTACATCTCCGCAGCGTCCACGGTCGGGAACTGCTCGGCGAAGTACGACTGGAGCGGGGTGACCGCCATGCCGCCGTTGACCAGGGAGCCGCCGCCGACACCGCGCCCGACGTACACGGACATGTTGTCGTAGTGCACGCGGTCCAGGACGCCGGGGTACGGGCTGATGTCCTTGTTGACCACGTCCAGCCACAGGAACGTGGCCAGCGGGGCCTCCGTGCGCGTCCGGAACCACATCGAGCGCTGGTCCGGGGCGGCGGTGGAACAGAAGATCTTGCCGTCGGAGCCGGCCGTGTTCCACAGGCGGCCCATCTCGAGGACGAGGGTACGGATGCCGGCCTGGCCGAGGCGGAGGGCGGCGACCGCGCCGCCGTAGCCCGAACCGACCACGATGGCGGGGGAGTTGTCGACGGCGGCCGCTTCCTCGGCGGCCTGGGCCGACTGGAGTCCGATGCGGGTGAGACCGGCCGCGGCGGCGGTCTGGAGGGCTACCATGCCCAGGATTTGACGTCTCGTCAGCTGACGCTGCATCAGTTTTGCTGTCATGCGCGCAGCATCGGCGGATTATTTCCCTCCGCCTAGAGCAACGTCTTCAACTTCTCCGCCAACAAATCCCAGCGCCACTTCTCCTCGACCCACTCCCGTCCCCGCTCCCCCATGCGGCGCCTGAGTTCCGCGTCCCCGAGGAGTACGACGATGCGGTCCGCGGTCTCCTCGGCGGAGCCGCCGCGCACCACCCAGCCGGTCTCGCCGTCGAGTACGGCGTCGGGCGCGCCGCCCGAGTCGCCCGCGACCACCGGCAGCCCGGTGGCCGACGCCTCCAGGTAGACGATGCCGAGGCCCTCGACGTCGAGGCCGCCGCGGCGGGTGCGGCACGGCATGGCGAAGACGTCGCCGGCGCCGTAGTGGGCGGGCAGCTCGGACCAGGGCACGGCGCCCGTGAAGCGCACCGAGTCGGCGACGCCGGTCTCGTGCGCCAGCTTGCGCAGCTCCTTCTCGTAGGGCCCGCCGCCGACGATCAGCAGTACCGCGTCCGGCTCGGCGGCGAGGATGCGCGGCATCGCGAGGATGAGCGTGTCCTGTCCCTTGCGCGGCACCAGCCGGGACACGCACACGACCACGGGCCGGTCCGTCAGCCCCAGCCGCGCCCGGACCACGTCACCGCCCGACTCCGGATGGAAGGTTTTCTCGTCGACGCCCGGCGGCAGCTGCACCATCCGTCCGGCCGCCTGGGGCGTCAGCGCGGCGGCGATGCGCGAGCGCGTGTACTCGCCGAGGTAGGTGATCGTGTCCGTCGACTCCCCGATCCGGCGCAGCAGCTGCCGCGCGGCCGGCAGCTGCGCCCACCCCGCCTCGTGCCCGTGGGTCGTGGCCACCAGCCGCTCGGCACCCGCCTTCCGGAGCGCCGGCGCCATCAGGCCGAGCGGCGCCGCCGCCCCGAACCACACCGACGTACAGCCGTGCTCGCGCAGCAGCCCGACCGCCCGCCGGGTGGCGCCCGGCGTCGGCAGCAGCATCGTCGTCGCATCCCGTACGACCGTGAAGGGCTGCTCGGCGTCGAAGGCGGCCGTAGCCTCGATCCCCTCCTTGCTGCGCTTCCAGGTGGACGCGTAGACGACGAGGCGCCCGGGGTCCAGGCGCAGTGCCATGTTGTGCAGGAACGCCTGGATACCGCCCGGACGGGGCGGGAAGTCGTTCGTCACGATCAAGGTCTTGTGCATCGCCGCCGACCCTATCCAACGCTCGCGCACAGCTCGCCACGGCCACGTTTATGGCGAGCACACAGCAACGCAGGACATCATGTCCACACAGGACGAGGAAGCAGGCCAGGCCGGGAAAGTCAGCGAACAGGGGCTCAGGTGGACATTGCGGGTGCAAGGCGGTCCCTGGCGGGGCTGCTGGGGACCTGGGGCCTCACCAGGCTGCTGTTGCTGCTGTTCGTCTTCAAGGTCCACGTCTTCCCCGGCCCGGACGTCACCAGCGACGTGTCCGTGATCTACCAGGGCTGGTACGAGACGCTGCGCACCGGCACCTTCCCGCTGGACGACGTCACCTGGCAGTACCCGCCCGCCGCCGCCCTCGCGATCCTCTCCCCCGGGCTGCTGCCCTTCCTCGACTACGCGTCCGCCTTCTTCGTCCTCGCCTTCGTGGCCGACCTGGCCGTCCTGTGCCTGATGCTGTACGCCGGTCTGCGCCCGGGCAAGTCGCTGCGCGGCGCCTGGGTGTGGGTGGTGGGCGTACCGCTGCTCGGGCCCACCGTGTACGCCCGCTACGACGTGATGGTGACCGCGGTGGCGGTGGCCGCGCTGCTCGCCGGCGCCCGCCATCCGCGCGTGATGGGCGCCCTCGTGGGCTTCGCGGCGATGCTGAAGGTGTGGCCGGCGCTGCTGCTGGTCGGCGTCCGCAAGCGTGCCGCCTGGGGCTGGGCGGCGGGCACGGTGGCCGCGCTGGCGGCGCTGTTCGCGGTGTCCATGCCGGGCGCGTTCTCCTTCCTGACCTTCCAGCGCAACCGCGGCACCGAGGTGGAGTCGCTGGGCTCGCTCGTCTTCCACGTCGCCCGGCAGTTCGGCTGGGACGGCCAGGTGCTGCTGAACTACGGCTCGGTGGAGTTCCTCGGCCCGTATGTGAGCCTGGTCAGCTCGGCCGCGCTGTTCCTGACCGGCGTCGCCTTTGGCTGGATGCTGCTGTGGCGGCTGATGGCGACGCGCTTCCTGCCGAACACGCTCGCCGACGCGGCCTTCGTCGGGGTGCTGATGTTCACGGCCACCAGCCGGGTGATCAGCCCGCAGTACATGGTGTGGCTGGTCGGCCTGGCCGCCGTCTGCCTGTGCTTCCGCAGCAGCCGCATGCAGCTGCCCGTGTACCTCGTCCTCGCGGCGGCCTTCGTGACGGTGCTGGAGTTCCCGATCTGGTTCGCGCACGTGGTCGCCAGCGACACCCTCGGCGTCACCCTCCTGATCCTCCGCAACGGCCTTCTGGTCGTCGCCGCCCTGCTCGGGGCCGTGGAGCTGTGGCAGTCGACGGTCTCCCGCGAGCCGGTCCCGCCGCTGCCCACTCAGGCGACCCGCACCAAGGAGACCTCCACCTCCTCCTGACGCCGGGTACGGGCGAACAGCACCGCCACCACCGCGCACTGCACGGCCATCGCGAGCGCCAGCGCCAGGCACACGCCCGGCAGGCCGAGCCCCGACAGGCCGTACGCGAGCGGGAGTTGGACAGCCGTGCCGAGCACCGTCACCCGCAGCAGCACCGGCGCTCCCCCGCTCCCCTCGAAGACCCCGCCGAGCGCGATGAAGCCGGCCATCAGCAGCAGGTACGGCCCGATGCAGCGCAGGAACAGCACACCGGCGTGCGCGACCTCGGGCCCGGCGCCGAAGGCGGCCATGATCCAGGGGGCAGTGCAGAACAGGAGCACGGCCGCCCCCAGCCCGACCGTCCCCGACACCAGCACCGCCTGCCGCCCGATGGCCCGCCCCGCGTCCCGTCCGGCGCCGCGGGTGTGGGCGGTGTGGATGGACGCGGCCTGCCGCACCGAGTAGAAGGCCATGGTGGCGATGTACATGACCTTGTACGCGATCGAGTACGCGGCCACCGCCGTCACCCCGAGCCGGGCCACGATGGCGACCAGGACCAGCGCGCCGCCCTGCCGCACGGTGAAGTCGGCGGACATCGGCAGCCCGGTCCGCAGCGTGCGCCGCAGCGCGGCCCCGACGGGCTCGGCGGGCGGGACCCCCAGTGCCGTACGCAGCAAGGCGTTCCGGCGCAGTGCGGCCAGCCCCGCCCCGAGGGCCACGCAGCGGCACAGCACGGTCGAGGCGGCGGCGCCGCGGACCCCGTAGAGGTGGATGAGGAACGGGTCGCACACGAGGATCAGCCCGTTCGCGAGCAGCGCCAGCCGCATGGGCGTCTTGGTGTCGCCGGCGCCCTTGAGGATGCCGTCGACGAGGTTCTGCGCGAAGAAGACGGCGATGCCCGGCAGCGAGATCGCGAAGTAGGCGACGGCGAGCGGCACGGCCGAACCGTCGCCCCCGCCCAGCACCAGCCGGGCCAGCGGCTCGCGCAGCAGCAGCCCGCCCACCGCGACCACCGGCGTCACCAGCGCGCACAGCGCCCAGCCCCCGCGCACGGCGGCCCGCACCGCCCCCGGATCCCGCGCCCCTCTGGCGTGCGCGACCAGCACGGTCGTACCGGAGGCGAAGACCAGTGAGACGCCGAGCAGCACGTTCTCGGTGTTGGTCGCCACGGCCACGGCGGCCACGGCCGGACCGCCCAGCCGGGAGACCCAGACGGTGTTGATGATCCCGGCGGCGACGGTCGCGAGGAGCGAGAAGTAGACCGGGCGGGCGAGCGAGACGAGCTGTTTCCGGTGAGCGTTCACGACGATCCGACCCTCTCGATACGAGCTACCTCGATTCGAGGTAGCTCGATAAGAGGTACCATCGACGCACCGCGCCCGCAAGGAGGAAACGTTGCTGGAACTGTCGATCCTGGGCTTCCTGGCCGAACAACCGCTGCACGGCTACGAGTTGAAGGAGCGCATCAAGGCCCTGAGCGGCCACGTCCGCCCGGTCAGCGACGGCGCCCTCTACCCGGCCCTCACCCGCCTCGTCACCGCCGGCAAGCTCGACCAGCACACCGAGCCGGGCGCGAGCGCGGCCCCGCGCCGCATCCTCTCCCTCACCGACAAGGGCCGCGAGGACCTGCTGGAGCGCCTGCGCCACCCGAAGCAGCCGGAGATCACCGACCAGGTCCGCTTCAACACGGTCCTGGCCTTCCTGCGCCACCTGCCGGACCGCCACGAACAGGCCGCGGTCCTCCGCCGCCGCCTGGAGTTCCTCGAGGCTCCCTCCAGCTTCTTCTACGACGCCGGGAAACCCGTCCGCGCGGAGGAGGCGGACGACCTCTTCCGGCAGGGCATGCTGCGGGTGGCGCGGGCGACCGGCGAGGCGGAGCGGGCCTGGCTGGAGGAGGCCATCGGCCTTCTGGACAAGAAGAATTGACCTGGATCAGCCGAGTTGAGCCCGGAGGTAGTCCCGCCACTCCTGCGTGAACTGCTCCAGGGTCGTCCCGAGCACCTTCTTCAGCGCGGTCTCGACCGAGCCGGCCCGCTGCCCGTGGTCGCCGACGGCCCGGTAGAACTGTTCGAGCTTCACCGCGTCCCAGTGCTCGGCGATCAGCCGGCAGGCCAGCCAGCCGCCCTCGTAGGCCTGCGCGAGCTTCGTCGCGTCGCCGCTGAACCCGAAATCCTTGTCGGTCGGCAGATCCGCCGGCACATTCCCCGCGGCCACCGCCCGCGCCAGCTCCGGCGCGGCCTCGGACGGGGTGCGGTCCGTGCCGCGGTAGCCGATCCAGTCGGCGTACCCCTCGGACAGCCACAGCGGGGTGGCCGCGGTGGTGTGGGCGCGGGTGGCGACATGGGTGGTCTCGTGGGTGAGCACGACCTGCTTGCCGAGGGTGCCGAGGAGGGCGTACGCGTCCGGGTTGACGATGATCCGGTCCGCGGGCGCGGTCGGCGGGCCGCCCACCTCGCCGGTGGTGACCGCCGCGATCCCGCGGTACTGGGAGGCGGGCGAACCGAGCAGCCCCGCCATGCCGTTCACCGAATCCGGTACGAGCACCACGACATGCCGGGCCCAGTCGCTCCCCCACGCCCCCGACACGGCCGGCACCGCGGTGTCGGCGAGATCGGCGTAGGTGTGCAGCGACTCGTTGGAGTGCCCGACGCCGAGGACGAGGCTGTGGCTGCCGCGTACGACGGTCACCTGGCCCTGGTCCCACAGCTGCTGGGCGGACTTCCGGGCGGGCTTGTCGGCGTCCACGTGCCAGCGCCCGTCCGTTTCCCGACTCAGGGTCAGGGTGCGGCCGACGGTGACGGGGGCCTTGTCGTAGCCCTGGAGCTCGTAGCGCAGTTCGGCGTCGGCGGTGGCCCGGTCGCCGGTGCGGTGCAGGGCGGTGACGCGGTAGGACCAGGACGCGAGGGGCACCCCGCGCAGGTTCTCGAACCAGCCGAGCGCGCCCGTCTTCAGGAAGGCGCTCTGGTCGCGGTCGAGGACGGCGGTGGACCGCCGGTCGAGGAGCCGCTGCAGATCGGCCCTGGCACTGTCGGCGGCGGGCTGCCCGCCGCACCCCACCAGCGAGACGAGCAGCAGCACGAGCGCCACCGCTGAGAACCTCGACGCCCGCCTGCGACCAGCCATCTTACGATCGTACGGTCGATGAAGGCGTGTGGTCAGACCCTGGTGACCGAGGACACCGGCATCATGCCCACCGGGTCGTAGCGCACGGGCGCGCCGGGATAGGGCGCGTGGATCACCTGGCCGTTGCCCATGTACATCGCGACATGGCTGGCGTCGGAGTGGTAGGTGATCAGGTCGCCGGGCCGTGCCTCGGAGAGCGGGATGTGCTGCCCGGCGTACCGCTGCTCCTGCGAGGTGCGCGGCAGATGCATCCCGGCCTGCGCGTACGCCCACTGCATCAGGCCCGAACAGTCGAAGCCGGAGGGGCCGTTGGCGCCCCAGACGTACGGGCGGCCGAGCGCGGAGCGGGCGGCGGCGATCGCGGCGGCCGCGCGCGCCGAGGACGGCAGGGCGCTGCCGAAGTCCGGGATGCCGCCGGCCCGGGAGGCGCGGGCGTAGGCGGCGCGCTCCGCGTACGGCAGGGAGTTGAGCAGCCGGCGGGCCTTGGCGAGCTTCCGCTCGACGGCCTTCTTGTGCGTGGCGACGGCCTTGCGGCTCCGCTCCAGCTCGGCGAGTTCGCCGACCGCCTCGGCGCGCTCCTGGGCGAGGTCGCGCATGGCCGACTGCAGGTCATCGAGTTCGCCGGCATCGTGGGCGGTGATCCGGTCGAGGACGGAGGCCTTGTCGAGGTAGTCGGCCGGGTCGTCGGAGAACAGCAGGGCCAGGGCGGGGTCGATGCCGCCGGAGCGGTACTGGGCGCCCGCCAGCGAACCGAGCCTGTCCCGCATGGTGTTGATGCGTTCCTGCTGCCGGGCGATCCGGTCCTGTGCGTCACCGACCTGTCTGCGCAGCGTTGCGGCGCGCTCGTCGGCCTTGTTGTAGGCCTCGGTCGCCTTCTCGGCCTCCGCGTAGAGGCGGTCCACCTCGGCCTTGGTGTCCTCGTGCGGGGCGGCGTTCGCCGGTACGGCGCCGAGGGCGGCGGCCGCGGCGGACAACACACACAGGGCGGCACCGGCGCCCTGATTGAACCCGGACGTCGGTGCAAGGCGGCGATGGGACCCCACGGGAAGCCGCGCTCCTTCCGTTGGCGACAGGGACTGCCTCCCCGCCGCAGCGGGGAAACGCGGCAGACAGTAGCCGCGCGGCAGCGCCTCGGCCAAAGACCTCCGTGGGCACACACAGTGACGCCCCGCCTCTGACGCAGGTCATCGGCGGGGCGTGCGGTCAGCGCGGCTTCGCGCAATTCGCCCGTTCGGGCGGCGTGGTGTCCTGATCTTGAAACAACCCTCGGCGGGCGCTGGTCAGATGCGGACGCCGAACTGGAAGGGCATGTTCCCGATCGACTCGTAGCGCACGACGGTGCCGGTGCGCGGCGCGTGGATCACCTGTCCGTTGCCCGCGTAGAGGCCGACGTGGTGCATGTCGCTGTAGAAGATGACCAGGTCGCCGACCTTGAGCTGGCTCTGGCTGTAGATGCGCGTGCCGTAGCTGGCCTGGGCCTGCGAGGTGCGCGGGATGGAGACGCCGGCCTGCGCGTAGGCCCAGGAGGTCAGGCCCGAGCAGTCGTAGGAGGCGGTGCCGGTGGCGCCGTAGACGTACGGCTTGCCGAGCTGGGTCTGGGCGGCCTTGAAGGCGGCGGCCGCACGGCCGGAGGCGGAGGCGTCGTCGCCGAGGTCCACGCGCGAGGCGGCGTCACGGCTGGCGCGCTGGTCCGCGGCGTTGAGCGCCGCCCGCTCGGCGGCCGTCAGGGTGTTGAGGAGCTTCTGCGCCTCGGCGAGCTTGCCCTGGACCTGCTTCTTCTTCTTGGCCAGTTCGGTGCGGGTGGAGGCGAGGTCCTTGAGCTTGTCGGAGGCCTCGGCCCGCTCCTGGGCGAGTTCGCGCTGCTTCTCCTGGATCTTCTTCAGCGCCTCGACCTGCTGTGCGCTGAGCTGGTCGGCGGTGGACGCCTTGTCCAGGTAGTCGTCGGGGTTCGACGAGAGGAAGAGCTGGAGGGAGGAGTCGATCGTGCCGGTGCGGTACTGGGCCGCCGCCGCCAGACCTATCGAGTCGCGCAGGGTGTTGAGCTCTTCCTGGCCGCGCGCCACGTTGTCCTGGATGGTGGAGATCTCCTTCTGGAGCTTCTCCTGCTTCTCCTTGGCGCCGTTGAGCTTCTCGGTGGCCTGCTCGGCCTCCTCGTAGAGCTTGTCGACCTTCGCCTTGACCTCGTCCTTGCTGGGCTTCTCGCTCGGCGCGGCGTTGGCGGCCTGCGCGCTGAACGCGACAGCGGCGGCGGCTGCGGTGGTCAGCACGGTCACGCGTGTGCGACTCGGCTGCTTGGGTCGGCGATGGGACGGCACGGAGGTGAACTCCTTCTTCTGAGTGATCACCCGCTCGGAGGTTCGGAGCCAGACCCTAGTGATGTTCCTGTGATCAGATCAAATCCTCCCACCAAAAAAACCCGTCACGCAATGCATTCTTTGCACACAACTCACATGGTGTGATCCACGGTTGACGCTACGTTGCGTGACGATCCCGCCAATTCGGGCATTAAACCTGCAAGTTCGACGTTTGAGACAGGCGCTGCGGCAGGCGCTACGACAGCCGCTTCAGAAGCATCGCCGAGGCGACCGGCCGCGCCCCCGCGCGGGCCACTCCGTCGGCCACTTCCCGGTCGGTCGAGGCGACGATGACGGGCCGGCCCGGCGGCTCGGCGCGCACCAGCTGGCGGATCAACTCGTCCGCGGTGACGCCCGGTTTGGAGAACAGCACCCGCACCCCGCGCGGCGGCGCGAGCAGCACCGGCGCGGCCAGCTCGGCCCCGTCGAAGACACAGGTCACCTCGGCGCCGGTCTGGGCGGCGAGCTGGGAGAGCTGCCCGAGGAGCCTCAACCGCTGCTTCTCCAGGGGCATTTGGGGATAGCCGGTCTTGGTGACGTTGTAGCCGTCGACGACCAGGTGCGCCTGCGGCAGGGCGAGCAGCTGGTCCAGGATGGCCGGATCATGCTCGGACAGGGCCCGTGCGGCGATGTCCTTCGGGGTCATTCGTCCCGGTTCGACCGCATCGACGGTCTCGGCGGGCCGTACGGACACGGGCGGCAACGCCAGCTCCCGGCGCAGCCCTTGGGCCGCGTCCAGCACGGTGTCCAGAAGCAGACGCACGCGCATGTCCTCGACGCTGCGCCCCTCCCGCGCTGCTTTGCGCGTGGCCTCCAGGGCGGCCTCCGCCTCCCCGAGCCGCGCCTTGAGCCGCCGGGTCTCGCTCTCGGCGGCGGACACCTGGGCCTGCCCGTCGGTGCGTACGGCCTCGATCTCGGCCTGTGTCTTGCGCAGGGCCGCCTCGCCCCGCTTGACGTCGCTGAGGGCCGCACGCAGCTTGCGGTGCAGCGAGTCGGCCTCCTTCTTGGCGGCGTCCAGCTCGGTGCGCAGCTGCTCGGTGTCGGCCCGGGTCTGCTCACGGGCGGCGGCGAGCTCCTCGCGCAGCCGCTCCAGCTCGACCCGGCTCTCCTCGTCGGCACGCTCGGCATCGGCCCGCTGGGCCTCCTCGCCGGCCGCGGTCACGAGCTTCACCCAGCCCGTGGGGCGCAGAACATAGGCCGCGGCCGCCACGTCGAGCGGATCCGCGGCCGGGGGCGGCGAGCCGGAGTCGAGAGCGCCGGCGAGCTCCGGCTGGGCCTCTCTGAGCTTCTCCCCGATGCGCTGCCGGAACAGCGGATCGGTCTCCAGCGCGGCCGCCATGGCGTTGCCGGCGAACTTGGCCCGACGGTTCGGGGCGAACCGGGCGTACTGCCGCAGTTGGGCGGGCAGTTCGGCGACGGTCAGCCCGCCGAACCCGTCCGAGACGATCTGTACGACTCTGCGGCGCACTCCGTCGGGCAGCGGACGGTCGAGCACCTCGGCGGCGCCGTCGCCCGGCCCCCCGCCTGTGGTCTCCACCATCCGTCACACCCCAATACCTGTGGGGCCGCTCCGCTCAGGAGTCGGCGCCCGGCCTGTCCACGAGTTCCACCTGGTCCACGGCGTTGCACCAGCGGCAGCGCACCGACTCGATGGTCTCACTGACCACCTCGCGCTCCTCGACCTTCGGCTCGCCGGCCAGATCGAGGTGGATGTACTCGACGACCTTCGACGAGCGGGTCACGTCGAAGCGCGTGAGGTTGCCGCAGAGGGTGCAGCGCCACCGCGTCGTGGCGGTCGGGAGGGGAACCGTCATCGTGACCGTGCTCTTTCCTTCTAGTGTCCGTGACGCGCCAGCTTCCCTGGGCGTGTGGCTCGTAACCCTACGGCCTGGCGGGGACTCGCCGCCCGTCCGCCCACGGCGGCGAGGCGGTCTGTGCGAGTGCGTCCCGTTGCGTCATGCTCTGTGTTCATGATCAGCAACTGGAGCGGGACGGTCGGCAGAGCTTTCCGGACGGCCCGCAGGCCGTCCACACCGGTCACGTACGGCCTGATCGCCCTGTGCTGCCTGATCTTCCTGGCCGGCCCGGCAGCGGGCCTCAATCCGGCCTACGGCTCCGGAGACGCGCTGTTCGCCGCCCAGCGTGCCTATTTCCACCGCTGGGGCGTGGTCCCGGCCGAGCTCTTCGAGGGCTCCCCCAGAGCCGCCCTGACCCCGGCCACGGCCCTGTTCGTCCACGGCAGCTGGGTACACCTGCTCGGCAACATGCTCTTCCTCTACGTCTTCGGGGTGATGACCGAGGAACGGATGGGCCGCGTGCAGTTCACCCTCTTCTACGTCGGCTGCGGCTATCTCGCGCTGCTGGGGTACGCGGCGGCCAACGCCGAGTCCGAGCAGTCCCTGGTGGGCGCGTCCGGGGCGATCTCCGGGGTCCTCGGTGCGTTTCTGTACCTGTTCCCCGGCGCCAGGGTGACCAGTCTCCTCCCGTTCCTCTTCTTCCTCCCGCTGCGCTTCCCGGCCTGGGTGGTCCTGCCCTTCTGGGCGGCCCTGCAGTGGCTGGCGGCGCAGCGGGCGGCACAGGGGCCGGGGGTGGCGTATCTGGCGCACCTGGTGGGCTTCGGGCTGGGCTTCGTCTACGCATGGGCCCGTTTCCGCCGTACGACTAGAGTGAACTCCGCCCCAGCTCCGGCCCCCGAGGGAGAGAACCAGCCGTGATCACCGCGATCGTCCTCATCAAGACCAGCGTGGACCGGATCCCCGAGATCGCGGAACGGATCGCTGCGCTGGAGTCCGTGAGCGAGGTCTTTTCCGTCACCGGTACCTACGACCTGATCGCCATGGTGCGCGTGAAGCAGCACGAGGACCTGGCGGAGGTCATTCCGGGCAGCATCAGCAAGATCCCCGGCGTGGAGGCCACGGACACGCACGTCGCGTTCCGCACCTACTCCCAGCACGACCTGGAGGCGGCGTTCGCGATCGGTCTGGACAACTGACCGCCTGAACACCGCCTCCGGGCGTCGATCACCTACCGCCTCACACCGCCGGGACGCAGCGGCCGTCCTCCGTGCGGTACTGCCACTTGGCGCCGTTGGTCACCAGTTCCCGCACCGCGGTGACGAAGCGCTCGACGTGCTCGTCGGGGGTGCCGGCGCCGAAGCTGACGCGGATCGCGTTGAGGGACTTCTCGCCCGGGGCGGCCTCGGGGGCGCCGCACTCGCCCTGGGTCTGCGGGTCGCTGCCCAGGAGGGTGCGGACCAGCGGGTGGGCGCAGAAGAGGCCGTCGCGGACGCCGATGCCGTACTCGGCGGAGAGGGCGGCGGCGAAGTGCGAGCTGTTCCAGCCCTCGACGACGAAGGAGATCACGCCGACCCGCGGGGCGTCGTCGCCGAAGAGGGAGAGGATCCGGACCTCCGGGACCTCGGCCAGGCCCGCCCGCACCTTCTCGATCAGGTGCTGCTCGCGGGCGACCAGCGTGTCGAAGCCGGCCTCGGTGAGGGCCTTGCAGGCCGACGCGATGGAGTAGGCGCCGATCACGTTCGGGGAGCCCGCCTCGTGCCGGGCGGCGCTGTCGTGCCACTCCACGTCCACGCCGCCGTCCTCGCGCCGGGTGACCTTGCGGCTGGCGCCGCCGCCCGCGAGGTAGGGGTCGGCCGCCCGCAGCCAGTCGGCGCGGCCGGCCAGGACGCCGGAGCCGAAGGGCGCGTACAGCTTGTGGCCGGAGAAGGCGACCCAGTCGACGTCGAGGTCCTGGACGGAGACCGGGTGGTGCGGGGCCAGCTGGGCGGCGTCCAGGACGATGCGGGCGCCGTGCGCATGGGCCGCGGCGGCCAGCTCACGGACCGGCCACAGCTCGCCGGTGACGTTCGAGGCGCCGGTGACGCAGACCAGGGCCGGGCCGTGGCCCCCTTCAATGGACACAGTGCGGTCGGCGAGGGCGCGCTCCAGGGTCTGTACGGCCTGCTGCGGGGTGCGCGGGGCGTTGAGGTAGGTGACCCGGGCGTCCTTCCAGGGCAGCAGCGAGGCGTGGTGCTCGGTCTCGAAGACGAAGACCTGGCAGTCGGCGGGGAGCGCGGCGGCGAGGAGGTTCAGGGAGTCCGTGGTCGAGCGGGTGAAGATCAGCTGGTCGTCGGCGCGGCAGTCCAGGAACTCGGCGACCGTCCTGCGGGCGTTCTCGAACAGGTCGGTCGACAGCTGGGAGAGGTAGCCGGCGCCGCGGTGGACGCTGCCGTAGTACGGGGCGTAGGCCGCCACGTCGTCCCAGACGCGCTGCAGGGCGGGGGCGCTGGCCGCGTAGTCGAGCGCGGCGTAGGTGACTTCGCCGCCCGTGACGAGCGGGACGGTGACATCCCGGCCCAGAACGGGCAGCGGGGCACAGACAGAGGTGGCGGCGGCAGCGGTGGAGACAGACATGGCGAACTCCTGTGAGAGGTAAGCGCCCGGGGCTGGAAGCCCCAAAAGGACGCAGCGCCGTACCGGACGGTGCGTCGACGGCACGGGAGAAAGTGAAAGGGGTATGCGGAGGCGGGGCTCGGCGCCCTATCGCATTCGCTTGCTCACAGAAGACTCCCTCGAACGACCAGGACCCCTGGTTTCGAGAGGGGCCCGCGCTTGCCGTAGACCTCGCTGCCTACGGCCTGGTCTTCACCCGGGGCACCCCGCCACGGACGGAGGGTTGCCGGACAGTCGGCCGGGGCCTCATGACTGTCACTCATGACCTGGGAAGGAACGTACGTGAAGTGATCGCGGTCCCGCAACTCGTGTCCGAATTACGGGACCGCGCTCCTCTGTCATGCGTTGCTGGCGGCGACCCAGCGCTCCAGCGCCCGCTTGGCCGACCCCGAGTCGATCGACTCGGCGGCCTTGGCCATGCCCGCCCGGAGCTGCTCGGCGAGGGAGGCTTCCGTCGGGTCCAGGGCGGCCAGGGCGGCCGCCGAGTTCAGCAGGACGGCGTCGCGCACGGGGCCCGTCTCGCCGTCCAGCAGCCGCCGGGCGACCTCGGCGTTGTACGACGGGTCACCGCCCCGCAGGGCCTCCACCGGCACCAGCTCGATGCCGACGTCCCGCGGGTCGAACGACTCCTCGGTGACCTTGCCGTCCCGGACGATCCAGACGTGCGAGGTGGCCGTCGTCGTCAGCTCGTCGAGGCCGTCGTCGCCGCGGAACACCAGGGAGGAGTTGCCCCGCTCGGCCAGGACGCCCGCGATCATCGGCGCGATGCGCGGGTCGGCGACACCGACCGCCTGGGCTTTCACCTTCGCCGGGTTGGTCAGCGGACCGAGCGCGTTGAAGACGGTCCGGATGCCCAACTGGCCGCGCGCGGCGGCGACATGACGCAACGCCGGGTGGAACTTCACCGCGAAGCAGAAGGTGATGCCCGCCTCCTCCGCGACCTCGGCCACCCGCTTCGGCGTCAGGTCGAGGTTGACGCCCAGCTTCTCCAGGACGTCCGAGGCGCCCGACGCGGACGACGCCGCCCGGTTGCCGTGCTTGACGACCTTCGCGCCCGTGCCGGCCACCACGATCGCCGACATGGTGGAGATGTTCACCGTCTTCGCGCCGTCGCCGCCCGTGCCGACGATGTCGACCGTGCGGCCCGACACCTCGATGACGTTGGCATGCTCGTACATCGCCCGGACGACACCGGTGATCTCCTCGACGGTCTCGCCCTTGGCGCGCAGGGCGACGACGAAGCCCGCGATCTGGGCATCCGTCGCCTCGCCGCGCATGATCTGGTCCATCGCCCAGGCCGTCGCGTCGGCGCTCTGGTCACGGCCGTACAGCAGGGCGTTCAGTACCTCGGGCCAGGAACGGCCCGCCGCGGTGTCGCCTCCAGCGGGGGTCACAGCGCTCATAAGGCCGCTCCTGGGTGTCGTAGAAGAGTGGGAACTCCTTGAGGAGTCCGACCCCACCCTATCCAGCTCAGGGGCATGGAGAAGGGCCCCGTCCGAACACCGGACGGGGCCCTTCTGCCGCGCTGTGGCGAGCGCAGCGATCAGTGGTGGCCGTGGCCGCTCGTGATCTCCTTGTACTCCTCGACGGTCGGCTTCGGGATCTGGGACTCCTCGCCGAAGTACGCCTCGCTGAGCTTGGCGCGCAGCTTCTCGGCGCCCTTCACCTTGCGCTCGACGCCGTTCTCGTCGACCGTCGGGCCGATCTCGAGCGGCTTGTACTGCTCGTGCGCCGTGAGGGTGTGCAGTGCGTCCTGGCTGAGCGGCTCGTGCACCTCGATGAACTCACCGTGCGGCAGGCGCTTGATGATGCCCGACTCGCGGCCGTGCAGCACCTTGTCCTTGTCCCGGCGCTGCAGGCCGAGGCAGATCCGCTTGGTGGCGATGAACGTGAGCACCGGCACGATGAAGAACGCGCAGCGGACGAACCAGGTGATCGCGTTGATCGACAGGTGGAAGTGGGTCGCCCAGAGGTCGTTGCCACCACCGACGAGCAGCACGAAGTACCAGGAGATCCACGCCGCACCGAAGGCGGTACGCGTCGGGGCGTTGCGCGGGCGGTCCAGGATGTGGTGCTCACGCCGGTCGCCGGTGACCCAGGACTCGATGAACGGGTAGACCGCGATCGAGACCAGGACCAGCGGGAAGATCACCAGCGGGATGAACACACCCAGGACGAGCGTGTGGCCCCACAGGTTGATCTCCCAGCCCGGCATGACACGGATCAGACCCTCGGAGAAGCCCATGTACCAGTCGGGCTGGGCGCCGGTCGACACCTGGTCCGGACGGTAGGGGCCCATGGCCCAGATCGGGTTGATCGAGGCGATCGCCGCGATGGCCGCGATGACACCGAAGACCAGGAAGAAGAAGCCGCCGGCCTTCGCCATGTACACCGGCAGCAGCGGCATGCCGACGACGTTGTTGTTCGTCTTTCCGGGACCCGCGAACTGCGTGTGCTTGTGGTAGAAGACCAGGATCAGGTGGCCGACCACCAGGCCGAGCATGATGCCCGGCAGCAGCAGGATGTGGATCGAGTAGAAGCGGGCCACGAAGTCGCCGCCCGGGAACTCCCCGCCGAAGAGGAAGAACGACAGGTACGTGCCGACGATCGGCACGGACAGGACCGCGCCCTCCATGAAGCGGACACCGGTGCCGGAGAGCAGGTCGTCCGGGAGCGAGTAACCGGTGAAGCCGGTGAACATGCCCAGGACGAACAGCAGGAAGCCGAACAGCCAGTTGACCTCACGCGGCTTGCGGAACGCACCGGTGAAGAACACGCGCATCATGTGCACGAACATGCCGGCGAGGAAGATCAGCGCCGCCCAGTGGTGGATCTGCCGGATCAGCAGACCACCGCGCACATCGAAGGAGATGTGCATGGTCGAGTTGAACGCCTCGGACATCAGCTGGCCCTGCAGCGGGACGTAGCTGCCGTGGTACTCCACCTCGTTCATCGACGGGTGGAAGAACAGCGTCAGATACACACCCGTGAGGATGATGATGATGAAGCTGTAGAGGCAGACCTCGCCCAACATGAACGACCAGTGGTCGGGGAAGATCTTGCGCATGTTGGACTTGGCCAGGGAGTAGATCCCCAGGCGGCCGTCGGCCCAGTCGGCGACCCGCTCGCCGGCGGGCGCCTTGCCGCGGCGTGCGGCGTTGTTCCCGTTGGTCTCGTTGGTGCTCATCCGCGCTCCCAGAATGCAGGACCGACGGGCTCTTCGAAGTCGCCGAGCGCCTCGAGGTAGCCCTCGTCGTTCACGCCGATGCGCAGCTGCGGCAGGGCGTGACCGGCGGGGCCGAAGATCACTCGGGCACCGTCGGAGAGGTCGAAGGTGGACTGGTGGCAGGGGCACAGCACGTGGTGCGTCTGCTGCTCGTACAGCGAGATCGGGCAACCGACGTGGGTGCAGATCTTCGAGTAGGCCACGATGCCCTCGTAGGACCACTCGAGTTCCTGCTTGTCCTTGATGTTGTCCGGCTGGATCCGGACGATCATCAGGGCCGCCTTGGCGATCTCGGTCTGGAACTCCTCGTCGTGCTCCTCCAGGCCCTCGGGCTTGGCGAAGGTGAGCGAGCCGACCGCGACGTCCGAGGGACGCAGCGGCAGGTTCGTGTTCATGTTGACGAGCAGCTTGCCCTTGGACCACAGCGTGTGGCGCAGCTTGGTCCCGGGCAGCGGACCGAGGTCGCGCAGCAGCATGACGCCGGAGAGCGGGAACAGGGCCAGCGCACCGAACATCGTGTTGCGGATGAGCTTGCGGCGGCCGAGCGCGGACTCCTTGGCGCCCTGCTTGAAGTCGGCCATGACCTTGGTCTTGACCTCGGGCGACGCCTCGATGGGGTGGCGCTCGTCGGCGATCTCCACGTCGGACATCAGGGTGCGGGCCCAGTGGACCGCGCCCGCGCCGATCGCGAACAGGGCCAGACCGAGGGTCAGGCCGAGCGCGAAGTTCAGCGCGTTGATGTGCCCGATCGGGAAGACGTAGATCGCCCTGTCGTGCGGGATGGCCACGTACGAGGCGATGAAGCCGACCGTGGCCAGCATCGACACCGTGAACAGCATGGCCACCGTGCGCTCGGACCGCCTGGCGGCCCGCTCGTCGATGTCCTGCACCCGGTGCTCATGGGGCGGCAGACCGGGGTCCGCGAACGGGTCCTTCTCGTCCGCGATGCCAACGGTGCCGTGCGCGTCCTGCTCAGCGGGCAGGTTCTCTTCTGGAATGTCTTGGCTACTCATGACTTCTTGGCCTTTGCGGTCCGAGCGGCGACCCAGACGGCGACCGCGATCAGCGCGCCGAGTCCGAAGATCCAGGCGAACAGGCCTTCGGAGACCGGGCCGAGACCGCCCAGCTCAAGACCGCCGGGGCTTTCGGTGTCGTCTCCGTTGACCGCGTTCAGGTACGCGATGATGTCCTTCTTGTTCTGCTCCGACAGCGTGGTGTCGGGGAACGACGGCATGTTCTGCGGGCCGGTCTGCATGGCCTCGTAGATGTGCTTCGGGTCGACGCCCTCGAGGCTCGGAGCGAACTTGCCGTGCGTCAGCGCACCGCCCTTGCCGGTGAAGTTGTGGCACTGCGCGCAGTTGGTGCGGAACAGCTCGCCGCCCTTGGCGATGTCGGCACCGTCCGGGCCGTACTCCGCCTTGGTCGGGATGGAGGGACCGGCGCCGAAGGAGGAGATGTACGCCGCGAGCTGGTCGATCTCGGCCTGCGTGTAGATGACCTTCTTCTTCGGGACCTGCGCGCCCGGCTGCTGGGCCGGCATACGGCCGGTGCCGACCTGGAAGTCGACGGCCGCGGCGCCCACGCCCACGAGACTCGGACCGTCGGAGGTGCCCTGACCGCCGGTGCCGTGGCAGCTGGCGCAGCCCACGGCGTAGAGCTTCTTGCCCTCGTCGATGGCGAGAGACTGGGCGGTTTCATCGGCCTGCGCCTTGCTCGCGGGTGCGAACGCGGCGTACAGCCCCCCGGTGCATGCCAGCGCGAGGAGTAGGACGACGAGCGCCGCCATGGGATGGCGTCGTCGTGCGGAGAGCTTTTTCACGGATTACCCCGGTGTCAGGATCTTCTGCGTCGATGCTTTGGGTATGTGCGCCGCGCGGGCGCACGCGGGAACGGGCCCGGCTACTTGATCAGGTAGATCGTGGCGAAGAGGCCGATCCACACGACATCGACGAAGTGCCAGTAGTAGGACACGACGATGGCCGCGGTCGCCTGCTCGTGGGTGAACCTCCTCGCCGCGTACGTGCGGCCGAGGACGAACAGGAAGGCGATGAGGCCGCCCGTCACGTGCAGGCCGTGGAAGCCGGTGGTCAGGTAGAACACCGAGCCGTACGGGTCGGAGGAGAGCGAGAGCCCGTCCTTCTTCACCAGCTCCGTGTACTCGAAGATCTGACCACCGATGAAGATCGCACCCATCACGAACGTGATGATGAACCAGCCCCGGAGCTTCTTCACGTCCCCGCGCTCGGCGGCGAACACGCCGAGCTGGCAGGTGAGGGAGGAGAGCACCAGGATCGTGGTGTTGGTCGCGGAGAACGGAAGGTTGAGATGGCTCGCCATCTCCTTCCAGTGATCCGGACCGGTCACCGATCGCAGGGTGAAGTACATCGCGAAGAGGGCCGCGAAGAACATCAGCTCGGAACTCAGCCAGATGATGGTTCCGACGCTGGTGAGGTTCGGCCGGTTGACCGACGGGTGCGCGTGCCCGGTTTCTACTGTCGTTGCTGTCGCCACGACCGACATTATGTCGGTCGCTTATCCCGCCCTCACTCCGGGGGGTGCCGTTCGGAGTGTTGCTCCCGTCGATACCGGTGTTGACGTGGTGTTGAACGGAGTAACATCCGCCGCAACGGGCCTTTCCGTACGACGCCGACGTCTCGGAGGAACAATGCAGCCGACCGCCACGGTGCTGGTCTACAGCGACGACTCCAACACCCGCGAGCAGGTGCGGCTGGCGACCGGGCGAAGGCCCGCTCCCGACGTTCCCGTCGTCGAGTTCGTGGAGTGCGCGACGCCGGCCGCCGTCGTCAAGGAGCTGGACCGGGGCGGGATCGATGTCTGCGTCCTGGACGGCGAGGCCGTGCCGATGGGCGGCATGGGCGTGTGCCGGCAGATCAAGGACGAGGTGTTCAACTGCCCGCCGGTGCTGCTGCTCATCGGGCGGCCCCAGGACGCGTGGCTGGCCACATGGAGCCGTGCGGACGCCGCTGTGACGCTGCCGGTGGAGCCGGTGGAGTTCGCGTCGGCCCTGGCCTCCCTGCTGCGGAAGAAGAGCCTTCAGCAGAGCGCCTAGACGCCTCACACGGACTGTGGGCGCAGCCTCGCCGCATCCTCCGGGCGGGGCCCGTCCGGTGTCCCGCTCACCAGGGCGCTGCCCTGGCGCCATTTCTTCCAGTCCAGGTTCCAGTCGCCGAAGCCGTTGCCGAACGTCTCCATGGTGTCGCCCTGGGAGTTGACGACCCTCACGACGTCGCCCTCCTCGACATGGTCGAAGAACCACTCGGCGTTGCCGGTGCTCATGCCGGTGCAGCCGTGGCTGACGTTGGCGTATCCCTGGGAGCCGACGGACCAGGGGGCGGCGTGGACGTACTCGCCGCTCCAGGTGACGCGGGTGGCGTAGTAGACGGGCAGGTCGTAGGAGTCCGCGGAGCCCTCGGAGATGCCGACGGTGGCACTGCGCATACGTACGAAGTACTCCTTGCCCAGTACCACCTTGACTCCGTTGCGGGTGTCGAAGCCGGGCTTGCCGGTGGTGACGGGGATCTGCTTGATCTCCTCGTCGTTCTTGTAGAAGGTCATGGAGTGGGACGCCGCGTCGGTGACGGCGATGACGCGGTCGCCGATGGTCAGCTTCAGGGGCTTGGTCTTCGTGCCCCACAGCCGGTCGCCGACCTTGACGCCGTCCAGGTCGCTGCGCACCTGGACGGTGGCGTGCGCGGGCCAGTAGTCCTTGGGGCGGTAGTGGAGTTCCTTGTCGTCCACCCAGTACCAGGTGCCCTGCACGGCGGGCACGGAGTCCACCCGTAGCGCCCGTTCGACGACGGCGCGCTGTGCCTTGTCCTTGACGGGCTTGTTCAGCTTGGCGGTGATGGGCTGGCCGACGCCGTACTGGCCGGACTTGGGCCCGAATTCGACGGTCAGGCGCTTCTTGGTGGTGGGCTTGCTGGTGTCGAAGGCGAGGACCTTGCGGCCCGGCGCCCCGTCCTCGTCCTCCGTGCTCACCCGCACGGTGTAGTGCGCGTCGGCGGCCAGCGGGGAGGTGCTGTGCCAGCGGGTGCCGTCGGCGGAGAGTTCGCCCGTCACAAAGCGTCCTGTGGCATCTATGGCCGTGACGTCCGTGATGCGGCCGTCGTCGTCCTCGGCGGTGACCTCGAGGGGCTTGTCGGGGTCGGCCTTCTTGCCGGCCCCCTTCGGCCCGTTGAAGGAGATCTGGTCCGTCGCGTCGTACGGCTTGTCGGTCAGCGGGTTGCCGCCGCCGCTGCAAGCGGTGCCGCCCGCACCGAGGGCGACCACCAGCATCGTGCAGCTGACGACGGTACGGGTGCGCGGAGTGTGGTTCATGTCCCCGACGCTATGGACGTTCGTCAAGCACGGCGCGCCGGGTGACTCGTACGAGGGAACATCATTGCGGCAAACGCAGGAGCCCGGACCCTCCTGACGGAGTGTCCGGGCTCCCGTTGTGCTCGGGTCGTGCTACTGGGTGCGGTTCTCACCGCGGTAGTACTCGAAGACCCAGCCGTACAGGCCGACCAGGATGATCGGCGCCGAGAAGTACAGCAGCCACCAGCCGATCGCGATCGACAGGAAGGCGAACGCGCCACCGACCGCGAGGGCCAGGGGCTGCCAGCTGTGCGGGCTGAAGAACCCGACCTCGCCGGCGTCGTCCGCGACGTCGGCCTCCTTGTTGTCCTGCGCACCCGCGTCGACCCGCCGGGCGGTGAAGCCCAGGTAGAAGCCGATCATGATGCACAGGCCGAAGGCCAGGAAGAGCGCCGTGGTACCGGCCGGCTCCTTCGACCACACGCCATAGACAACCGCCATGGCGAGGACGAAGACGCTCAGCCACATGAACATCTTGCCCTGAACCTTCACTTGCCGGCCTCCTTGCCACCAGCCAGAGCCTTCTCACCGTGAGGCGCGTTCTCGAGCTGGTCGAGGGCCGCGATCTCAGGGTGGTGCAGGTCGAACGCCGGGGATTCGCTGCGGATCCGCGGCAGGGTGAGGAAGTTGTGCCGCGGCGGCGGGCAGGAGGTCGCCCACTCGAGCGAGCGGCCGTAGCCCCACGGGTCGTCGACCTCGACCTTCTTGCCGTACTTGGCCGTCTTCCACACGTTGTAGAGGAACGGCAGGATCGACATGCCGAGCAGGAACGAGCTGATCGTCGAGATCGTGTTCAGCGCGGTGAAGCCGTCGGCCGCCAGGTAGTCGGCGTAACGACGCGGCATGCCCTCGGCGCCCAGCCAGTGCTGGACCAGGAAGGTGCCGTGGAAGCCGATGAACAGCGTCCAGAAGGTGATCTTGCCGAGGCGCTCGTCGAGCATCTTGCCGGTCATCTTCGGCCACCAGAAGTGGAAGCCGGAGAACATCGCGAAGACGACGGTGCCGAAGACGACGTAGTGGAAGTGCGCCACCACGAAGTACGAGTCGGAGACGTGGAAGTCCATCGGCGGCGAGGCCAGGATGACACCGGTCAGACCACCGAAGGTGAAGGTGACCAGGAAGCCGGTCGCCCAGAGCATCGGGGTCTCGAAACTCAAGGACCCCTTCCACATCGTTCCGATCCAGTTGAAGAACTTCACGCCGGTCGGTACGGCGATGAGGAACGTCATGAAGGAGAAGAACGGCAGGAGCACACCGCCGGTGACGTACATGTGGTGGGCCCACACCGTCACGGACAGGCCGGCGATCGCGATGGTCGCGCCGATCAGGCCCATGTAGCCGAACATCGGCTTGCGGGAGAAGACCGGGATGACCTCGGAGATGATGCCGAAGAACGGCAGCGCGATGATGTACACCTCTGGATGGCCGAAGAACCAGAAGAGGTGTTGCCAGAGCAGTGCGCCGCCGTTTGCCGAGTCGAAGACATGCGCTCCGAACTTGCGGTCCGCCTCCAGGGCGAACAGCGCGGCCGCGAGAACCGGGAAGGCGAGCAGGACCAGCACCGCGGTCAGCAGCACGTTCCACACGAAGATCGGCATGCGGAACATGGTCATGCCCGGCGCGCGCATGCAGATGATGGTGGTGATGAAGTTGACCGCACCGAGGATGGTGCCGAAGCCGGAGAAGGCCAGACCCATGATCCACAGGTCGGCGCCGATGCCCGGCGAGCGGACCGCGTCCGACAGCGGGGAGTAGGCGAACCAGCCGAAGTCGGCCGCACCCTGCGGGGTGAGGAAGCCGCCCACCGCGATCGTCGAGCCGAACAGGTAGAGCCAGTAGGCGAACATGTTCAGCCGCGGGAACGCCACGTCGGGCGCGCCGATCTGCAGCGGCATGATCCAGTTCGTGAAGCCGGCGAACAGCGGCGTCGCGAACATCAGCAGCATGATCGTGCCGTGCATCGTGAACGCCTGGTTGAACTGCTCGTTCGACATGATCTGCAGACCAGGCCGGGCGAGTTCGGCGCGCATCAGCAGCGCCATGACGCCGCCGATCAGGAAGAACGCGAAGGACGTGACGAGGTAGAGCGTCCCGATCGTCTTGTGGTCAGTGGTGGTGAGCCACTTGATCACGACGTTGCCGGGCTGCTTGCGCCGGACCGGCAGCTCGTCCGCGTAGTGGGACTCTGCCGCGGCACCCTGGGGTTCGTTGAGGATGCTCACAGGTTGTTCGTCTCCCGGTTCTTCTCGTGGCTCGTCTGCGCGATGCCGGCGGGAACGTAACCGGTCTGCCCCTTCTTGGCGAGGTCCTTGAGGTGCTGCTGGTAGCGCTCGGGGGAGACGACCTTCACGTTGAACAGCATCCGGGAGTGGTCGACGCCGCAGAGCTCGGCGCACTTGCCCAGGAAGGTGCCCTCCTTGTTGGGGGTCACCTGGAAGGCGTTGGTGTGGCCCGGGATGACGTCCATCTTCATCAGGAACGGCACCACCCAGAAGGAGTGGATGACATCACGCGAGGTGAGGACGAAGCGGACCGTCTGTCCCTTGGGGAGCCACAGCGTCGGACCCGGGTTGCCGGTCTGCGGGTTCCGCGTGCCCGGCGTGCCGACGTCGTAGACACCGCCGGCGTCCGCCGGGAAGTCCTTCTTGAACCGGTCCGGGATCGCGGCCAGGTTCTTGTCGGTCTTCGCGTTACCGGGGACACCCTCGACGGGCGTGATGTAGTTGAAGCCCCAGCTCCACTGGTAGCCGACGACGTTGACCGTCACTTCGGGCTTCTTGTCCGTGAGGCTGAGGAGCTTCGTCTCGTCACGGGCCGTGAAGTAGAACAGCACCGAGACGATGATGAGCGGAACGACCGTGTACAGCGCCTCGATCGGCATGTTGTACCGGGTCTGCGGAGGAACCTCGACCTTGGTGCGGCTGCGCCGGTGGAAGATCGTGCTCCACAGAATCAGGCCCCACACCAGCACGCCGGTGGCCAGCGCGGCAGCCCAGGAGCCCTGCCACAGGGAGAGGATCCGCGGAGCCTCTTCCGTGGTCGGGGTGGGCATACCAAGGCGGGGGAAGTCCTTGTATGTGCAACCGGTGGCGGTCGCCAGGACCAGGCCCGCGGTCATTGCCTGCAGCAGCTTCCGCCGCATCGGGCGCCGCGGCGAGCGGTCGGAGCCGTTGGGACTCACGTAGCGCCTTCCCGAGAGTCTCGCCCGCGCGGATTGGCTGCGGCCTGCCTTCTTCGGTGGTCGGTCGCCGCCCTGCGTCGGGCAGGGGTTTGGATGTTTATGCGGACCAAACCCTAGCCGACGCCCTCCGGGGGTTCAGCGGGAGGGGTGCCTAGTCACTCGGTGGGTTCGCTTGTTTGGCGGGTGCGGGTTGTCGGTGGCTGGTCGCGCAGTTCCCCGCGCCCCTTCGGGACGCTTGCCTGACCGGCGGTTTAGCGTTGCCGTCATGGCCTACTTCGACGCCGCTTCCGCCGTCCCGCTCCATCCCGTTGCCCGTCAGGCGCTGTTGGCCTCTTTGGATGAGGGATGGGCCGATCCCGCCCGTCTGTACCGGGAAGGCCGCAAGGCTCGGATACTTCTGGACGCCGCGCGGGAGGCTGCTGCCGAGGCGGTGGGGTGTCGGGCGGACGAGCTCAGCTTCACCTCGTCCGGTACGCGGGCCGTACACGCCGGGATCGCGGGGGCGTTGGCCGGGCGGCAGCGCGTGGGACGCCACCTGATCGTGTCAGCTGTTGAACACTCCTCCGTGCTCCATTCGGCCGAAGCCCACGAAACCGCCGGGGGGACGGTCACGCAGATCGCGGTGGACCGGCAGGGCATGGTGGCGGCTGCGTCATACGTCGACGCACTGCGCCCCGACACCGCGCTGGCCTGTCTGCAGTCCGCCAATCACGAGGTCGGAACCGAGCAGCCGGTGGCCGAAGTGGCTGCGGTGTGCCGGGAGGCCGGGGTGCCGTTGCTCGTGGATGCCGCCCAGTCGCTCGCGTGGGGGACGGTCGAGGGGGACTGGTCGCTGTTGGCGGCCAGTGCGCACAAGTGGGGTGGGCCGTCCGGGGTGGGGCTGCTTGTCGTGCGGAAGGGGGTGCGGTTCGCGGCCCAAGGGCCCGTGGACGAGCGGGAGTCGGGGCGGGCGCCGGGCTTCGAGAACCTGCCCGGCATCGTCGCGGCGGCGGCTTCGCTGCGGGCCGTGCGTGCCGAGGCGGAGCAAGAAGCCGTGCGGCTGCGGGAGCTGACGGAGCGGATTCGGGTGCGGGTGGCGAAACTGGTGCCCGATGTGGAGGTCGTGGGCGATCCGGTGCGGCGGCTGCCCGGGATCGTCACCTTCTCCTGTCTCTATGTCGACGGGGAGACATTGCTGCACGAGCTGGACCGGGAGGGTTTCTCCGTCTCGTCCGGGTCGTCCTGTACGAGCAGCACGCTGACGCCCAGCCATGTGCTGAAGGCGATGGGGGTGCTGAGTGAGGGGAATGTGCGGGTTTCGCTGCCGCTCGGGACGCCGGAGGAGGACGTCGAGCGGTTCCTGGCGGTGCTGCCGGGGGCGGTGGCGGGGGTGCGGGAGAAGCTGGGGGCGCCGGTTCCAGTGACGGTGCGGCAGGAGGACGCGCTGGTCGTGGACGCGCTGGGCAAGCTGTGCCCGCTGCCCGTCATCGAACTGGCCAAGGTGATCGGCGACGTCCCGGTGGGCGGCACGGTCAGGGTGCTGGCCGACGACGAGGCGGCCCGCCTGGACATCCCGGCGTGGTGCGCGATGCGGGGGCAGGAGTACGTGGGCGAGGAGCCGGCGGAGAAAGGAACGGCATATCTGATCCGCCGGGTGAGCTGAACGCCCTCAGGGGCGCGGGGAACTGCGCGACCAGCCCCCACGCGCCCGGGGACGGCGAATCAGCCCAGGTACCCCTGAACCTCGGCCGCCGCATCATGCCCGTACGCCTTGGTGAAGCGGTCCATGAAGTGGGCCCGCCGCAGCTGGTACTCCTGGGTGCCGACCGTCTCGATGACCAGGGTGGCGAGCATGCAGCCGACCTGCGCGGCCCGCTCCAGCGAGACCCCCCACGCCAGTCCCGACAGGAACCCCGCGCGGAAGGCGTCGCCGACGCCCGTGGGGTCGGCCTTGCGGTCCTCGTCGGGGCAGCCGACCTCGATCGGGTCCTCGCCGTCGCGCTCGATACGGACGCCGCGCGCGCCGAGCGTGGTGACGCGGTGGCCGACCTTGGCGAGGATCTCGGCGTCGGACCAGCCGGTCTTGGACTCGATCAGGCCCTTCTCGTACTCGTTCGAGAAGAGGTAGGTGGCGCCCTCCAGCAGTATCCGGATCTCGTCGCCGTTCATCCGGGCGATCTGCTGGGAGAAGTCGGCGGCGAAGGGGATCTGGCGGGAGCGGCACTCCTCGGTGTGGCGGAGCATCGCCTCGGGGTCGTCGGCGCCGATCAGGACCAGGTCGAGGCCGCCGACACGGTCCGCGACGGTCTTCAGCTCGATCTGGCGGGCCTCGCTCATCGCGCCCGTGTAGAAGGAGCCGATCTGGTTGTGGTCGGCGTCCGTGGTGCACACGAAGCGGGCGGTGTGCAGGGTCTCGGAGATCCGGACCGAGTCGGTGTCGACGCCGTGCCGCTCCAGCCAGGCGCGGTACTCGTCGAAGTCGAAGCCGGCGGCGCCGACCAGGAGCGGGTTGGTGCCGAGCTGACCCATGCCGAAGGCGATGTTCGCGCCGACGCCGCCCCGGCGTACGTCGAGGTTGTCGACCAGGAAGGAGAGCGAGACCGTGTGCAGCTGGTCCGCGACGAGCTGGTCGGCGAAGCGGCCGGGGAAGGTCATGAGGTGGTCGGTGGCGATGGAGCCGGTGACTGCGATGCGCACGGCGGGGACTCTCCTGAGGGGAGACGGATTGACAGTTCACGCTACCGGGTCGTAGCAGTGCTCTGAAGTGGCCAAAACTACCCGATAGTAGATCTTTCTTCGCGGGGTGCTGCATGCATACGGTTCCGCTATGACGAACCTCAAGGTCCACTCCCCGGCCCCGGTCGACCTCGAAGGCGACATGGCGTCCCTGTGGGGGGACTGCGCCAGGATGGTCCCGCACTGGGCTGCTCCCGACCGGGTTGCTTCCCACCCGGTCTCCCCGTCACTCATCCACGGCGTGCAGGTACCGCCGAAATCGGCCCGGCTGCTGGACGCGATGTCGGACTACGGCGACTGAATCCGGCTGCGCAATCCGGATCGGCGCGTTCGAGGGAACCGCGCGCTCCCCCGGTGCGTCCCATCGCCGTCCCCCGTAAAGGGGATGCGCGATACGACCCCCCGCAGGCCGTTTTGACAGGGCCGGGTCAGGGTCACGGACAGCACGTGAAGGAGCGATGCGGTGACTACCGAGCGACCCGACGACGACGCCGAGGAGCAGGGTGCCGTGGAGGAGCAGGGTGCCGAGGGCACCGAGGCTCCGGGGGTCACGGAGGGCGATACGGAAACCCCCGAGGCGGGCGCCCCTGAGGGGGAAGGTGCCGAGGCCGAGGAGACCACCGCGTCCGAGGCTGCCACGGCCGAGGGGGATGACGACGACATCCCCGACGCCACCCCCGGCCCCGAGGCCGAGCACCCCCGCCCGCCCCGCCGCCGCTCCCCCGTGCTCATCGCCTCCGTCGCCGCCGCCGTGCTGCTCGTCGGCGGTGGCGGGGCCTACCTCGCGGCGTCCGCCGCCGGCGGATCCGGTGGCGGTACGAACTCCGGGACGCCCGGTGACGACGGCACTCCCCCGCCGCTGGCCCTCGACGGCTACTCCGAGGGCGGTACGAACGGGATCGCGCCAGGCGAGCCCAACCCGTACGGCGTAACGTACAAGATCGACGGCAGTCTCCCCGACGGACCGGACTCGGCGCCCGTGTACCGGGCCTCCGGCGAGGTCACCAAGGACGAGGTGGCCCGGCTGGCGAAGGCGCTCGGGCTGGACGGGACGCCCGTGGCGACCGGGCAGGCCTGGCAGGTCGGACCCGGCAAGGACGGCTCCGGGCCCAGCCTCGTGGTGAACAAGCAGGCGCCGGGGACCTGGACCTTCCATCGGTACGCGGCCGGGACCGACGCCTGCCAGAGCATGACCGCATGCACGAAGGACCCCGCCAACCCGGCCGGCGACACGGTGAGCGAGGCGGCCGCGAAGAAGGCGGCGGCGCCGGTCCTGAAGGCGTTGGGTCAGGACGACGCGAAGGTGGACGCGAGCCAGGTCATGGGCGCCCAGCGGGCGGTGAACGCCGACCCGGTGGTCGGCGGACTGCCCACCTACGGCTGGTCGACCGGCCTCACGGTGAGCGCACAGGGCGAAGTGGTGGGCGGCAGCGGTCAGTTGAAGGCGCCGGTCAAGGGGGACACGTACCCCGTGCTGGGCGCGCAGAAGACGCTGGACCTGATGAACGCGGCGCCGACCACCGACCACCGCATGGGCATCGGCGGCTGCGCCAGCCCCGTTCCGCTGAAGGACCGGCTGGAGGCGCCCTGCGGCCAGTCGACCTCGACCTCCGCGGCGACGGCCACGCCCGCGAAGGAGACCGTCACCGTCGACAAGGCGGTGTTCGGGCTGGCCGCGCGGGCCGTGGACGGACGTCAGGCGCTGGTGCCGTCCTGGCTGTTCCAGGTGAAGGGCGCGGGCGCGCAGAACGGCTTCACGGTGACGTATCCGGCCGTGGACCCGAAGTACCTGGCCTCGAACTCGCCCTCCGGGGAGCCCACCCCGTCGGCGACCGCACCGAGCGACGAGCCGACCTCGGGGCCGGTCACGCGGGACGTCGCGGTGGAGGGCTACACGGCCGACGGCAGGGACCTGACGGTGACCTTCACCGGCGGGGTGTGCGCCTCCTACGAGGCGAAGGCGAGTGAGAACTCCGACAAGGTGACCGTGACGGTGACCGAGACCAAGGAGCGGGGCAAGGTCTGCATCATGATCGCCAAGGAGATCGAGAAGACGGTGCAGCTGGACGAGCCGCTGGGCGACCGGAAGGTCGTCGGCTCGGACGGCAAGGAGATCCCGCAGGTGAAGCAGGGGGCGCGGCTGCCGCGGACGTCGGCCGGGGTGCAGTAGCGCCGCAGATACGCGAAGGCGGCGGCCCTGTCGGAGGGGGCCGCCGCCTTCCGCTGTTCGTCTGTGCCTTCCGGGCTCAGCTGAAGGAGTCGCCGCAGGCGCAGGAGCCCGTCGCGTTCGGGTTGTCGATCGTGAAGCCCTGCTTCTCGATGGTGTCCACGAAGTCGATGGACGCGCCGCCCAGGTACGGGGCGCTCATACGGTCGGTGACGACCTTCACGCCGCCGAAGTCCTTGACCACGTCGCCGTCGAGGGAGCGCTCGTCGAAGAAGAGCTGGTAGCGCAGGCCGGAGCAGCCGCCGGGCTGAACGGCGACACGCAGGGCCAGGTCGTCACGGCCTTCCTGGTCGAGCAGGGCCTTGACCTTCGCCGCGGCGGCGTCGGACAGGATGATGCCGTCGGTGACGGTGCTGGTCTCGTCCGATACGGACATCTACATCTCTCCCGGGTTGTACGGAGACTGCTTGCCGACGATTGCAACCGCCGGGGCCGCGGATTCATTCCGGGCCGAGCAACTTGTCTTTTCGCCTGTCCTTTCATGCTCGCACACCGGCGAGGAAGCGAACAGCGGCCCGGAGGTCGCCTGCCGGTGAGGCACCGGGATTCATGTCACATCGACGTTATGACCATCGTCAAAGTGACGTGAAGCGGGTTATGATAGATAGCGTCAGTTCGACGAGAAGCACTCCCGCAGAGAACATCCGCAGAACAGAAAGGGTGCGTGTCGTGACCACCGCCCAGACCACGGAGCTCGACGTACAGCCGACTCCGCTCGCCCTGCTGCTGCTCGGCCGCGAGGCCGACCCGAAGAGCGAGCGGGGCGTCGAGTGCCCCGGCGACCTGCCCTCCCCGTCCGACCCGGACCTGGTGGCCCGCGCCCGCGCGGCCAAGGAGAAGCTCGGCGACAAGGTCTTCGTGCTCGGCCACCACTACCAGCGCGACGAGGTCATCCAGTTCGCCGATGTCACGGGTGACTCCTTCAAGCTGGCCCGGGACGCGGCCGCGCGCCCGGAGGCCGAGTACATCGTGTTCTGCGGTGTGCACTTCATGGCCGAGTCGGCGGACATCCTGACGTCGGACGACCAGAAGGTGGTCCTGCCCGACCTCGCCGCCGGCTGCTCGATGGCCGACATGGCGACGGCCGAGCAGGTCGCCGAGTGCTGGGACGTGCTGACCGAGGCGGGCATAGCCGAGCAGGTCGTGCCGGTCTCGTACATGAACTCCTCCGCGGACATCAAGGCGTTCACGGGCAAGCACGGCGGCACGATCTGCACGTCGTCCAATGCCAAGAAGGCTCTGGAGTGGGCCTTCGAGCAGGGCGAGAAGGTGCTGTTCCTGCCCGACCAGCACCTGGGCCGCAACACCGCCGTCCGCGACATGGGCATGTCCCTCGAGGACTGCGTCGTCTACAACCCGCACAAGCCGAACGGCGGGCTGACGGCGGACGAGCTGCGCGCCGCGAAGATGATCCTGTGGCGCGGCCACTGCTCGGTGCACGGCCGCTTCTCGCTGGACTCGGTGAACGACGTGCGCAAGCGCATCCCGGGCGTGAACGTCCTCGTCCACCCCGAGTGCAAGCACGAGGTCGTGGCCGCGGCCGACTACGTCGGTTCGACGGAGTACATCATCAAGGCCCTGGAGGCCGCGCCCGCCGGCTCCAAGTGGGCCATCGGTACGGAGCTCAATCTCGTACGGCGCCTCGCCAACCGTTTCGCGCCCGAGGGCAAGGAGATCGTCTTCCTCGACAAGACGGTCTGCTTCTGCTCGACCATGAACCGCATCGACCTGCCGCACCTGGTCTGGGCGCTGGAGTCGCTGGCCGAGGGCAACCTGGTCAACCGGATCGAGGTCGACAAGGAGACCGAGGCGTTCGCGAAGCTGGCGCTGGAGCGGATGCTGGCGCTGCCGTAGGGCTCCTGCGGCGCCCGCTCACCCCGCCGAGGGGTGAGCGGGGTCCAGGCTGAAGACCGTCCCGTTCGGTGTGTTCACGACCACCGCCCCGCCGTACAGCGACACCCTGGACTTGGTTGTGTCACCGCTGGCGAGTTGGTCGGCCTGGGCGCCGGTCTCCCAGAGCAGCGTGCCCTTGCGGGAGTCGAGGGCCGCTACTCGGCCGCTGATGCTGGCCAGGTAGAGCGTGTGGGTGGTGGGGTCGTAGGTGGGCCGGCCCGAGTCCTCGACGCTGGTTCGGGTCTGCCAGAGCTGTTTGCCGGTCAGCGGGGAGACCGCGGTGACCTGGCCGTTGGCTCCGGTGATCCAGACGGTGTCGGCGGCGAGGCGGATCGAGCCCGTGTAGGTCTTCGTGAGTTCTGTCGTGGTGGTGGCGCCGGTGTCCGGGTCGAGGAGCCGGATCTCGCCGAACGTGTTCTTCTGGTCGAGGCGGGCCGGGCCGGAGCCGCCGTCGACCGCGACGGCGACGGCGAGGCGGCCGTCGACGGTGCCGATCAGGCCGCTCCCGTTCGGGGTGCTCAGACGGCGGGTCACCGTTCCGTCGGTCTTGTTCAGTTCCAGGAGTACGGCGTCCTTGGACTCGTCGTCCGGGAAGCAGTGCGCGTACAGGCGGGAGTCCGCCGTCTCGAAGGTGCAGTAGTCGCCGGCGGGCAGCTGGGCGGTCCAGTGGTCGGTGCCGGTGCGCGGGGAACGGGCCGTCACCAGCCGGCCGCTGGAGTCGGGGGTCATGACGAGGTCGCCGGCCATGAGCTGGTCGACGCTCGGCCCTCCCCGGTCGCGGACCCACAGCTGATCGCCGGTCTCGGTGTCGAGGGCGACGATGCTCGACTTGGTGCCCCCGTCGGCCGCGTAGACGTCGTGCTGGAGGAGCATCGCGTCGTCCCGCACCCCGAGGAGTTCGAAGCTGTTCCCCGACGAGTCCGTGCCCTCGGCGGAGGTCGCGAGGGACGAGCGCCAGACGGTGGCGCCGGTACGGCCGTCCAGACGGACCGGGAGGATGGTGTTGCCCGCGCAGTAGACCGCCTTCTCGTACGTCTGGCAGATGGCGTCGGCCGTGTCCTCGCCGGCCTTCGCCAGCGGGTTGACCTCTCCCGACTGTGCGGTCTCGAACATCGTCGTCTGCCAGGCCTGCCAGCCCTTGGGCACCGCCGGCCAGCGGGAGCTCCCGGACGTGGCGACCGAACTCGTCTCCTGGGGGGTGTCCGAGAATCCCGGGCCGAAGCGTATGTACCAGAGCAGGCTCAGGCTCACCGCGCCCAGCGTGCCGACGGTCACCAGCAGGGGGCGGCGGCCCCAGCGAGCCCGGCGGCGGGGCCTGGGCAGGCCGGTCACCGCCGCCGGGTCGGCGCCGCCGTAGGTCTCCTCGACGGTCCGCAGGTCGGCCAGACGCAGGGTCGTGGTGTCCGGGTCCATGGGGTCGGGCTCGGGCAGGGCCTCGGCGAACTCCTTGGCCAGTACGTCCAGTTGGGGCCGGTCGGCGGCGTCCTTGACCAGGCAGCGCTCCAGGACCGCGCGCAACGGCCCCGGTACGCCGTCCAGTCCTGGCGGCTCGTGGACGACCCGGAAGGCGGTCAGGTACGGGCTGTCGGCGTCGAAGGGGCCGCGTCCGGTGGCCGAGAAGACCAGGAGCGCGGCGAGCGAGAAGACGTCCGAGGCGGGTCCGACCGTGCGGGCGTCGGTGAACTGTTCCGGTGACATGAAGGGCGGGGTGCCGATCATCTGGCCGGTCTCGGTGAGGGTCTGGTGGTTCTCGGCGGCGCGGGATATGCCGAAGTCGATGACGCGGGGGCCGTCCTCGGCCATCAGGACGTTGGCGGGTTTGAGGTCCCGGTGCACGACTCCGGCGCGGTGGATGTCCTGCAGCGCCTCCACCAACCCCAGGGCCAGCCGCCGCAGTTCGGTGCCCTTGAGGGCGCCGTGGTCGCGGATCCGTTCGGCGAGGGAGCTGCCGGGGACGTACTGGGTCGCCATCCAGGGCCGTACCGCCTCCGGGTCGGCGTCCACCACGGGCGCGGTGAAGGCGCCGCTGACCTTGCGGACGGACTCGATCTCCTGCCGGAAGCGGGCGCGGAAGACCTTGTCCTCCGCGTACTGGGCGTGCACCACCTTGACGGCGACGTCACGGCCCGAGCGCGATCTGCCCCAGTAGACGACGCCCATGCCTCCGGAGCCGAGCCGGTCGACCAGCTTGTACCCGCCGACCGATTTCGGGTCGTCCTTGTGCAGTGGCACCGCCGGGATCCCCTTCACCGTAAAGCAGTTCGAGGCACAAGATACATAACCGCGAAACGGCGGCGGCCGGGTGCCGAACCACAGAGGGTTCGGCAGCCGGCCGCCGTGGGACTCGGGCCGTCAGACGCCCGCGGGCTGCGGCTCCTGCACCGGAGTGCCGGTTTTCGCCGCCTTCTTCGCCGCCCGCTTCTTCGCCCGGCGCTCCTTGCGGAGTTCGAGCATCGCGTAGAGCGTCGGGACGAGGAGGAGGGTCAGCAGCGTCGACGTGATCAGGCCGCCGATGACGACCACCGCGAGCGGCTGGGCGATGAAGCCGCCCTCGCCCGTGACGCCCAGGGCCATCGGGAGCAGGGCGAAGATCGTCGCCAGGGCCGTCATGAGGATCGGGCGCAGACGGTGCCGGCCGCCCTCGACCACGGCCTCCACGACGCCGTAACCCTGCTTCCTGTACTGGTTGATCAGGTCGATCAGCACGATCGCGTTGGTCACCACGATGCCGATCAGCATCAGCATGCCGATCATCGCGGGGACGCCCATCGGAGTGCCGGTGGCGACCAGCAGGCCGATCGCGCCCGTCGCCGCGAAGGGGATCGAGACCAGGAGGATCAGCGGCTGGGCCAGCGAGCGGAAGGTCGCGACCAGCAGCATGAAGACGATCGCGATCGCCGCCAGCATCGCCAGGCCCAGGTTCTTGAAGGCGCTGTCCTGGTCGGAGGTGACTCCGCCGATCTCGGCCGTGGCACCCGCCGGGAGCTTCAGGGCGTTGATCTTCGACTGGAGCTTGGTGCTGACCGCGCCCGTGTTGTCGCCGGTGGGCTTGGCGGTGATGGTGGCGGCGCGCTGGCCGTCGATACGGGTCATGGAGACCGGACCGTCGACCAGCTTCACCGTGGCGATGTCACCCAGCTTCACCGGGCCCAGCCGGAGGTCCTTCAGCTGGTCCGAAGTCACCGCCGGCTTCGCCGACTTGATGACGACGTCGCGCTCGGTGTCGTCCAGGATCGCCTTGGCGGCGGTGGTGCCCTTGACCGCCTGGGCGACGGCGGCGCCGAGCGTCTGGTCGTTGAAACCGGCCGCGGCCGCCTTGGAGTTGGCCTTGACCGAGATGCGCGGCACGCTCTGCGACAGGTCGCTCGTCACGTCGGTGACGTGGTCCAGGCCCGCCACCGCGGTGCGCACCTGCTCCGAGGCCTTGCTCAGGACGTCCGCGTCGGCCGCCTTCACGACCACGCTCAGGTCCTGGTTGCCGAAGCCGTCACCGGCCGAGACCGTGGTCGTACCGATGCCGGAGAGCTTCTTCAGGCCCGCCTCGATGGAGTCGGTGACGTCCGTGGACTTCGCGTCGTCCTTCAGCATCACCTGGTACGAGGCCTGGTTGGTGTCCGTGCCGCCGCCGAAGGCCGCCAGGAAGCCGGACGAGCCGACGGTCACCTGGTAGTCCTTGACGCCCTTGGTGTCCGCGAGCAGCTGCTCGACCTTCTTGGCCTGCTCGTCGGTGGCCGCCAGGCTGGTGCCGGGCTTCAACTCCTGCTTGACGGTGAGGACTTCCTGCTCGCCCTGGTCGAAGAAGTTCGTCTTCAGCAGGGGTGCCATGGCGAAGGTGCCGATCAGGATCACGGCCGCGAGCAGCACGCTGGTCAGCCGGCGGCGGGTCGCGAAGCGCAGGACGGGGACGTAGAAGCGCTGGAGGCGGCTCCTCGCCTCCTTCTCCTCGGCCGTGCGGCGGGCCTCCTCGGCGTCGTCCGGGGTGCCCTTGGGGGCGCGCAGGAACCAGTACGACAGGACCGGTACGACCGTCAGGGAGACCAGCAGCGATGCCAGCAGGGCCGCCGTCACCGTCAGGCTGAACGGGCCGAACAGCTGGCCCACCATGCCGCCGACCAGGCCGATCGGGAGGAAGACGGCGACCGTGGTGAGGGTGGAGGAGGTGACCGCGCCGGCGACCTCGCGGACCGCCTTGAGGATGGCCTCCTGGCGCTCCTCGCCGTAGCCGAGGTGCCGCTTGATGTTCTCCAGGACCACGATCGAGTCGTCGACGACCCGGCCGATGGCGATGGTCAGCGCGCCGAGCGTCAGCATGTTGAGCGAGAGGTCCCGCGTCCACAGCACGATCAGGGCGAGGACGACCGAGAGCGGGATGCTCACCGCGGTGACGAGCGTCGAGCGGATCGACGCGAGGAAGACGAGGATGACCAGGACCGCGAAGAGCAGGCCGAGCCCGCCCTCCGTCGTCAGGCCGCTGATGGACTTGGAGACCGCCGGGCCCTGGTCGCTGACGACCGTGATCTTCGTGGCGGAGCCCAAGTCCCCCCGCAGGTCGGGGAGTTTGTCCTTGACCGCGTCGGAGATGGCGACCGCGCTGCCGTCGTGGTCCATGGTGACCTGGACGGCGAGGGAGGGCTTGCCGTCGGTGCGGGTGATGGAGTCGGCGGTGGCCTGCTGCTGCTCGACGGTGGCCACGTCACCCAGGCGGACCGGCTTCTTCGCCGAACTGCCCTCGCCCGTGACCATCAGGTCCTGGATCTGGGCGAGCGAGGTGAAGCCGCCGCCGACCTGGACGGTGCGGTTCTGGCCGTCCTCGGCGAAGGAGCCGGCCGGGACGGTCGCGCCGCCCGCCTGCAGGGCCTGGGCCAGGGACTGGGTGGTGAGGCCTGCGGCCGCCAGCTTCTTGTCGTCAGGCGTGACCGAGACCTGCAGGTCGCGCACGCCGCCGACGGTGACCTGGCCGACGCCGCCGATGTTCTTCAGGTCCGGCACGACCGTCTTGTCGAGCTGGTCGGCGAGGGCCTGCTGGTCCTTGTCGGAGCTGACGGCGAGGACGACGGTCGGGATGTCGTCGGTGGAGCCGGCGACGACCTGCGGGTCGACGTCGTCCGGGAGCTGGACGCGGGCCCGGTTGACGGCCTGCTGGACGTCGGCGACGAGCTGCTTGGTGTCGGGTCCGTAGTCGAAGGACGCCATGATCACGGCGTTGCCCTCGCTGGCCGTGGAGGTGACGCCCTTGATGCCGTCGACCGCTTCGAGGTTGTCCTCGAGGGGCTCGACGACCTGCTTCTCGACCACGTCCGGGGAGGCGCCCTGGTAGGGCGCGAGCACGGACACGACCGGCAGTTCGATGGAGGGCAGCAGTTGCTGCTTGAGCTGGGGTATCGCTATCGCCCCGAAGGCGATGGCGATGATGGACATCAGACCGATCAGGGCCCGTTGCGCGAGGCTGAACTTGGACAGCCAGGACATGGGTCAGGAATCTCTCTTCTGGAGCGGCAGAAGTGGTGGCTCCTAAACCCTGTGGCATCTGTGAGTGCTGTTTCGTAGCCCCCAGGTCCATTTCCTTGTACGGCGCATACTCCGGCCGCAGTACGGCCGGGTTGAGCTCACTCCACCCTTGGACGTACCAGCCCGGACTCGTACGCGATCACGACGAGCTGGGCCCGGTCGCGGGCGCCGAGCTTGGCCATGGCCCGGTTGACGTGCGTCTTCACGGTGAGGGGGCTGACCTCCAGGCGCTCGGCGATCTCGTCGTTCGAGTGGCCGCCGGCGACCTGGACGAGGACCTCGCGCTCGCGGACGGTGAGGGCGTCCAGCCGTTCGGTGCGGGCGGGGTCGCGGTCGTCGTCGCCCGCGCCGCCCTGGGCGAGGAAGCGGGCGATCAGGCCCTTGGTGGCGGTCGGGGAGAGCAGGGCCTCGCCGCCGGCCGCGACGCGGATGGCGGCGAGCAGCTCGTCCGGCTCGCTGCCCTTGCCGAGGAAGCCGGAGGCGCCCGCGCGCAGCGACTGCACCACGTAGTCGTCGACCTCGAAGGTGGTCAGGATGACGATCCGCACATGCGCGAGGGTGGGGTCGGTGCTGATCATCCGGGTGGCCGCGAGGCCGTCCGTGCCCGGCATCCGGATGTCCATCAGCACGACGTCGGCCCGCTCCTCCTTGGCCAGCCGCACCGCCTCCGCGCCGTCGGACGCCTCACCGACGACCTCCATGTCGGGCTCGGAGTCGACGAGCACGCGGAAGGCGCTGCGGAGCAGGGCCTGGTCGTCGGCGAGCAGGACGCGGATGGTCATGCGGGGTCCTTTGCTGCACATGGGGCGGTTGTCCTACGACAACTTCCGCGGGGTGCGCAGAAGTTCCGCACGTCGGTCATACGGCGTCTTCCGCCGCCCGGGAGCGGGTCTTGACCGGCAGGATCGCATGGACGCGGAAGCCGCCGCCGTAGCGCGGGCCGGTGGTGAGGGTGCCGCGCAGGGCGGTGACGCGCTCACGCATGCCGAGCAGGCCGTGGCCGCCGCCGTTGTCGGGTTCGCCGTCGGGGGCGGTGTCCTCGCCGGTGCCGTTGTCGAGGACCGTGACCTCGATGTTCGGCCCGACGCGGACGACGCTGACCTCGGCCTTCGCCTCCGTACCGGCGTGCTTCTGGACGTTGGTGAGGGCTTCCTGGATGACGCGGTAGGCGGCGAGGTCGACGGCGGCGGGCAGGGTGGTGCCGTGGTCGGCGCGGGCGACCTCGACGTGCTGGCCCGCGCTGCGGAAGGTGCCGACGAGTTCGTCGAGGCGGTCGAGGCCGGGGGCGGGCTCGGTGGGGGCCTCGGGGTCGCCGGACTGGCGCAACAGGCCGACGGTGGCGCGGAGTTCGTTGAGCGCGGAGCGGCTGGCCTCGCGGACGTGGGCGAGGGCTTCCTTGGCCTGGTCGGGGCGCTTGTCCATGACGTGCGCGGCGACTCCGGCCTGCACGTTGACCAGGGCGATGTGGTGGGCGACGACGTCGTGCAGGTCGCGGGCGATACGCAGCCGCTCCTCGGCGACCCGGCGGCGGGCCTCCTCCTCGCGGGTGCGCTCGGCCCGCTCGGCGCGTTCGCGGATGGCCTGGACGACGGCTCTGCGGCTTCGTACCGCATCCCCTGCGGTCGCGCCGATGCCGGTCCAGGCGAAGATGGCGAGGTTCTCCTGGGCGTACCAGGGAAGCGGGCCGAACAGCATGGAGGCGCCGGTGAGGACCGTCATGGTGAGCAGGCCGAGGCGCCAGGTGGTGGGGCGGTCGGTGGTGGAGGCGACGGTGTAGAGGGCGATGACGGCGGACATCGCGACGGGGGCGCGGGGGTCGCCGACGATGCACTCCACGAGGGAGACGGTGCCGGTGAGGGCGAGGACCGTCCTGGGGGCGCGGCGGCGGAAGACCAGGGCCAGGGCGCCGAGGGCCATGAGCACGAGGGCGAGGACGTCGGGGGTGCGGACGCCCCAGGTGACGCCGTTCTTGCCGTGCGGGTCCACGAAGGAGCCGGCCACCATGCAGGCGAGGACGCCGGCCGCCAGGGTCGCGTCCAGCGCGAGGGGGTGCGCCTTCAGACGACATCTGGTGCGCTCGATTGTGCCGCTCACGCTTGAACAGTACGGGGCGCTCGACCGAGCCGGAACTGGTGGTAGCCGTACCTTGCCGCACCGTTGACCGGGGGCCTGCAGCCCCCGGACCCCGTCACCCGGGAATCAGCCCGTCGTCGCTGAGCAGCTCCCGGACCTCCTCCAAGGTCGCGTCGGCCGACGGGAGGATGAGTTCCGACGGTTCGAGGGAGTCGTCCGGCAGCGGGGTGCCCAGTTCGCGGACCTTGGAGAGGAGGGCCGTCAGGGTGCGGCGGAAGCCGGGGCCGTCGCCGTTCTGCATCTCCCGGAGGAGCTCGTCGTCCAGTTTGTTCAGTTCGGTGAGGTGGCTGTCCGCCAGCCTCACCTGCCCCTCCCCCATGATCCTGACGATCATGTCGCCCATGTCGGCCTCCTAGGCGTGGCCCCTACTGCTTGTCGAAGCGCGGGGTGTCCTGCGGCTGCTGCTGGGACTGCGACTCGCCCGTGCCGCCCTCGATCGCCTGCTGGGGCGATCCTCCGGCGAGCTCCGCCTTCATGCGCTGCAGTTCCAGCTCTACATCCGTACCACCGGAGAGCCGGTCCAGCTCGGCCTGGATGTCGTCCTTGTGCATGCCGGACTGGTCGTCCAGGGCGCCGGAGGCGAGCAGTTCGTCGATGGCGCCGGCCCGGGCCTGGAGCTGTGCGGTCTTGTCCTCCGCGCGCTGGATCGCCAGGCCGACGTCGCCCATCTCCTCCGAGATGCCGGAGAAGGCCTCGCCGATGCGGGTCTGGGCCTGGGCCGCGGTGTAGGTGGCCTTGATGGTCTCCTTCTTCGTACGGAAGGCGTCGACCTTGGCCTGCAGGCGCTGGGCCGCCAGGGTGAGCTTCTCCTCCTCGCCCTGCAGCGTCGCGTGCTGCGTCTCCAGGTCCGTCACCTGCTGCTGGAGGGCGGCGCGGCGGGAGAGCGCCTCGCGGGCCAGGTCCTCACGGCCCAGCGCGAGCGCCTTGCGGCCCTGGTCCTCCAGCTTCGTGGACTGCGACTGCAGCTGGTTGAGCTGGAGCTCCAGGCGCTTGCGGGAGGTCGCCACGTCGGCGACGCCGCGGCGCACCTTCTGGAGCAGCTCCAGCTGCTTCTGGTACGAGTAGTCGAGGGTCTCGCGCGGGTCCTCGGCCCGGTCAAGGGCCTTGTTCGCCTTCGCGCGGAAGATCATCCCCATACGCTTCATGACACCGCTCATGGGCTTCGCGCGCCCCCTTCTGACGGACTTCCAGCTCCAGCTCTGCGACAGAACCCACAGTACGGGCCCTGCATCCATTGACGCACTGTTCCGGGACGGATGCGCTCATCCCCAAGGACGACTGCGTCCGGCCCCGCTCCGGCGTAGGGAGTAGGTGCCCCCCTGGGAAAACCGCACCCTCTGTCCCTTACATGACGACTGGTGTTGCCGGATCGTTCCCCGCCGGGCTGGGGTCCAACCCCGGGCACCCCGTACCCTTGGGTTTTGTGTTCCGTAGCCGTTCCAAAGATGAGAAGGTCCCCACCGACAAGGTGCCGGTGACCGACTCCAACGAGTCCCGTCACCCCGAGGCCAAGAAGGGCCGCCCCACGCCGAAACGCAGTGAGGCCCAGTCCCAGCGCCGCAGCGTGGCCAACACGTCGATGACGCGCAAGGACGCCTCCAAGCGTCAGCGCGAGGATCGTCGTGCCGCGCTGGAGCGACAGCGCCAGGCGCTGGCCGGCGGTGACGAGCGGTACCTCCCCGCCCGCGACAAGGGCCCGGTCCGCAAGTTCACGCGTGACTTCATCGACTCGCGGTTCAACGTGGCGGAGTTCTTCCTGCCCATGGCCGTGGTCATCCTGGTGCTCAGCGTGGTGCGGGTGGCTTCGCTGCAGAACATCGCGCTGCTGCTGTGGCTCGTCGTGATCGTGCTCATCGTGCTCGACGCGTTCGTCACCGGCTTCCGTCTGAGGAAGCGGCTCGCCGAGCGCTTCCCCGACCAGAACCGCAAGGGTGCCGTCGCCTACGGCCTGATGCGTTCCCTCCAGATGCGTAGGCTCCGGCTGCCGAAGCCGCAGGTCAAGCGCGGAGAGCGGCCCTGAGCACGACGTCTTTCTCCGGGGGCGCGGCCGATGCCTGGCTGAGCAGGCTGGGCGGTCTGCGTGATGTCGTACGGCAGGAACTGGTGGCGCGGCAGCTCGACGAGCAGATCGTGGCGCGGTTCCCGGTCGGGCAGCGGCTGCGGGTGCTCGACGTCGGGATGGGCCAGGGCACGCAGGCGCTGCGGCTGGCCCGGGCCGGGCATCAGGTGACCGGTGTCGAGCAGGATCCGAAGATGGTCGCGGCGGCGCGTGAGGCGCTGTCCGGTGAGCCCGAGGGCATCCGGGAGCGGGTGCGGATCGTCGAGGGCGACGGACGGGACACCGGGGTGCACTTCCTGCCCGGCAGCTTCGACGTCGTGCTCTGCCACGGCGTACTCATGTACGTCGAGGAGCCGGACCCCCTGCTGGCCGGGCTCGCCCGGATGCTCGCCCACGGCGGGCTGCTGTCGCTGCTGGTGCGCAACGCCGACGCGTTGGCGATGCGGCCGGGCCTGTCCGGCGACTGGGCCGGCGCGCTGGGCGCCTTCGACACCGTCTCGTACACCAACCGGCTGGGCCTCGACGTCCGGGCCGACCGGCTGGCGACCCTGACCGCGACGCTCGCCGGGATCGGCGCGCCGCTGCACGCCTGGTACGGGGTGCGGGTGTTCACGGACACGGCGGCCGACGACGCGGAGATCCCGGCCGACGTGGAGGCCCTCCTCGCGGCCGAGGAGCGGGCCGGACGGACGGATCCGTACCGCTCGGTGGCGGCGCTGCTGCATCTGTGCGGAGTGCGCGGCTAGGTGTGCTGTCCGGCCGATCAGGTCGGCCCCGGGAGACAGCGCCTCTCGCACCGACCCGAGCGGGGTCTGGGGCGTGCAGCTGCAAGGCGGAGGAGGGCGTCGACGCGGAGCGTCGGCAACCGACGACAACGCCGCTGGCGGTCCCCACGCCCTTAAGGCAGTGGGGGAGTGCGTGCCAGACCCCGCGACGCCGGACTGATCCGAAAGACAGGCCCTGAGCCCATTCGGGTGCGCACCGCAAGCCGGGTATTCGGCCCGAAGTCAGACTCGGGGCATGGACGTTTCCCGTATCCGTGCGCTGCGGCTGCTGGTGCCCGGCGCCGCGCTCTTCTGTTCGTTCGCGCTCGTCACGGGCTGCTCCGGCTCCGGTCCCTCCTCGGCGAAGGAGAAGTCGACGTCGCAGGCCGCGCAGGCCGCCGTTCCGATGTCGGGCAACGACCTGCAGAGCGCCTACCAGAGAGTGATCAAGGACGTTCTGCCGTCGGTCGTCCAGATCCAGGCCAGCAACGATCTGGGGTCCGGGATCGTGTACGACGACAAGGGGCACATCGTCACCAACGCGCACGTGGTCGGCGACGAGAAGACCTTCAAGGTGACGACGGCGGGCAGCGAGGACACGTTCACGGCCAAGCTCGTCTTCTCGTACCCGGAGCAGGACCTCGCGGTCGTCAAGCTGGACAGGATTCCGAACGGGCTGAAGGCGGCGGCCGTCGCGGACTCGTCGAAGGTCATGGTGGGACAGATCGTGCTGGCGATGGGCTCGCCGCTCGGGCTCTCGTCCAGCGTGACGCAGGGGATCGTGTCGGCGACCGGGCGGACCGTCACCGAGGGCAGTTCGGACGGCGGTACGGGGGCGACCATCGGGAACATGGTGCAGACGTCGGCGGCCATCAACCCCGGCAACAGCGGCGGCGCCCTGGTCAACCTCGACGGGCAGGTCGTCGGCATTCCGACGCTCGCCGCCACCGACCCCAACTTCGGGGGCAGCGCGGCGCCCGGCATCGGGTTCGCGATCCCCTCGTCGATGGTGAAGACGGTCGCCGACCAGATCGTCAGGGACGGCAAGGTCACCGACTCGGGCCGGGCCGCGCTCGGCATCACCGGCCGTACGGTCGTCGACGACAGCTTCCAGCCCGCCGGGGTGGCCGTGGTCTCGGTGAAGAGCGGCGGGGCGGCCGACAAGGCCGGCATCCAGGCCGGGGACGTCATCACCAAGCTGGGCAACACGGACATCACCACGATCACGTCCCTGTCCGAGGCACTGGCCGCGGACAGCCCGGGGGACAGGACGACGGTGACGTACACACAGAACGGCAGTCAGAAGAAGGCCGACGTGACGCTGGGCGAGCAGTGAGCAGGGGGCGGCTCGCACCGCCCCCTCCTTGTGGGCTACGCCTCCTCGGCGTGCAGGCTCATCGGCCCGTAGATCTCCGTGGAGTCCTCGTACAGCCGTACCTGGTCGGCGCCGCCGTCCTGCAGGGCCTTCCAGTGCTCCCCGATCCAGGACTCGGCGTCACCCTGCGTGGTGAACTCCTCGGGCTGCACCGCGGGCGGGACCTCCGCCCCGTCGGACTTCTCGAACCGCCACGTCCATGCCGCCATGTAGGCCTCCCGTGTCCGAACACCTGCAAAACAGAAGCCGGATCTTGGTCCGGCTCCTGCGTGAAGACTAGTCGGATGCGCAGCACCTGCGCAGAGACGCGAAAATCACTTCCGTGGAAGTGACTCTGCTCGGCACCGGTGCCCCCGCGGGACTCCCCCGCCCCGACTGTCCCTGCGCGGCCTGTGCGGTTGCGCTGGGCGAGGACGCGCGGGCGGCGACCGCCGTACTTGTGGACGGGACCCTGCTGCTCGATCTGACGCCGGGCGCGGCGTTCGCGGCCGCGCGGGCCGGGCATTCGCTCGGCGGTGTGCGGCAGGTGCTGCTGTCGCATCCGCACGACGGGCCGGCCGTCGAGGTGCCGGCGGGGCTGCCGCAGCCCGCGCGGGTGCCGGACGGGCGGGAGTTGGCGCTGCTGACGGGGCATCGGGTGCGGGCGGTGTCGATGGACTCGCCGGGCACCGGGTACGCGGTGACCGGGCCGAACGGGCAGCGGGTGCTGTATCTGCCGCCCAAGGGCGCGCCGGCCGGGCTGGAGAACGGCTCTGTGGAGTCCTACGACATGGTGCTCGTCGATGTCGTGGGGCGGCCGGACGCGCTGGCGAAGCTGCGGGCGGTGGGGGCCGTGGGGCCGACCACCGATGTCGTCGCCGTCCATCTGGACCATGACGTGCCGCCGGGGCCCGAGCTGCGGCGCCGGCTGGCCGCCGCGGGGGCGCGGGCCGTGCCGGACGGGGCGACGCTGACCGTCGGTGTGTACGAGGACGTGCCCGATGTGCCGCGCCGGACGCTGGTGTTGGGCGGGGCGCGGTCCGGGAAGTCGGTGGAGGCCGAGCGGCGGCTGGAGGCCTTCCCGGACGTGCTGTACGTGGCGACGGGCGGCTCGCGCAACGGGGATGTGGAGTGGGCCTCGCGGGTGGCCGTGCACCGGGATCGGCGGCCCGGGTCGTGGCGTACGGCGGAGACCTGCGATCTGGTGCCGCTGCTGGCGGCGGAGGGGCCGCCGCTGCTCGTCGACTGTCTGTCCCTGTGGCTGACGGACGCGATGGACTCCGTCGGGGCGTGGGACGACGCGGAGTGGGCGGACGGCGGGGAGCGGGCCCTCAGGGAGCGGGTGCAGGAGCTGACCGAGGCGGTGCGGGCGACCCGGCGGACCGTGGTCGCCGTATCCAATGAGGTGGGGTCGGGCATCGTGCCCGCCACGGCGTCCGGGCGGCGCTACCGCGACGAACTCGGGCGGCTGAACACGGCGTTCGCCGGAGAGTGCGAGCAGGTGGTGCTGGTGGTGGCGGGACAGGCGATGGTGCTACGGGGCTGACGGCATCCGGCGTGCGATGACGCGGTACGTCTGCGGGAACCGGCCCAGGACGTGACGGCTCGTCGCGACGAGCGTGCAGTCGTGGGACTCGAGCCGGGTGCGGAGTTCGTCGGACTGAAATGAGGGGGTCTCCACGAGGAGGAGGCCGCCGGGGCGCAGGACCGTGAGGGCGGCGCGGAGTTCCTTGTCGGTGTCCGGGACGGGCGAGCGGTGGCGGAGCAGTGAGACGACGTCGTAGCGGGCGCGCAGGATCGTGGTGATGTGCGGGTCCGTCACGTTTCCCGTGAACGCCTCCTCGATGCGCTCGGCATGGCGGGCGTACGCCACGCTCGTGGTGGGGTCGAGGCCGTCGAAGGAGGTGTAGGGGAAGAACTCCTTCGCCGTCTCCGGGAAGTGAGCGTCGCCGGTGCCCACGTCCAGCCAGCTCTCCGGTTCGGGCAGGAGCCGGTGGATCGCGCGGGCCGTCGAGCGGTGGCGTCGTTGTCGGTCGAGGACGCTGACACGGGTGCGCAGGCGTTCCATGGGGGCTCCCGGAGACGTAGAACAATCCGCTGCAAAACGGAACATATGACGTCTCCATCTCGGGAGCAACGACGTCACGCGCGCGTGGTGACCATGTGGCGCTGTCCTGTTCGATCGGTGCCGGTACTGTTCGGCGAATGAGCTCGCTTAATCTCGACGACTTCACCGATCTGATCGAGCGCCCCGACGGTGGGGTGCGCCGCGACGCCGAGGCGCGCCGGGAGCGTCAGGTCGTGCCGCCCGGGTCGCTGGGCCGCCTCGACGACCTGGGTGAGTGGCTGTCCGCGGCGCAGTCCGCCGTGCCGGTGCGGCCGATCGAACGGCCGCGGGTGGTGCTCTTCGCCGGTGACCACGGAATCGCCGAACGGGGCGTCTCCGCACAGCCCTTGGGCACCGCGGACAGGCTGGTGCGGGAGGTCCTGGAGGGCGGCCGTCCGGTGTCGGTGCTCGCCCGGCGGCTGGGCGTGCCGGTGCGGATCGTCGACATGTCCCTGGACTGCGACCCCGAGACCCTGCCCGACGAGGTCGTACGGCACCGGGTGCGGCGCGGCAGCGGGCGTATCGACGTCGAGGACGCGCTGACGCTCGAGGAGGCGGAGGCCGCGTTCCTCGCGGGCGTCGCGGTGGCCGACGAGGAGGCGGACGCCGGTACGGATCTGGTGGTGCTCGGCGATGTGAGCGTCGGCGGGACCACGGTGGCGGGCGTACTGATCGCCGCGCTGTGCGGGACCGACGCGTCGGTCGTCACCGGCCGGGGCGGGCTCGCGATCGACGACCTGGCGTGGATGCGCAAGTGCGCGGCGATCCGTGACGCGCTGCGCCGGGCCCGGCCGGTGCTCGGGGACCAGCTGCAGCTGCTGGCGACGGTGGGCGGCGCGGACGTCGCCGCGATCACGGGCTTCCTGCTGCAGAGCGCGGTGCGCAAGACGCCGGTGATCCTGGACGGGGTCGTGGTGGCCGCGTGTGCGCTGGTGGGCCAGCGGATCGCGTTCCGGGCGCCGGACTGGTGGCTGGCCGCGCACGACAGCGGCGAGCCCGGACAGGCGAAGGCCCTGGACCGGATGGCCCTGGAGCCGCTGCTTTCGCACGGGGTGACCGTGGGCGAGGGCGCGGGCGCCCTGCTGGCGCTGCCGCTGGTGCAGGCCGCGGCCGCGCTGGCCGCCGAACTGCCCGAGAAGCCGCAGGTCGTGGAGGAACCGGAGAAGGAAGAGGAAGACGAAAAGGAAGACAGCGAGTAGGCCGGAGAAGGGTCGGAAGTCGACCGACCCCAGCCGAAAGATGGAGTGGTTGGCCAGGGCATCCCCCATATGATCCCCTCTCATGGGAGATGCCCGAATTGACGCCTTGCAGGTACGCACCCCGGCACCGCCGGGTGAGCCGGCCCGTCCGTCCACCACCGCCTCGCGGCGGGCCGCCGCCTTCGCCGTCTGGTACCTGCGAGCCGTCGCCTTCGTCAACTTCCTGAGCGCCGTATGGGTCTCCCTGGGGCAGGACGTGCGGCGGCACAACCAGGAGAACTTCTTCACGCCGTACTTGCTGACGGCCGGCTTCGCCTCCGGTGTGTTCACGGCGTTCCTCGCCATCACCATGCGGCGCCGCAAGCGCGCCGCATGGATCCTGAATCTCGCCCTCGCGGGCCCCTTCCTCGCGCTGTTCGCCTTCGCGATGTCGTTCGCGGAGATCCGGCAGTACGCCCAGAACTGGATCTCCCTCGGCCTGACCGCCGCCTTCCTCGCCGCTCTGCTGGTCGGGCGGCGCGAGTTCTACGCCAAGGGCGACCGCTCGAACCCGAGGCTCGCCGCGGCCGTCGCGGTGGGCGGCACGCTGGTGGCCTCGCTGCTCGCCGCGCTGCTGGTGACGGTCACCAACCAGGCGCCGGACGCGGCGAGTTCGACGTTCCCGGAGCGCTGGCGCTACGGCACCTTCCGCCTGGTCTCGGTCGCCGTCGACGAGTCCCACTTCCCCGGTGTCGACGCGCCCAACTGGGTCAACGTCGCCATCAACGTGCTGAGCACGCTCCTCGTCCTCGCCGTCTTCTACGCGGCCTTCCGCTCCCGGCGCGCGGTCGATCCGCTCACCGAGGACGACGAGAAGCAGCTGCGGGCGCTGCTGGAGCGGCACGGGGAGCGGGACTCGCTGGGGTACTTCTCGCTGCGGCGGGAGAAGAGCGTCGTGTGGTCGCCGACCGGGAAGGCGGCCGTGGCGTACCGGGTCGTGGGCGGGGTGTCGCTGGCCTCCGGTGATCCGATCGGCGACCTGGAGGCCTGGCCGGGCGCGATCGAGCCGTGGCTGGCCGAGGCGCGCGCCCACGGCTGGATCCCGGCGGTGATGGGGGCCGGCGAGGAGGCCGGGACCGTGTACGCGCGGCACGGTCTGGACGCGCTGGAGCTGGGCGACGAGGCCCTGGTGGAGGTCGCCGAGTTCACCCTCGAGGGGCGGGCCATGCGGACCGTGCGGCAGGCCTACAACCGGGTGAAGCGGGCCGGGTACAGCGTGCGCATCCGGCGGCACGAGGACATTCCGGCCGACGAGATGGTGTATCTGCTGAAGCGGGCGGACGACTGGCGCGACGGGGCGACCGAGCGCGGGTTCAGCATGGCGCTGGGGCGGCTCGGGGACCCCGAGGACGGGCAGTGCGTGATGCTCGAATGCACCGACGGCGACGGCGAGTTGAGGGCGCTGCTGTCCTTCGTGCCGTGGGGGCCGGGCGGGCTCTCGCTCGACCTCATGCGGCGCGACCGCGACTCCGACAACGGGCTGATGGAGTTCATGGTGATCGAACTCCTGCGCCGCGCCGGAGAGATCAAGATCACCCAGGTGTCACTCAACTTCGCCATGTTCCGTTCGGTCTTTGAACGTGGCGCACGTCTTGGTGCCGGGCCGGTGCTGAGGCTGTGGCGCTCGCTGCTCAGCTTCTTCTCGCGCTGGTGGCAGATCGAGTCGCTGTACCGCGCCAACGCCAAGTACCGGCCCATCTGGGAGCCGCGCTTCCTGCTCTTCGAGAAGAGCGCGGACCTGCCGCGCATCGGCATCGCGTCGGCCCGCGCGGAGGGGTTCCTGGAGGCGCCGGGGCTGCCGAAGTGGCTGCACCGCAGGCACCTCGAAACGCACCGATAGAGCGCCCGGACATGCACAGATGAGGACCACCGGATGAAGAGGCTCGCCCGCTGGGCCCGCGCCGAATGGGGGCTCCTGTACATCACGGTGCGGGAGCCGCTGGTCAAGCGGCGCTGGCGGGCGTTCCCGATGACCCTCGGGGTGGTGGTCCTGACGGCGGTCGTCCAGGTCGTGCAGAACCAGTCGTGGGGCTATGGGTTCGTGCAGAACATCGGGGCGGTGCGGGCCGAGGACCCGCTGTGGCTGGCGCTGCTGCGCACTCCCCTGTCGCTGTTCGTCCCGGCGCTGGACCTTCCGGTCTGGGGTGCGCTCGCGCAGATCCTGTTCGTGTTCGGGATCGCGGAGATCTGCATCGGCCGCTGGCGCACGCTCGTCATCGCCTACGCCGCCACCCTCGCCGGGACGCTGTACGCGCGCCTGGGCATCCGGCTGGGCTTCGACAACCCCTTCGGGCTGCCCTCCTCGGACGCCCGGGTCGTGGACACCGGCCCGTCGGCGGCGGTGGTGGGCCTCGCCGTGTTCCTAGGGTGGCGTTACGGCGCGTATGTCACGGCGTGCGCGGTGACTGCGGCGATGGCGGTCGAGGTCTTGCTGAAGGGCAACCTCGCCGGCAAGGAGCACATGGCGGCGATCGCGGCGGTGGGGGTGCTGTGCCTGATCTCGGCAGTGCGGCACCGTCACCGGCCGATCGCGCGGTTCGGCTCGGGATCGGGCTTTCCGCCGACCAGATCCTGAAACTTCCGGCGCGGGCCCGCCCATCGCTTGTCGTGGTGGTAGGCGCGCAGGATGGCCCTGGCGCGGGCGCGCGGGCGGCGGCGGTAGAAGCGTCTGGCCCACGGCGAGGCGGGGCGGGCCAGCCGGACGATTCCGATCAGGCCGATGAACGGGACGATCACGCTGAAGATCGCCATCCGGGCCTTGCCCTTGCTCAGGACGGCCAGCGAGAACAGGAAGTTGACCACGACGGTCGAGATCACGCTGCCGCGGTCCTGCAGCTCGTCCTGGGTCATGTCGTTGACCCCGAACGGCGAGAAGCCCGCCAGCATCAGCCCCACCAGGGCCGCCGTGAGCACCACGACCTCGACGCTCTTGCGGCCCTCCTCGGTCCAGTAGACGTCGTCGAGATGCAGGATCAGCGCGAACTCGTCGAGGACCAGGCCCGCGCCCATGCCGAAGACGACCGCGAAGACGGCCGCGCCGAACCCGTACCGGCTGCTGGCGACCGCCCCGAAGCCGCCGAGGACGGTGAAGACGACACCGGGCACCACGTGGTGGATGTGCAGCCCACCCGCCTTGACGTTGCCGAAGGGCCCCTTGCCCGCCCGGATGAGGCGGGTGACGAACCGGGTGATCAGGAACGTCAGCACGAACGCGGTCAGCGCGAGGAGCAGCGGCAGCTTGCCGGGCTCGATGATGTTGCGCTGCAGCCAATGTCCCATAAACGCACTTTATCCACGGGTGCCGCCGCTCTCCTGGCGACCGCCGGGTAACCTGCGCCGGTGCCCGAACCCTCCAAGACCCCCTGGCCGGACGGCCTCCGCTTCGCCTTCGGCACCCTCACCGTGCTCCCGGTGACGGTGACCCGCTGGGACCGGGACGCCGCACGCGGCGGCATGCTCTGCGCCCCGCTGGCCGGGCTGGTCGTCGGCGGGTGCGCGGCCCTGGTCGGCGTACTGCTGCTGGCGCTGGGCGCGGGCGCGCTGCTCGCCGCCGTCGCCTCCGCCGCCGTGCCGGCCGCGCTCACCCGCGGGCTGCACCTCGACGGGCTCGCGGACACCGCGGACGGGCTCGGCAGCGGCAAGCCCGCCGAGGACGCGCTGCGGATCATGAAGCAGTCGGACATCGGGCCGTTCGGGGTGATCACCCTCGTGCTCGTCCTGCTCGCCCAGGTGGCCGCACTCGCCCAGGCCTACGGCGACTCGTGGGCCCGGGGGGCGCTCGCCGCCGTGGTCTCGGCGACCGCCGCCCGCCTCGCGCTCACCCTGGCCGCCCGGGCGGGTGTGCCGGCCGCCCGCCCGGAGGGGCTGGGGGCGGCGGTCGCGGGCGTGGTTCCGGTACGGGCGGCGCTGCTCACTGCGGTTCTCGTGTCCGGGGCGGCCGCGGCCGGGGGTGCGCTCGTGGGGATGTACGACATCGTCCGTACGGCGGCGGCGGTGATCGTCTCTGTCGCCGTGGCCGAACTCCTCCTGCGCCACTGCACGCGCCGCTTCGGCGGGGTGACCGGCGATGTGTTCGGCGGGCTGGCCGAGACGGCTGCGACGGTTTCGCTCATCGTGCTCTCGCTGGGGCAGTAGTCTCTTCCGCCGTACACGGACAAGTGATCGTGATCGGGGGATGTTCGTGCCGAAGCTTCGTCGTGCCGTGGCCTGGTTCATCGACTTCGCGCTGGTGCTCACGCTGGCGACCGGGCTGGCCGTGCTCACCTTCCACCGGATATCGGCGCTCGTCACCGATGTGCCGGAACTGGCCACCCGCGGCGGTCTCGACCTGCTGACCTCGCGCGGTGACGTGATCGACGCCTCTCAGGACCTCGGGCTGTCGCTGTGGGACAAGGCGGTCCTCGACGTCGAGGAGGCCTTCGGGGTGCTGATCGTGGCGACGTTCCTCTATCAGTGGGGCTGCCTGGCGCTTGCCGGTCGGACCGTCGGCAAGGGGCTGCTCGGGCTGAAGGTGACTCCGAGCGCCCCTCGCCGGGCCGCGGTGCGCGCCGCGATCACCACGACCGCCGACATCGCGATCTACGCCGTCGCCTGTGTGCTGCTGGTCGAGGGGTACTTCTTCCTGTCGGTGCTGGTGTGGACGCTGGCCGTCGTCGTGTTCTTCGTCAACGCGCTGCCGGTCTTCTCGCCGACCCGGCGCTCGCTGGCCGACCGGGTGGCCGGCACGGCGGTCACCGGGCTCGGGATCAGCACGCCCGGCGCCACACCCCCAGTTCGTACTTTTTGAGCATCGAGCTCAGCTTCAGACGGCGGGACTGTGCGCAGAAGCGGCTCGTCGGCAGCTCGTACTCGACGTGGAAGACCGCCTTGTCCGCCTTGATGAAGGGCTTCATGGCGGCGCACTCGCCGTACTGGGCGCACTGTTCGTTGACCGCGAAGTCGAAGTCCCGTACCAGTGCCGGGATTTGGTCCAGGTCGTTCTTCAGGCCGACCGCCATGCCGCGGTCGTGGGCCAGTTTGGCGATCAGGCGGTTGTAGCGGAGCTGGTCGGCGGCCTCGAGGGGGAAGCCGGTGCGGTTCTTGTAGCCGTCCATGTTGTCGGGCTCGACCGCGTCGAAGCCCTTCTTGCGGCACATGTCGAAGCGGTCCGCCATCAGCGGTTCCAGTACGTCGGTGCGGCGGATGTCGAGCCAGCGCTCGCCCTTCCAGCCGTTGCCCTTGCCGATCACCGACTGCGGGAACTTCCTGGCGTCGGGCCGCCAGTCCTCCCAGGCACCGGTGGAGAGGTAGCAGATGACCTTGCGGTCCTTGCGGTGCAGCGTGGTGACCGTCGCCTTGGGCTGGTCGAAGCCGTCGATGTCGTAGACCGGCGCGTCGACGGAGGTGTCGACGCGCCCGCTGAGCTGCCACTGCCAGGCCACGCCGGGGCGCGGCTGCCAGCGTTCGCCGGACGGCTCGGAGTCGGGCACGGTGCTGCAGCCCGCCGACAGCAGAAGCAGGGCGAGCAGGGGGATGGTGCGTCTCAACGCGCTGGCTCCAGGGTGTGGGGAAGCGTTCCCCACGGATGATCTCCGACGCCGGTTGCGGCGCAGCACACCGAGGCCCCCTTCGGGCCCTGCTCCCAGGTGACGGGTTCGCGCCCGCTGCCCGTCGGCGTGCACGCACGCGCGTAGGCTCATCTCGAGTGTTCGCCGCACCGGGGAAGGCCCCGCTGGAAACGCACCCTGAACTCGGATCTAGGGTCGGCTGTCGGGCCCGGTCGACCCACACAGATCGACTACAGAAACTTCACATCGGAAGCGAGATTTCACCACCGTGACTGCTCTCACTCTCAGCACCGCCGCGGCGTCCGGTCTGCGGGCCGACGCGATCGTGATCGGTGTGGCCAAGGGCGCGAAGGGCCCGGTCGTCGCACCGGGCGCCGAGGCCGTGGACAAGGCCTACGACGGCAGGCTCGCCGGCGTCCTGGAAACCCTCGGTGCCTCCGGCGCCGAGGGCGAGGTGACGAAGCTGCCGGCACCGTCCGGCTTCAAGGCCCCGCTCGTGGTGGCGGTCGGCCTGGGTTCGGAGCCCGAGAAGGACTCCGGCTACGCCGCCGAGTCCCTGCGCAAGGCCGCCGGTGCCGCCGCCCGTACCCTCGCCGGCGCCAAGAAGGCCGCCTTCGTCCTGCCGGTCGGGGACGCCTCGGACGTCGGCGCGATCGGCGAGGGCGTGCTGCTCGGCGCGTACTCCTTCGACGCCTACAAGGAGAACGGCAAGGACGAGAAGGCCAAGAACGGCAAGGCCCCGCTCGCCGAGGCCGCGCTGCTCGGCGCCAAGCCCCGCGACAAGGAACACAAGGCGGCCGTGGAGCGCGCCACCGCCGTCGCCGAGGAGCTCAACCGCGCCCGCGACCTGATCAACACCCCGCCGAACGACCTCGACCCGGAGGCGTTCGCGGCGGTCGCGACGGCCGCGGCCAAGGAGCACGGCATCAAGGTGCAGGTGCTCGACGAGAAGGCGCTGGAGAAGGGCGGCTACGGCGGCATCCTCGGTGTCGGCGCCGGCTCCGCGGCGGGTCCGCGGCTGGTGAAGCTGTCGTACACCTCCTCCAAGGCGAAGAAGCACCTCGCGCTCGTCGGCAAGGGCATCACCTACGACTCGGGCGGCATCTCGCTGAAGCCGGCGGGCCACAACGAGACCATGAAGTGCGACATGAGCGGTGCGGCGGCGGTCTTCGCGGCCGTGGTCGCCGCCGCGCGTCTCGGCCTCGAGGTCAATGTGACCGGCTGGCTGGCGCTCGCCGAGAACATGCCGTCGGGTTCCGCGACCCGGCCCGGTGACGTGCTGCGCATGTACAGCGGCAAGACGGTCGAGGTCCTCAACACGGACGCGGAGGGCCGTCTGGTCCTGGCCGACGCGCTGTGGGCCGCCTCCCTGGAGAAGCCGGACGCCATCGTGGACGTCGCGACCCTGACCGGCGCGATGATGCTGGCGCTGGGCAGCCGGACGTTCGGGATCATGGCCAACGACGACGCGTTCCGCTCCGCGCTGCACGAGGCGGCGGAGGAGGTCGGCGAGCCGGCCTGGCCGATGCCGCTGCCGGAGCACCTGCGCAAGGGGATGGACTCCCCCACCGCGGACATCGCCAACATGGGTGAGCGGATGGGCGGCGGCCTGGTCGCGGGGCTGTTCCTGCGGGAGTTCGTGGGCGAGGGCATCACCTGGGCGCACCTGGACATCGCGGGGCCGGCCTTCAACGAGGGCGGGCCGTTCGGCTACACCCCCAAGGGCGGTACGGGCACGGCGGTGCGGACGCTGGTTCGGCTGGCCGAACTCACCGCGGCCGGCGACCTCGGGTGAGGTTGCTCTGAAGGAAAGGGGGCTCCGCGCGCGGGTAGGGCGGAGCCCCCTCATTCATGCGCCTCATCGGTCCGCTCGACCGAACGTGGGACGTCTCACACACCGGCCCGGCGTCTCGAACGTCCCGGACAAGTGCGAAGATGGGGCTCGGCAGGACAGGGCCCCCACCACAGGGCCGAAGAAAGAGCGGCCGGACACCAGCCGCCGACCGGTCACGGACGACCGGCGTGGCGCACATGCATGGAGGACGTGACGTGGCGAACGACGCCAGCACCGTTTTCGACCTAGTGATCCTCGGCGGTGGTAGTGGCGGGTACGCCGCGGCCCTGCGCGGGGCGCAGCTGGGCCTGGACGTCGCCCTGATCGAGAAGGACAAGGTCGGCGGTACCTGCCTGCACCGTGGGTGCATCCCCACCAAGGCCCTGCTGCACGCGGGCGAGATCGCCGACCAGGCCCGCGAGAGCGAGCAGTTCGGTGTGAAGGCCAGCTTCGAGGGCATCGACATCGCCGGGGTCCACAAGTACAAGGACGGCGTGATCTCCGGCCTGTACAAGGGGCTCCAGGGTCTCGTCGCCTCCCGCAAGGTGACGTACATCGAGGGCGAGGGTCGTCTCTCCTCCCCCACCTCCGTCGACGTCAACGGCCGGCGCATTCAGGGCCGCCACGTCCTGCTGGCGACCGGCTCCGTGCCGAAGTCGCTGCCGGGCCTGGAGATCGACGGCAACCGCATCATCTCCTCCGACCACGCCCTCGTCCTGGACCGCGTGCCCGAGTCCGCGATCATCCTGGGCGGCGGCGTCATCGGCGTCGAGTTCGCCTCCGCCTGGAAGTCCTTCGGCGCGGACGTCACCGTCATCGAGGGTCTGAAGCACCTCGTCCCGGTCGAGGACGAGAACTCCTCCAAGCTTCTTGAGCGCGCGTTCCGCAAGCGCGGCATCAAGTTCAACCTGGGCACCTTCTTCTCCAAGGCCGAGTACACCGCCGACGGCGTCAAGGTCACCCTCGCCGACGGCAAGGAGTTCGAGGCCGAGGTCCTGCTGGTCGCGGTGGGCCGCGGCCCGGTCTCCGCCGGTCTCGGCTACGAGGAGCAGGGCGTCGCGATCGACCGCGGCTACGTCCTCGTCGACGAGTACATGCGCACCAACGTCCCGACCATCTCCGCCGTCGGCGACCTGGTCCCGACGCTCCAGCTCGCGCACGTCGGCTTCGCCGAGGGCATCCTGGTGGCGGAGCGTCTGGCCGGTCTGAAGACCGTTCCGATCGACTACGACGGTGTGCCCCGGGTGACGTACTGCCACCCCGAGGTCGCCTCCGTGGGCATCACCGAGGCCAAGGCCAAGGAGATCTACGGCGCGGACAAGGTCGTCGCTCTGAAGTACAACCTCGCGGGCAACGGCAAGAGCAAGATCCTGAACACCGCGGGCGAGATCAAGCTCGTCCAGGTCAAGGACGGTGCCGTGGTCGGCGTCCACATGGTCGGCGACCGCATGGGCGAGCAGGTCGGCGAGGCCCAGCTGATCTACAACTGGGAGGCGCTGCCCGCCGAGGTCGCCCAGCTCATCCACGCCCACCCGACGCAGAACGAGGCGCTCGGCGAGGCCCACCTGGCCCTGGCCGGCAAGCCGCTCCACTCGCACGACTGACCCTCGGTCGACGAAGCGACGACTCAGACTTCCGCAATTCGTAAGGAGCAACCGAAACCATGGCGGTTTCCGTAACCCTTCCGGCGCTCGGCGAGAGCGTCACCGAGGGCACTGTCACCCGCTGGCTGAAGGCCGAGGGCGAGCGCGTCGAGGCCGACGAGCCGCTGCTCGAGGTCTCGACCGACAAGGTCGACACCGAGATCCCCTCCCCTGCCGCCGGTGTCCTCGCGTCCATCAAGGTCGCCGAGGACGAGACCGTTGAGGTCGGCGCCGAGCTGGCCGTCATCGACGACGGCACGGGCGCGCCCGCTGCCGCCCCGGCCCCCGCCGCTGCCGAGGCTCCGGCCCCGGCCGCCGAGCCCGCCCCGGCGCCGGTCGCCGAGGCCCCGGCCGCCCCGGCCCCCGCGCCCGCCGCCGCCCCCGCTGCCGCTCCGGCCGGTGGCGCGTCCGGCACGGACGTGGTCCTCCCCGCGCTCGGCGAGTCCGTCACCGAGGGCACCGTCACCCGCTGGCTGAAGGAGGTCGGCGAGGAGGTCGCGGAGGACGAGCCGCTGCTCGAGGTCTCCACGGACAAGGTCGACACCGAGATCCCCGCGCCGGTCGCCGGTGTGCTGCTGGAGATCGTGGTCGGCGAGGACGAGACCGCCGAGGTCGGCGCCAAGCTGGCCGTCATCGGCGCCCCGGGTGCGGCTCCGGCCGCTGCCCCGGCCCCCGCCGCTCCGGCCCCGGCTGCCGAGGCGCCCGCCCCGGCTGCCCCCGCTCCGGCCCCGGCCCCGGCGCCTGCCGCTCCGGCTCCCGCGCCCGCCCCGGTTGCCGCCGCCCCGGCTCCGGCTGCCCCGGCCCCCGCGCCGGTCGCTCCGGCCCCGGTCACCCCGGCTCCCGCCGCGCAGGCCACCGACGAGGGCGCCTACGTCACCCCGCTGGTGCGCAAGCTCGCCGCCGAGAACGGCGTCGACCTGGCCGGCGTCAAGGGCACCGGCGTCGGCGGCCGTATCCGCAAGCAGGACGTCATCGCCGCCGCCGAGGCCGCCAAGGCCGCCGCCGCTGCTCCGGCCCCCGCTGCCGCCGCCGCTCCGGCCGCCAAGAAGGCCCCGAGCCTGGAGGCCTCGCCGCTGCGTGGCCAGACCGTCAAGATGCCGCGCATCCGCAAGGTCATCGGCGACAACATGGTCAAGGCGCTGCACGAGCAGGCGCAGCTGTCGTCGGTCGTCGAGGTCGACGTCACGCGTCTGATGAAGCTGCGCGCCCGGGCCAAGGACGCGTTCGCGGCCCGCGAGGGCGTCAAGCTCTCCCCGATGCCGTTCTTCGTGAAGGCGGCGGCCCAGGCGCTGAAGGCGCACGCGCCCATCAACGCCAAGATCAACGAGGCCGAGGGCACGATCACCTACTTCGACACCGAGAACATCGGTATCGCGGTGGACTCCGAGAAGGGCCTGATGACCCCGGTCATCAAGCACGCCGGCGACCTCAACATCGCTGGTATCGCCAAGGCCACGGCCGACCTGGCGGGCAAGGTCCGCGCCAACAAGATCACGCCCGACGAGCTGTCCGGTGCGACCTTCACCATCTCCAACACCGGTTCGCGCGGTGCGCTCTTCGACACGATCATCGTGCCGCCGGGCCAGGTCGCGATCCTCGGCATCGGTGCCACGGTCAAGCGCCCGGCGGTCATCGAGACCGAGGAGGGCACGGTCATCGGCGTCCGCGACATGACCTACCTGACCCTCTCCTACGACCACCGTCTGGTGGACGGCGCCGACGCGGCCCGTTACCTGACCGCGGTCAAGGCGATCCTGGAGGCGGGCGAGTTCGAGGTCGAGCTCGGCCTGTAGGGCTCGTTGTCCGTACGACGGTGCCCCCGCCCGGAGCTTTCCGGGCGGGGGCACCGTCGTTCTACCGTGGCGTCAGCGTGTGATCGCTCCAGTCCCACAGGGTCTCGACCCACACGTTGGGGACGTCCAGGTGCGGCGCGTACGTCAGATGCCGCGTCCGGTAGGCGTGCAGGACGTCGTAGGTGGCGTCGAGGCAGTCCCGGGAGGTGAGTTCACCGGTCTTGCGGTCGAAGCCGACGAGGAAGCCGCGGCTCTCGACGGTCCGGATCATCGCCCAGGCGTTGTTCACGTCGCTGGTCGAGGAGGAGACGCAGCGGTAACGGCTGTACGGATGGCTGGACTTGCCGGGGTAGTGGGCGTCCCGGGACATCTCGCTGAGCATGCGGGCGTACGTCCCCTTCGCGTGCCAGGCGCCGATGTAGCCGCCGGGCGGGGTGTAGAGCTTGTTGGTGGGGTTCTCCACGGCGCCGTAGACCCACTGGTTCGTGCCGGTGACCCGGAAGCCCCAGCCGACGTGCCCGAACTTCTGCGCCCCGTCGGGCTTGACGAAGACGCAGGCACCGCCGGGTCCGGCGGGCTGCTTCGCGGACGCGAGCGAACCCGCCATGCCCTGGATCTGCGTGCCGCTGCTCCCGGACGGCTCGCCGGTCGCCGCCCTGCTGGGCGCGTCCGATGCCGCCGTGGGCATCTGCCGGCACCCCGTCACGCCGATGACCGCGGCCGCGGCCGCCGCCGCGACGGTCCATCCGAGCCTGCTGCGCCGTACCCCTGTGTTCATGCCGTCCCCCTGATGGTGCAGGGGCGCCCCGCTCGGGTACCCCTTGCCGACCGCGACGGCATCGGCGGCCCGGGGGTTCTGCCGGTGACACGGTGGTGACGACTCCGGGTCCGGCCCGGTACGGGTCTTTACAGCAGCGACGCTCTGTATGGCGTGTAAGTCTCGTCTCACCTGCACGAAAGCGCCCCCGTGCGCCCCTCCTGAAGTCGTCCGCGGCCTTATTGTCTAAACGTCAAACGCCCCAGGGGCCGATGGGCGGCCCCTCCCTAAGGAGCCCTCATGACCGCGCCCGTCGTCCACTCGCTGCGCGAGCAGATCCGCGAGCACATCGTGGAGGGGATCGTCAGCGGGCGCTGGAAGCCGGGCGAGCGGATCGTGGAGCGCCGTATCGCGACCGAACTGGAGGTCAGTCAGACGCCGGTGCGGGAGGCGCTGCGCGAGCTGGAGTCGCTGCGGCTGATCGAGTCGGCGCCGAACAAGGGCGTACGGGTGCGGAATCTGACGGCGGCCGACCTGGAGGAGAGCTATCCGGTCAGGGCCGGTCTGGAGGCGATCGCGGCGGAGCTGGCCGCGGAGCGGCTGGCGGAGGACTGCTCGGCGCTGGAGCCGCATGTGGTCGCGCTGTACGAGGCCGACCGCAACGCCGACGGCACGGGCCAGGTGCGGCACACGGTGGCCTTCCACCGCGAGCTGGTGCGCGCGGCCGGCAACTCGGTGCTGCTGCACACCTGGGAGGGCCTGGGCATCGAGGTCTTCACGGCGCTGTCGATCCGCTGGCTGGGCACGGTGCAGCAGTCGTACGCGGAGGAGCACGAGGAGCTGGTCCAGGCGTTCCGGCGCCGGGATCCTCGTATCGCGGAACTGGTGAAGGCCCATGTGCTGGGCTGCGCGCCGCGCGCCTGAGCCCTGAGCGAGGCGGCGCTCAAACGTGCCTCCGACCTGCGAGAACCCTCGAAAAATTGCGGCACCCGGTGCCTGCCCGAAAGGCACCGGGTGCCTATTTTCTCGTGATCAAGATATTTTGCCCGCAACCCTTTGATCGATCATCGATCAGGGAGTTAGAGTCGCCGACGGGCCGCGCGGCGCAAGCCGCAACGTGTCACAGCACAGAGGCCCGCCGCCCTGTCCTGCCAAAGACCAAGGGCACCCCCGAACCCCTTACCGATGAGGGAACCCCCTTCGACTGAGGAAGGCGGCGACATGACCGACCCCAACGCCATCCAGCCGAGCGAGCTCGACCAGCTCCCCGACCGGGACCCCGAGGAGACCGCCGAATGGCAGGCCTCCCTGGACGCGGTCGCCAAGGCGGCGGGCCCGCACCGCGCCGCGTACCTGATGCGCCGCACGCTGGAGAGGGCGGAGGGCAACGGCATCGCGCTGCCGAAGCTCCTCGAGACCGACTACGTCAACACCATCCCCACCGCCGCCGAGCCGGGCGTGCCCGGTGACGAGGAGATGGAGCGCCGCATCACCGCGTGGAACCGCTGGAACGCGGCCGCGATGGTGACCCGGGGCAGCAAATACGGCGTCGGCGGCCACATCGCCACCTTCGCCTCCGCGGCCTGGCTCTACGAGACCGGCTTCAACCACTTCTTCAAGGGCAAGGAGGCCGACGGCTCGGGCGACCAGCTCTACATCCAGGGCCACGCCTCCCCCGGCATCTACGCCCGCGCCTTCCTCGACGGCCGGCTGAGCGAGCAGCACCTCGACAACTTCCGCCGGGAGTCCGGCGGCAACGGCCTCCCGTCGTACCCGCACCCGCGCCGGCTGCCCTGGCTGTGGGAGTTCCCGACGGTGTCGATGGGCCTCGGCCCGCTCTCCGCGATCTACCAGGCGCGCTTCAACCGCTACCTGACGGCGCGCGGCATCAAGGACGTCTCGCAGTCCCACGTCTGGGCCTTCCTCGGCGACGGCGAGATGGACGAGCCGGAGTCGACGGCCGCACTCGCTCTCGCGAGCCGCGAGGGCCTCGACAACCTCACCTTCGTCATCAACTGCAACCTGCAGCGCCTGGACGGCCCGGTGCGCGCGAACTTCAAGATCGTGCAGGAGCTGGAGGCCCAGTTCCGCGGCGCCGGCTGGAACGTCGTGAAGTCGCTGTGGGGCTCCGCCTGGGACGAGCTGTTCCAGCTCGACACCACGGGTGCGCTCGTACGCCGCCTGCGCGAGGTACCGGACGCGCAGGTGCAGACGTACCAGACGCGCAACGCGGCCTACATCCGCGAGGACTTCTTCGGCAAGGACCCGGCGCTCGTCGAGATGGCGAAGCTGCTGAGCGACGACAAGATCCTCGAGTGCTTCCACCTCTCCCGCGGCGGTCACGAGGCGCGGAAGGTCTACGCGGCCTACAAGGCGGCGCTGGACCACAAGGGCGCCCCGACCGTGATCCTGGCCCAGACCGTCAAGGGCTTCACCCTCGGCGAGGGCTTCGCGTCGAAGAACGCCAACCACCAGATGAAGAAGCTGACGGTGGACGAGTTCAAGCAGATGCGTGACCTGCTCGAACTCCCCATCAAGGACAGCGACTTCGTCGACGGCCAGGTCCCCTACGGCCACCCCGGCGCCGACTCCCCCGAGGTCCGCTACCTCCAGGAGCGCCGCGCGGCCCTCGGCGGCCCGGCCCCCGCCCGTCGTACGCACGCGCTCGCGCCGCTGCCCGCCCCCGCGGAGAAGGCGTTCGCCTCCTTCGACAAGGGCTCCGGTACGCAGAACGTGGCGACGACGATGGCCTTCGTACGCCTGATCAAGGACCTGGTCCGCGACAAGGAGACCGGCAGGCGCTGGGTGCCGATCGTCCCCGACGAAGCGCGCACCTTCGGCATGGAGTCGCTGTTCCCCTCCCTCGGGATCTACTCCCCCAAGGGCCAGACGTACGAGCCGGTCGACCGCGACCAGCTGATGTACTACAAGGAGGCCAAGAACGGCCAGATCCTCAACGAGGGGATCACCGAGGCCGGTTCGATGGCCGACTTCATCGCCGCTTCGACGTCGTACGCGACGCACGGCGAGGCGATGATTCCGTTCTACATCTTCTACTCGATGTTCGGCTGGCAGCGCACGGCCGACCAGATGTGGCAGCTCGGCGACCAGCTGGGCCGCGGCTTCCTGGTGGGCGCGACGGCCGGCCGTACGACCCTGACGGGCGAGGGCCTGCAGCACGCCGACGGCCACTCCCCGGTGATCGCGGCGACGAACCCGGCGGCGCTGTCGTACGACCCGGCGTTCGCGTACGAGGTGGCGACGATCGTGCGTGACGGTCTGCGCCGCATGTACGGCGAGGCGGCGCCGGGCGAGGACCCGAACGTCTTCTACTACCTCACCGTCTACAACGAGCCGCTCCCGCAGCCCGCCAAGCCCTCCGGCCCGGGCATCGACGAGGGCATCGTCAAGGGCCTGTACCGCTTCAACACGGCGGAGTCGGCGGGGGTCTCGCCCACGGCCAACGCCCCGCGCATCCAGCTGCTGGGCTCCGGCACGGCGATCCACTGGGTACTGGAGGCGCAGAAGCTGCTCGCGGAGGAGTGGGGTGTCGCGGCCGACGTCTGGTCGGCGACGTCCTGGACGGAGCTGCGCCGGGACGCCCTGGAGGCGGACGCGGCCCTGCTCCGCGGCGAGGAGCGCGTCCCGTACGTCCGCCAGGCGCTGCACGGCGCCGAGGGCCCGGTGCTCGCGGTCTCCGACTACATGCGCCAGGTCCCGGACCAGATCGCGCAGTGGGTCGAGCAGGACTACTCCTCGCTGGGCGCCGACGGCTTCGGCCTGTCGGACACCCGCGAGGGCGCCCGCCGCCACTTCGGCGTCGACGCCCAGTCCATCGTCGTGGCGGCCCTGGCCCAGCTCGCCAGGCGCGGCGAGGTCAAGGCGACGGCGGTGAAGGAAGCGCGGGGGAAGTACGGCCTGTAAGCCCCCTGCGCTCCTGAGCGCCCCCGAACGGCCCCGGCGAGACAGACACCGGGGCCGTTCGACCTGTGTGTGGGTTGCGGTGGGGGTGCTGCGCTGGTCTCCGCGCCGACGGTCGGTGCGGGGAAGGCACTCCTTTGGACACACCCATTGAGGTCCCGGGAGACAGGGAGCGCCCGGCCAAGGTGGCCAAGTACTTCGCCCCGGGTCCCATCCCCACGAGCACGGAACAGGCCGGTCTGGCCGTGTGCTCCGCGGCCGCCGCGGGTGGCGTGGCGTTGTTTGCGCTGGCCTCGGGCACCGCCTTGCTGCTCGGCGCGCTGCTCGCCGGAGCCGGGGCTGCGGGGGCCTACATGTGCGCCCGCGCCATCCTCCGCATCCGTCGTGGCAACCGCGACAGGGAGCTGAAGTACGAGGTGGCATCCGGCGTCGATACCCCGGAGGGCGGGACGATGGCCGACTGGCTGAAACAGTCCGTCGTCGAGATCATCAAAGCAAGTCCGGTGGGGAAGGACGGAGTCGAGAACCCTCTGTGCGTCGTCGGTCTCCCCTACGCCGACCAGACGGCCCTCGTCACCCGCTACGGAGCCGACCACTTCCGGCGTTTCACCCGGTACGACGTGATCATCCTCCGGGTGACTCCCTGGAATGTGGCCGCATATCGCTACTCGCTCGACATGGGTACCGGCGGATTCCAGGAGACGGCCCGTCACAAGTACCGTCGCGAGCAATTTCCCGTGCCCGACATCGACTGGCTGACCGAGAGCCCGAAGGGCTGGATCGTGGACCGGTGGCGACGGCCCGTGCACATCACGCGATGGTGCCGTTGGCAGATCAGTGTGCCGGGGCGAGAGCTCGGCGTCGCCGTGGATCTCGAATCGGACGACTGGAACTGGCAGGAGGACGGCATGACCACCCTGCGCGAACACGGCGAGCGGGTCTCCCGAAGGATCGACGACCTGCTGAGCTAACGCTTCGGTTGTCAGTGGCCCCGGTCATCATGGCCGTATGCGTGCTGCCCGCCTGATCAAGATGGTGCTGCTTCTGCAGTCCCGGCCGTCCATGACCGCGGCCGAGCTGGCGCGGGAGCTGGAGGTGTCCGAGCGGACGGTCACGCGGGATGCGCAGGCGTTGTCGGAGGCCGGGGTTCCGGTGTACGCGGATCGGGGGCGGGCCGGGGGGTACCGGCTGATCGGCGGGTACCGGACGCGGCTGACCGGGCTGGCCAGGAGTGAGGCGGAGGCGCTGTTCCTGTCCGGGGTGCCGGGGGCGCTGCGTGAGATGGGGCTGGAGGACGCCGCCTCCGCCGCCCGTCTGAAGGTCTCGGCGGCTCTTCTGCCGTCCTTGCGGGACGCGTCGCGTACGGCGGCCCAGCGCTTCCATCTGGACGCGCCGAACTGGTTCACCGAGCCGAAGGCGCCCGGGCTGCTGCCCGCCGTCGCGGACGCGGTGTGGGACGACCGGCGGGTCACCGCGCGCTACCGCAGGCGGGACGGCGAGGTCGAGCGGGAGCTGGAGCCGTACGGGCTCGTGCTGAAGGCCGGTGTCTGGTACCTGTGCGCGCGGGTGGCCGGACCGGGCGGCGGTGCGCACCGCGTCTACCGCATCGACCGGTTCACGGCGGTGGACGTGTCGGCGGACCGCTTCCCGCGGGCCGAGGAGTTCGACCTCCCCGGCTTCTGGGAGGAGCAGGCCGAGCAGTTCGCGCGGTCGATCCTGCGGGCCGAGGTCGTCGTACGACTGTCGGCGGACGGCGTGCGAAGACTTCCGTACGTCGTCGATCCGGCGTCCGCGCGGGAGGCGTTGGCGGCCGCGGGGTCCCCGGACGGGGACGGGTGGCTGACGGTGACGCTGCCCGTGGAGTCGGAGAAGGTCGCCCACTCGCAGCTCACGGGGCTCGGCCCGGAGGCGGAGGTGCTGGCGCCCGAGAGCCTGCGCAGCCGGTTCGCCAAGGACGCGGCACGGCTGGCCCGGCTGTACGACGGGCTGAACGGGACATAACAATCCGCCGCACTCCACGTGCGCCCCACCCGCCCAGGGCCGATGCTGTACCCGTGATGGAAGAGTCGGAGTTCTGGGAGCTGGTGGACGCCGCCCGCGAGGCCGCCGAGGGCGACCCCGAGGAACAGGCGGACCTGCTGGTGGAGCGGCTTCTGGAGCTCGATCCGGAGACGGTCCTGGACTTCGCCCGTCACTTCGAGTCCCGTTACAACCGGGCGTACACCTGGGACCTTTGGGGCGCGGCCTGGGTGCTGCTCGACGGGGCGAGCGACGATGCGTTCGACTTCTTCCGGTGCTGGCTGATCGGCCAGGGCCGCGAGGTGTACGAGGGGGCCGTGCACCATCCCGATTCGCTGGCCGAGCTGCTGGACGACTTCGACGAGGAGATCGACGGCGACGGGGAGGAGCTGGGCTACGCGGCGGACGAGGCCTACGAGCAGCTCACCGGGACCGTCGCGCCCGATCTGGGTATCCCGCCCGCGGCCTCCGAGCCGGAGGGCGCGCCCCTGAACTTCGAGAACGAGCGCATCCTGGCCGAGCGCTACCCCAAGCTGTGGGAACGCTTCCGGGACTGACGACCACGCCTTCATCCGCGCAGCAAAGGGGGATCATGGCCCGCATCCCGTACCCGGAGCGTCCGGCCGACGGCGTGGCGAAGCTTCCGGTGCCGCTCAACGCCTTCCGCATGCTCTCCCACGCCCCGCCGCTGACGGACTCGGCGATCGATCTGGGCCTGGCCGTGCTGCGTGAGTCGACGCTTCCGGTGCGGTTGCGCGAGCTGGTCGTGATGGCGGTCGCCAGCGGTACGCGCTGCGAGTACGAGTCCGTCCAGCACCGCCCGATCGCGCTGAACTCCGGGGTGACACCCGCGCAGTTGGCGGCGATCGCCGAACGGCGCCCGGGCGGGCCGGAGTTCGACGCGACGGAGTCGGCGGCGGTGACGGCGGCCTTCGAGCTGGTGGCCGGGCACACCCTGACGGAGGGCACGTTGTCGGCCCTTCGCGCCCGCTTCACCGACCGGCAGGTGGTCGAGATCGTCACGACGGCCGGCTACTACGTCATGCTCGCGGGCCTCATGAACGGCCTCGGGGTCGACGTCGATCCCTCCGGGGAGCGTTTCCTGGGCCTGTCCGGCGCGGGCGGCGACGGCTGAGGGGACCAGGGGTCAGGGGTGTCCGGCGGATCAGCTGGGCGTCGCGGGCCCTGGCACGCCCTCCCCCAGAGGGGCCCCAGCCGCGTTGTCGTCAGTCGCCGACGCTCCGCGTCGACTCCCTCCTCCGCCTTGCAGCTGCACGCTCCCCCATGACCCCGCTCGGGGCGGTCGAGAGGCGCTGTCTCCCGGGGACGACCTGATCCGCAGGCCACCCCCTAGGCGACGGCCCGACGGCGGGTGGTGTCCGACGGGATGTAGGCCTGCGTCTGGTCGGCCTTCACCGCGTGGTGCATCGGGGCCGCGTTGGCCTGGTCCAGCGCGGACGCGGTGACGGCGGCCGGGCCCAGGATCACGGCGGCGGCCGCGCAGAGCGCCGCCCAGGGGCCGCGGGCACTCCGCTGCCGGCCTTCGGTCTTGTGCGTGGTGTTGTTGAGACTGTTCACTTCTTCCCCACCTCCAGTCAGTGCGTGTGCATGACGATAGGGACCGCGCCTCGGGAAGATCCGTGAGGCGGCTACGAGAAACCTGTGAGGCCATGACCAGCCCGTACGTAAGGGAGATCACTCGCGAGGAACATCTGGCCCATCTGCGGCAGCACCCCGACGCGAGTCATCTGCAGATACCGGAGTGGGCCGATGTGAAGCCCGACTGGCTGGCGGAGAGCGTCGGCTGGTTCGAGGGCAAGCTGATGGTCGCCGCGGCACTCGTGCTGTACCGGCCGCTGCCCGGCACCCGCCGCTTCCTCGCCTACCTCCCCGACGGGCCCGCGATCGACTGGTGGAGCCCGCGCCTGGAACAGTGGCTCGATCCGCTCGTCGCCCACGTGGAGGAACGCGGCGCGTTCTCCCTGCGGATCGGCCCGCCCGTCGTCGTACGGCACTGGGAGGCGGCCACCGTCACCGCGGGCATCGCCGACCCCGGCGTACGGCATCTGCACGATCTTCCGGCGGCCGGTATCGACGGGTACGCGCTGGACGCGGCCGAGCGGCTGGCGCGGCTCGGGTGGCGGCGGTGCGAGAAGGACGACGGCAGCGGCTTCGGGCTGGGGCAGCCGCGCTACGGCTGTCGGATCCCGATCGCGGGACGGTCGGTGAGCGAGCTGCGGGAGGCGCTCGCCCCGCACTGGGAGCAGGCGTTGCGCACGGCGGAGCAGGCGGGCGTCCGCGTCTCCTGGGGCTCGGCCGCCGACCTGCCCGACTTCTACCGCCTGTACGCCGCGACCGCCGCCCACGACGGCTTCAAGGCCCGCCCGCCGGAGTACTTCGCGCGCATGTGGAAGGCCCTCAACGCCGAGGACGACGACCGGCTGCGGATCTATCTCGCCGAGTACGACGGCGAGGTGCTCTCCGCCGCCCTCATGATCAACGTGGGTTCCTGCGCCTGGCACTCCTACGCCGCCTCCGGCCGCCGGGGGCGTGAACTGCGGCCCAGCAGCGCGCTGTTGTGGCGGATGCTGTGCGACGCCCGGGGTGCGGGCGCCGACACGTACGACCTGCGCTCCATCACCCCTGCCCTCACCGAGGACCGGCTGCTCGGCCGGCTGCGTTTCAAGACGGGTGCGGGTGGCCGGGCCGTGGAGTACCTCGGTGAGTGGGAGCGGCCGGTGGGCAGCCAGGGCAGGGTGCTGCAGCGGGCCGTGCGGGTCTATCTCGGGCGCAGGTGAGCCCGCCTACGGGATCCGGCCCTGCAGCCGCGCCGCCTGCTGTCTGATCGCGGGGAGGCGGGCCATGAGGGCCAAGCCGGGGCAGCTGGTCATGTAGGCGTCCTTGTGGCCGGCGAGGGCGGGCAGGGTGGCGGTGGTGCCGGCCGCGTAGCGGCTGAGGCTGTTGCTGGAGACCAGGTGGACCTCGCTGCGCGGGTCGATGCCGGCGAGCCCCAGCTTCCAGGCGGCGAGGGCGGCGATCGCGTCCGTCATCGCCTTGGGCACGGCGACGCCCGCCGTGAAGGTGCCGATGGCGGCGATGCCGGCGGTGCGGTGGTTGAAGCCCTGGGTGTGGGCGCCGGTGACGGGGCGGTCGACGCCGCCCGAGCGGCCCTCGTAGACGGTGCCGCAGCGGTCGACGAGGAAGTTGTAGCCGATGTCGTCCCACTGCCGGGCGCCGGTCTGGCCTGCGTAGAGGTAGCGGATGATGCGGGGGACGTCGGCGCAGTCGTAGCCGTTGGGCGAGTCGGTGTGGTGGACGAAGACCGCGACGACCTTGTCGTCGTAGCGCGGGGGCGGCTGGACGTGCCGGGCGAGGGAATCCAGCCAGACCGACCGGGGCACGATGTGCGGCCTGGCCGCGGTGTACACGGCGGCGGGGCGGGCGGCCACCGGCGGCCGGTGCTTGGCGCCCGTGTGTCCGATGCCGTCCGCGCACAGCACCAGCCCGAGGGCGGCGGCCAGTCCGGGCAGCCAGGACAGCAGCAGGCGCGCGGGGCGGGGTATGTGCGCGCGTGCTGGCCGTGGTCCTCGCGATCTGCGGACACGCATGGCTTCACTCTCGGCCCGATCCGTTGCGCCCGCGATGTGTGCTGTGCCACCCGGTGGAACCATCGTCCTGGTCCGAGACGTTTTTCCTGATGCACGCACGCGTGGCGGGTTCCGGCCTCCACGCGCGCGTGGCTGATCACTGGGCCCGTCCTGCGCGTATTAGGGGATCTGAGAGAAAGGCGGCTCCGTGGACCTGCTCGACATCCTGCTGTTGCTGGTGGTTGTGGCCTACGCGGCGTCCGGCTACCGGCGCGGACTGGTGGCCGGCTGCGTCTCGCTCGCCGGGTTCGTGGGCGGCGCGGTGATCGGCGTGTGGGTGCTGCCGTGGGTGATGGACCTGGTGACGGCGGGGACGACCCGCGCGACCGTGGCCGCGGTGCTGACGGTGCTGGTGCCGGCGGTGGTGGGGCACGAGCTGGCGGGGCGGCTGGCGCTCCGGCTGCGCCGGGAGCTGGACCAGGGGCCGCTCAGGGTGGCCGACGGGGTCGGTGGGGCCGCGGCCAACTCGGTGGCGGTGCTGATCGTGGCGTGGGTCGCCGCGAGCGTCCTGGGCGCGTCCTCGTCGCCGCTGGTCACGACCGCGATTCGGGACTCGGCGCTGCTCGGCGCCGTACAGGACGCCATGCCGAACACGACGCCCACCTGGTTCTCGCGGGCCACGTCGGCGCTCACCCAGGCGGGCTTCCCGCAGGTCTTCAACCCGTTCGAGAACGAGTCGACGGCCGAGGTCGCCAAGCCCACCGGCGACAGCGTCACCGTGAGCGCCACCAACGCGGCCAAGCTGAGCACGGTGAAGATCGAGGGCGTCTCCGGCGACCAGGGCCGCGAGGGCAGCGGGTTCGTGTACGCGCGCGAGCACGTGATGACCAACGCGCATGTGGTGGCGGGCATCGACGACCCGAGCGTGCGGATCGGCGGGGTCGGGCGGTCGTACGAGGCACGGGTGGTGCTCTTCGACCCGGAGAAGGACGTGGCCGTGCTGTATGTGCCCGGTCTGCGCGCGCCGGTCCTGAAGTTCGACGACGGCGCCTCGCGCGGCGACTCCGCGGTCGTCGCCGGCTATCCGCAGGACGGCGACCTGAACCTCCAGGCGGCCACCGTCGCCAACCGCGTGCGCGCCACGGGCCAGAACATCTACAGCGACGGCATGGTGACCCGGGAGATCTACTCGATCCGCTCGACCGTGCGCCCCGGCAACTCCGGCGGCCCCCTGCTGACGACCGGGGGCCGGGTCTACGGCGTGGTGTTCGCCCGCTCCACCTCGGACAACGAGACGGGTTACGTGCTGACGGCGGCCGAGGTCTCCTCCGATGCCGGGCGCGCGGCGAGCGCGACGGCGGCGGTGGACACGGGGGACCTGGTCACGTCGTAGCAGCTCCCCGGCTCACAGACGGCATCCCATGAAAATGTCGTCCACGTACTCGCCGTCGAGGAGGAACTCCTCGGGCAGCACGCCTTCCACCACGAACCCCTCGGCCTCGTAGAGCCCCCGGGCCGGGGCGTTGTGCCCGAGCACGCGCAGGGTCAGCCGGCGTGCCCCCTGCCGGCGGGCCTCCTCCCGCACGGCCCGCAGCAGCGCCCGGCCGACGCCCGCCCCGCGCGCCTTCTCGGCGACGACCAGCCCCTGGATCTGGCGGACGTGGGAGTTGGACGCGAGAGGGGTCGGGTACCCCAGCCGGATGTAGCCGACGAGTTCCCCCTCGAGCTCGGCGACGAGATGGTCGCGCGGCCCGAACCGCTCGTCGAAGAAGGGTTCGTACGGCGGCTGGGGTCTCGGTCCGACGGAGTGCAGCGTGGACCAGTGCGTCCGGTCGAGGAGACCCAGTGCGTCCTCGTCGTCGAGGGTGGCGTGACGTATGTGCGGTACGGGCATGACGGCCACCCTATGTGCACCCCACGCGCAGAATGGGGGGCATGGAACGTTCCCGAATCGCGGTGGCCGGTGCGTCCGGGCTGATCGGCGGCGCCCTGGTGCGGTCCCTGACCGCCGACGGGCACCAGGTGGTGCGGCTGGTGCGCCGGGCGCCCCGGGCGAAGGACGAGGTCCGCTGGGACCCCGAGGGCGAGCGCGTGGACGCGGCCGGGCTCGCCGGGTGCGACGCCGTGGTCAACCTCGCGGGCGCCGGGGTGGGCAACCGCCGCTGGACGGACGCGTACAAGGCGCGGATCCGCCGCAGCCGGGTACTGGGCACCACGGCGCTGGCCGAGGCGATCGCCTCGCTGGACGAGAAGCCGCGGGTGTTCGTGAACGGCAGCGCGATCGGCTACTACGGCGAGACGGGCGACCGGGAGGTCGACGAGGGCGCACCGCCCGGGAAGGGCTTCCTGCCGGAGCTGTGCGCGGTGTGGGAGGCCGCCACCGCACCCGCGCAGGAGGCGGGCGTGCGGACCGTGTTCGCCCGCACCGGGCTCGTGGTGGCCCGGCACGGCGGCGCCTGGGGGCGGCTGTTCCCGTTGTTCAAGGCGGGGTTGGGCGGCCGGTTGGGAGACGGCCGCCAGTACTGGTCGTACGTCTCGCTGCACGACGAGGTCGCCGCGATCCGGCATCTCGTCGACACCGACGGCCTGTCCGGCCCCTTCAACCTCACCGCCCCGAACCCGCTGACGAACCGTGAGATCACCGCGGCGATGGGGCGCGTGCTGCACCGGCCGACACTGTTCACGGTGCCCGCGCCCGTGCTGCGCACCGTGCTCGGCGAGTTGTCCGGGGACGTGCTGGGCAGCGCACGGGTGCTGCCGAAGCGGCTGCTGGAGTCGGGCTTCACGTTCGCGTTCCCGGACATCGAGGCGGCGATCCGTGCCGCGCGGTGAAGGCCGCGCGACAGCCGCACCGTGACCGTATGCGACCACCGTGCGACCGTGCCCTGTTCATGCGCGACTGTCCTTGACCGATCACGGCCCTAACCTCGACCCGAACTCGGGTATTCCCAGAGCCTGTTGGGGGCATGACGTCTCCACCGGCCGCGCAACCTCGAGGAGGGGCACGTGCTTGAGCCCGCGTACCAGGCGGACGTCGTCATCGTGGGAGCCGGGGTCGCCGGGCTCTCGGCGGCACATCGGCTGACCAGCGCAGGAGTGACGACCGCGGTCCTGGAGGCCGCCCCGTGTGTCGGTGGCCGCATGTCGACCGAGAAGGTCGACGGGTTCCGCCTCGACCGCATCGGACAGCTGCTGTCCACGGCGTACCCCGAACTGCGCCTCACACCCGGCCTCGACGCCCTCGTCCTGCGCCCGTTCGCGCCGGGCGTCCTGCTGCACAGCGACGGCCGCCACCACCGCGCGGGCGCTCAGACGGGCGCAGGGGGCGCAAGGGGCGCACTCCATGCAGTACGCGCCCTGGCGAGCGCCCCCGCCAAGAGCGCCCCGCGCACCGGCGCACCGCTGGGCACGGCCGTCGATCAGGCCCGGCTGGGCGCGGCGCTCACGCGGCTCGCCGGGATGCCCGTCGAACGGCTGCTGTCCCGGCCCGAGTTGCCCGCCGGCCAGGCCCTGGCCGCCCGCGGTGTGCCCGCCCGTACGATCGACGGCTTCCTGCGTCCGCTGCTCGCGGCCCTGCTGTGCGACCCGGACCTGACGACGTCCAGCCGATGCGCCGACCTCGCGCTGCGCGCCTTCGCGTGCGGACGCCTGTGCCTGCCCGAGGGCGGCGCCGAGATGCTGCCGGAACTGCTCGCCCGGGCCCTGCCGCCGGGCACGGTGCACACCGGAGTCCGGGTCACCTCGGTCTCCACCAGCAAGGTGACCACGGCCGAGCACGGTGAGATCCGCTGCCGGGCCGTACTGCTGGCCACGGACGCCCGCGATGCCGCCGAGCTCCTGCCGGGTCTGCGCGTACCGGACTTCCACCCCCTGACGCTGGTCCACCACACGACGGACGACCCGCCGGCAACGGGCGCGTCCCTCCTCCTGGACGCCGACCGCGGCGGCCCGGTGGCCCACACGGCGATCGTGAGCGCGGTGGACCCGACCCGGGCCCCCGCAGGCCGCGCACTCATCACCTCCACGGTCCTGGGCCGCCCCCCGGTCGACCTGGACACCGCCGTACGCATACACCTCTCACGCCTCTACGGCACCCCCACCCACCGCTGGGAAACCCTCGCCGTCCACCACACCCCAGAGGCCGTCCCCGCCATGCGCCCACCCCACGACCTCCGCCGCCCCGTAAGGCTGTTGGCGGGCCTCTACGTCTGCGGCGACCACCGAGACACCAGCACGGTCCAGGGTGCCCTCCACTCGGGCCACCGCGCATCGACGGCGATCCTGACGGACCTGGGAGCATCCGGATCCATGCACAGGGCGGACCCCCTCCCCACAACGGAGGCCGCCTGAAGCGGCTTTGGGCTTTTGGCTTTCAAGGGGCCGCGGGACTGTATCGACATGCGGCTCCGCCGCGTGGGCGCGACCAGCCACGACGGTGGCGCGCAAAGCACAACACGGTCGGAGTCACGGCGAACAACTACCCCAGTGCCGCGACCTTGTCGCGATATCCCCGCACAGGCGCCGCGTCCTTGTACGGCTCCAACCGCCGCTCGAATTCCCGCACATACTCAACCGCCCGCACCGACCGCATCTCGGCGGCCGCCCCCGCCGCTTCCGCCCCCAACGCACAGGCCTGATCAAGCTCCCCCAGCCCCAGCCGCGCAGAGGCGAGCACCACCCGGCAGAACAACCGACTCCGGGCAAAGGAGGGCGCCCGCAGCTGAAGCGACCGCTCGGCATGCTGCGCCGCCGCACGAAACTGCTGCAGATCCCGGTGCGCATGCCCGAACTCATCCGCTAGCTGCGCCTCGTCGAAGAACCGTGCCCAGTAAGGGACTTCGTCCCCGGCCCGCGCAGCCTCCAGCGCCCGCTCCGCACGCACCAGCGAGCCCGTGCAGTTCCGCACCTCCCCCAGCACCCCGTGCCCGCGCGCCTCGGCCGAGTGCAGCAACGCCTGCACGACGGGCGGCGCGTTGGTCCCGACCCCCTGCTGGGCGACCCGCGCGAGCTGCACGGCCTCGCGCCCGTGCCCGAGATAGACGGCCTGCCGGCTCATGGTGACCAGGACGTACGAGCCGTACGCCCGGTCCCCCGACGCCTGCGCCAGCCGCAGCGACTGCACGAAGTACCGCTGGGCGAGCCCGTGCGCGGCGATGTCGTACGACGTCCAGCCCGCGAGCCGCGTGAGGTCGGCCACGGCCGCGAACAGCCGCCGCCCCGTCTGCTCGCCGTACGTGCCGCGCAGCATCGGCTCGCACTCGTGCTCCAGGTAGCGCACCAGGGCCTGGCGGGCGTGGCCGCCGCCGTACATGTTGTCGAGGGTGCGGAACAGTTCGCCGACCGAGCGGAGCGCGGCGATGTCGCCGCCGGTGACCTTCTGGCCGGGGCCGCGCTCGGCCCGGCCGCGCTGCTGCGGGACGACCGGGCGGCCCTGGGCCGGGACGCGGAGGAGCTGTTCGCCGCGGGCGACCTTGTCGTCGGCCCGGCCGATCAGCCAGTCGCGGCTGGGGACGACGAGCCCGGCCGGCGTGAACGCGATCTTGCGCAGCTCGGCGTGCGAGCCGGAGTCCTTGCGCCACAGCCCGCCGACGATGTCGACGGCTTCCTCGGGGGAAGCGGCGAACTCGAGCCCGGCGTAGACCGGCGCACAGGCGTCGAGCCCGAGGTCCTGGGCGGTGAGGCGGCGGCCGAGGCGGCGGGTGAAGACCTCGGCGATCAGGGCGGGAGTGGTGCCGCGGGGCTGCTGTCCGCGCAGCCAGCGGGTGACGGACGTCTTGTCGTATCTGAGATCAAGCCCGTGTTCGAGGCCGAGCTGATCGACTCGACGGGCGAGACCCGCGTTGGAGAACCCGGCTTCTGCGATGAGCGCGGCGAGCTGTCGGTTGGGCGTGCGCTGCGCGGGTCGTTCCGTCATCTGCGGTGCGGTCTCCTGCCTTTCGGGCCTCCAGGGCCGCTGCCGGCCCTGCTGCGCCCGGATTGCCTGTGAGCAGCCCTTATGGCCTCTGTGAACGGCGCGAATGTAGCGGAGAGTGAGCAGGCGCTCGCACACTTCGACGTTCGTTCATCCGATCGTGTGAGGATTGCCCGCGGGGCTGACGCAGAGCGGTCGGTCGTACAGTGGCGTAGGCACGTTTCGTGCCTTACGACCTTCTAGGGAGGCGCTTGCCGTGAGTGAGCTGCGGTTCGTCCGCATGGGATTCGGTGCCGAGGCCGTCGAGTACCAGGTGGCGTGGGACGAACAGCGCCGGGTGCACGCGGCGCGTTTCGCCGACGAGATCCCCGACACCGTACTGCTCCTCGAACACCCTCCGGTGTATACGGCCGGACGGCGCACGGCGGACAACGAGCGGCCCCTGGACGGCACTCCCGTGATCGACGTGGACCGCGGCGGCAAGATCACCTGGCACGGCCCCGGACAGCTGGTCGGCTATCCCATCCAGAAGCTCCCGCGTCCGGTGGACGTCGTCGCGCACGTACGACGCCTGGAGGACGCGCTGATCCGCACCTGCGCGGAGTTCGGGGTGGAGACCACCCGGGTCGAGGGCCGCAGCGGTGTGTGGGTGCTGGGCGACCCGGTGGAGCAGCGGCCGGCGCTCGGCGGGCTCTCCCTCGACTTCGACCCCCGTCTGCACGACGAGGAGTTCGACCCGCGCATGAACGGCCCGGAGTACGCCCCGTCCAACGCCGGCCAGCGCCGCGAGGACCGCAAGATCGCGGCGATCGGCATCCGCGTGGCCAAGGGCGTCACGATGCACGGCTTCGCGCTCAACGTGAACCCGGACAACAAGTGGTTCGACCGCATCATCCCGTGCGGGATCCGGGACGCGGGCGTGGCGTCCCTGGCCGACGAACTCGGCCGGGACGTGACGATCGCCGAGGTGCTGCCGGTCGTGGAGCGGCATCTGAAGGACGTACTGGAGAACGCGGAGCTCAAGCCCCGGGAGATCGAGAAGGCGACCGCCTGACGCCGGGAATCAGCCCTGGGGCCAGGGGGTTGGCCTGACAGCAGGGGCGAGTAAACACGGGCGTACGCTGGTGTACGCCGAAGAATCGAAGCTACAGGGAGCCGATGTGTCCGCAGTCACACCCGACGGACGCAAGATGCTGCGCCTGGAGGTCCGCAACAGCCAGACCCCCATCGAGCGCAAGCCCGAGTGGATCAAGACCCGGGCGAAAATGGGCCCCGAGTACACGAAGATGCAGAACCTCGTGAAGAGCGAGGGCCTGCACACCGTCTGCCAGGAAGCCGGCTGCCCCAACATCTACGAGTGCTGGGAGGACCGCGAGGCGACCTTCCTCATCGGCGGCGACCAGTGCACCCGGCGCTGCGACTTCTGCCAGATCGACACGGGCAAGCCGGAGGCGCTGGACCGCGACGAGCCGCGCCGCGTCGGCGAGTCCGTGGTCACGATGGACCTGAACTACGCCACCATCACCGGCGTCGCCCGCGACGACCTGGAGGACGGCGGTGCCTGGCTGTACGCGGAGACGGTCCGCCAGATCCACGCGCAGACCGCCGAGCGCGAGGCCGGCCGCACCAAGGTGGAGCTGCTCGCCCCCGACTTCAACGCGGTCCCCGAGCAGCTCGAGGAGGTCTTCTCCTCGCGCCCCGAGGTCTTCGCGCACAACGTCGAGACGGTCCCGCGGATCTTCAAGCGCATTCGCCCCGGCTTCCGCTACGACCGCTCGCTGAAGGTCATCACGGCCGCCCGCGACTACGGCCTCGTCACCAAGTCGAACCTCATCCTCGGCATGGGCGAGACCCGCGAAGAGGTCAGCGACGCGCTGCGGCAGCTGCACGAGGCGGGCTGCGAGCTGGTCACCATCACGCAGTACCTGCGCCCGTCGGTGCGCCACCACCCCGTCGAGCGCTGGGTGAAGCCGCACGAGTTCGTGGAACTCAAGGAGGAGGCCGAGCAGATCGGCTTCTCCGGCGTCATGTCCGGTCCGCTCGTGCGGTCCTCGTACCGGGCCGGCCGGCTGTACCAGATGGCCGTCGAGAAGCGCGGTTCCTACGTCGCTTCGCAGGCCGTCTGACGTTTGCGCCGACCATCTCCGATGGCACGGAGTGCCACCTCTCCGTGTGAATCTGAGCACAAGAAACTACTCGCCGGTAACGGCCGATTCGACGCGGTTCTGACCGTCCTCGCAGATGAGGGCGCCGTCAGGGCCGCGTCAGTGTTTTGACCCGTTGCATCAAGGCTTCATTGGTGTTTGACCGGTCGGTCACGCCCTGGTAACACCAATCAGTGACGCTGGACTCACACCACGTACACCCACACCGAGCGCCCGTATCCGAGGGGGGACCTCCACCATGCAGGCCGCGCCCGTTCGCGCCACCGCGATCCCGTCGTTCACCGATGCACTGCGTGCCGTCGAGTCGCTGCTGATGAGCAGCGGCCAGCGCACCGCCCGTCGCAACGCATGGACCTCCGTCCTGGAGGACCGCCGCCGCGCCAAGGACCGTGTCGAAGCCCAGCGCGTGATCGAGCAGACCCTCGTCACCCACCCCTGAATCCCGTCCTCCGGGCACTGCCGTCGTACGGCGCTCCCGGGGCCACGTAGACTTCGTGGCATGGCGAGGAAGGACACGGCAGCGGACGCTGCGAACCCCGGGCGACTCAAGCAGATCGCTCTGACCTACAAGATGACCCGCAAGGCCGACAAGAAGATCGGTCTTGTACTCGCGGCTGTCGGCATCGGCATCTTCGGTGTTTTCCTCGCGATCGGCTTCTTGATCGGTCACCCCATCTATCTCGGGATCCTGGGCCTGTTGCTCGCCTTCCTCGGGACGGCGATCATCTTCGGGCGCCGGGCCGAGCGGGCGGCCTTCGGGCAGATGGAGGGCCAGCCGGGCGCTGCCGCCGCGGTGCTCGACAACATCGGCCGGGGGTGGACCACCACTCCGGCGGTGGCCATGAACCGCAGCCAGGACGTGGTGCACCGGGCCGTCGGCAAGGCCGGCATCGTCCTGGTCGCCGAGGGCAACCCGAACCGGGTGAAGAGCCTGCTGGCCGCCGAGAAGAAGAAGATGAACCGCATCGTCGCGGACGTGCCGGTGCACGACCTGATCGTCGGCACGGGCGAGGGCCAGGTCGAGCTGAAGAAGGTGCGGACCACCATGCTGAAGCTTCCGCGCGTGCTCACCGGCCCGCAGGTGACGGCCACCAACGACCGGCTGCGCGCCATGGGCGACCTGATGAGCAACATGCCGCTACCGAAGGGCCCGATGCCGAAGGGCATGAAGCTCCCGAAGGGCGGACCGAAGGCCCGCTGAGCGCCTCTTCAAGGCCGCTGACTCCCTCGTACGAGAAAAGGGGGCGCCCGGATCACCGTCCGGACGCCCCCCTTCGTCGTACGAGCGCTAGATACGGACCTCGACCGTGCGGGCCAGGCGGTCGTGGAGGCCCCTGCCGTCGCGGTCCCAGATCAGGGCCGGGACCGCGAGGCACAGCAAGGCGGTGCGAAGGGCGGCGCGCAGCGGGTTGGGGCGGCCCGTGTCCAGGGCGACCACGCGGAGACCGAACAGGCGCTTGCCCGGAGTGAAGCCGATCGTGCCGACCGTCAGGACGCCGAGCAGGAAGAAGACGAGCAGGGCCCAGTTGCCGGTGGCCTGGTTGTAGCCGTGAGTAATAAGACCGTATGCGATCAAGAGGCACAGGCCCCAGTCGACGACGAGGGCTCCGAACCGGCGGCCCGGGCGGGCGATCGAGCCCGGCCCCTCCTCCGGCAGACCGAGCTGCTCGCCCCGGTATCCGAAGTCGACACCGGCCCTCTCTGCGGCCTCACGCGGGCCCGAGAGCCACGAGCCGATTGCATCCCTGTTGTCCACCCGTCCACCGTACTGCGCGCGTTTCGCGATACGGACAGGTGGGGTACACCGGGCTGGGTCCGGTTAACTTGTGCGAAACAAATGGGTCACGCCCGAGAAATCACGCGTCCCTAGTGTCGAGGACAGCGTGTGCCACCGCACTGGCCGCACGAACGAACTACCACCCCGGCAGGACGGTCGGGAGTAGGAGGAGCTGGATGTTCCAGAACGCCGACGAGGCCAAGAAGTTCATCGCGGACGAGGACGTCAAGTTCATCGACGTCCGCTTCTGCGACCTGCCGGGCGTCATGCAGCACTTCACGGTGCCCGTCGAGGCGTTCGACCCGGACGAGGAGCTCGCCTTCGACGGATCCTCGATCCGTGGTTTCCAGGCGATCCACGAGTCCGACATGGCCCTGCGCGCGGACCTGTCGACCGCCCGGGTCGACCCCTTCCGCCGCGACAAGACCCTCAACATCAACTTCTTCATCCACGACCCGATCACGGGCGAGCAGTACTCCCGTGACCCGCGCAACGTGGCCAAGAAGGCCGAGGCCTACCTCGCGTCGACCGGTATCGCGGACACCGCGTACTTCGGTCCCGAGGCCGAGTTCTACGTCTTCGACTCCGTCCGCTTCGCGACCAGCGCGAACGAGAGCTTCTACCACATCGACTCCGAGGCCGGCGCCTGGAACACCGGTGCCCTCGAGGACAACCGTGGTTACAAGGTCCGCTACAAGGGCGGCTACTTCCCGGTCCCGCCGGTCGACCACTTCGCCGACCTGCGCGCCGAGATCTCCCTGGAGCTGGGCAAGGCCGGTCTGCAGGTCGAGCGCCAGCACCACGAGGTGGGCACCGCCGGCCAGGCCGAGATCAACTACAAGTTCAACACGCTGCTCTCGGCCGCCGACGACCTGCAGCTCTTCAAGTACATCGTGAAGAACGTGGCCTGGCGCAACGGCAAGACCGCGACCTTCATGCCGAAGCCGATCTTCGGCGACAACGGCTCGGGCATGCACGTGCACCAGTCGCTGTGGGCCAACGGCGACCCGCTGTTCTACGACGAGGCCGGCTACGCGGGCCTGTCGGACACCGCCCGCTACTACATCGGCGGCATCCTCAAGCACGCCCCGTCGCTGCTCGCCTTCACCAACCCGACGGTGAACTCCTACCACCGTCTGGTCCCGGGCTTCGAGGCGCCGATCAACCTGGTGTACTCGCAGCGCAACCGCTCCGCGGCCATGCGTATCCCGATCACCGGCTCGAACCCGAAGGCCAAGCGCGTCGAGTTCCGTGCGCCCGACTCCTCCGGCAACCCGTACCTGGCGTTCTCCGCGCTGCTGCTCGCGGGCCTGGACGGCATCAAGAACAAGATCGAGCCGGCCGAGCCGATCGACAAGGACCTCTACGAGCTGGCTCCCGAGGAGCACGCCAACGTCGCGCAGGTCCCGACCTCGCTCCCGGCCGTTCTCGACTCCCTCGAGCGCGACCACGAGTTCCTGCTCGCCGGTGACGTCTTCACGGCCGACCTGATCGAGACCTGGATCGATTTCAAGCGCGCGAACGAGATCGCCCCGCTGCAGCTGCGCCCGCACCCGCACGAGTTCGAGCTCTACTTCGACGTGTGATCGACGCCTGAACCAGGCACAGCGCCCGCGCCCCCGCTGTCGTACCGACAGCGGGGGCGCGGGCGTATGTTCTATTCTGCCGGTGACACGACACGGGGGTGGACGGAATGCCGCTGGACGAACACGACGACCCGGAGCGGGAGTTCGACATCAGGTGGGCGGACGCCGCCGACCACAAGGAGCCCTCTGCGCGGGCGCGGATGCTCGCCGCGCGGTGGAAGGAGAACCCGCCGAACCCGCAGCCCTTTCGTGCCGATCCGGAGCCCGTGGCGCCCCGCCGGTCCTCGTGGGTGTCGACGGCCATCGTGCTGGGGTGTGTGGCCGCGGTGATCCTGCTGCTGGGCTACGCGCGGTTCCAGGCCCCGTACTAGAACCGGTTGCGGCCCTGCCGCGGCTGCTGACAGGGACCTTTTGCAGCCCCTAGGGCCGATCGGGACCACTTCATGGGAGTGGCCGGGTGCACACTGGCAGTGGGACGAGTGCCTGACTGCGGGGTGAGGCAGATGCAGAGCCGCTTCCGGAGCGACCGGCGGTTGACCGTGCGGATGACGGTCACGATGTTCCTGCTCGGATTGCTGTACGTGGCCTTCGTCGCCGCGTTGATCGTGTTGCTGAAGTCCTGGTTGCTGGTCGTCGCGCTGGTGGCGGTGATGTTCGTCGCCCAGTTCTGGTTCTCCGACCGGATCGCGATGTTCGCCATGCGCGGGCGGGTCGTGGAGCGCGAGGAGTATCCCGAGCTGCACGCGGTGGTCGACCGGCTGTGCGCGATCGCCGACATGCCGAAGCCGGTGGTCGCCGTGTCCGAGATGGACATGCCGAACGCGTTCGCGACCGGGCGCAATCCCGACCACGCGGTGGTGTGTGTGACGACCGGGCTGCTCAGGCGGCTGGAGCCCGCCGAGCTGGAGGGTGTGCTCGCACACGAGCTGTCGCACGTGGCGCACAAGGACGTCGCCGTGATCACGATCGCGTCGTTCCTCGGTGTGATCGCGGGGCTGATCGTGCGGTTCGCCTTCTACAGCCAGTTGTTCGGCGGCGGGCGGCGGGATCAGAACACCGCGGCGGTCTTCGCCGCCGTGATGGGGGTGTCGGCGGCCGTGTACGCGATCAGCTTCCTGCTGATCCGGGCCCTGTCCCGGTACCGGGAGCTGGCCGCGGACCGGGCGGCGGCGCTGCTCACCGGGCGGCCCTCGGCGCTGGCCTCCGCGCTGACCAAGGTCTCCGGCGACATCGCCCGGATCCCGACCAAGGACCTGCGGACGGCGCAGGCCTTCAACGCCTTCTACTTCACCCCGGCGACGGGCAAGGAGCCGGGCATCGAGCGGTTCTTCTCCACCCATCCGTCCCTGGAGCAGCGGCTCGACCAACTGGGACGGATCTCGGCGGAGTTGGGTGAGGCGGCAACCCCCGGAAAGGGATGATGCATGGGGCTTCTGGACATTCTGCTCGGCCGTACGAAACCGGCCCTGCCCGACCTGGACCGGCTCTTCGCGCTGCCGTCGGCGGCCGTGACCCTCGAGGCCGCGGCCGGTTTCACGCCGACCGGCACCGGCGCGGTGTGCTTCGCCACGGTCGAGGGCGGGGCCTTCGAGCAGACGCACCGGGAGGTCCAGGCGCTGCTGGACGCGGACGCCGACCGGGACGGCCCGCCGGTGGAGCTCAAGCAGGACGAGTACGGCTACTCGTGGCTGGTCTCGCGCCGCTCCCCCGAGCAGTTGTCCGAGCTGGTCAACGACCTGCACGCGGTGAACAGTTCGATGGAGGTCAACGGCTTCGGCCCCCAACTGCTGTGCTCCCTGGCCGGGTTCGAGGCCGAGGGCGGCAAACGGCTCGCGCTGGTCTACCTCTACAAGCGCGGCACGTTCTACCCGTTCGCGCCGCTGCCCGGTGGTGGGCAGCGGCGCGACAACGCGCTGGAGCTGCAGGTGAAGGCGGCCCTCGGCGACGACCTGCGGATGGAGCAGGATCTGAACCGCTGGTTCCCGGTGTGGGGCGCGCCGGGGCTGTGACCGGCGCTCACCAGCGGCTCGGATCGCCTCACTTGCTCTTCTCGCGCTCCTGGCGCCGGGACTCCAGGGGGCGCTCGCGGCGGTAGCGGCGGTCCCACTTGGCCTGCATGTCACGGCGCTTGCGGTAGGCCTGGTACGTCGACGGCATGGCCCCTCCCGAGGAGGAACCTCCCGACGACGCGGCGCCGCCGCCCGACGAGGACGTCGGGGACGAGCTCCGCCCGTACTGCAGGTACAGGAAGAGCACGGCGACCGCGGCCAGCCACCAGACGTGGTTTTCGAATCCTAAGACGACCAGGACGACGGTCCCGGAGATGACGATGGTGCCCATGACGGGCCTCCGTTTGGGCGTGGGTGATCGAGCGGTGATGGTGTGTCTCTCCCGACGGGGCGCTGGGGGAAGGGCGTCCGTCCGTCGGTGCGTTAGAGAGTAGCCCCGAGTCCGCAGGGTGATGCCTGTCCTGCGGAAAGCGGTGGTGGGCAGCTCCGCAACGTGTGTCCAGAGTACGGACGCGATCACTCGCCGTGCATCTGCTTTTCCGCGCCCGCCCACGCCCTCGCCTACTCCGCGGGCACTTCCAGTCGCCGTTCCACTACCTCGCGGGCGACGTCCGTCAGGCGGCGGCGGTGCGAGCGGGCATGGGTGCGCAGCAGGCGGAAGGCCTCGTCGACCGAGATCGAGAGGCGGGCGGCGAGCGTGCCCTTGGCCTGTTCGATGACGATACGGCTGGTCAGGGCCTGCCCCAGCTGGTCGGCCAGGGCGCGGCTCTCGTTGAGCCGGCGCTCCCGCTCCAGGGTCCAGCCGGCCACGTCGGTGAACGACTGGCCCAGCTCCAGCAGCTCGGGGCTCAGCGGGGTGCCGTCGCGGCCCAGCAGTACCAGGGCGCCCAGGGTGTTGTGGCCGACGTGCAGGGGCAGGGCGGCGGCCCGGCCGTAGCCCAGCTGTACGGCCCGGGCGGCGTACCGCGGCCAGTCCCGCTGGGCCCGCTCACCGTCGAGGGGGGTGTCCGGCACCGGGCGGCCGGTGCGCCGGGCTTCCGGGCCGGGCCCTTCGCTCCAGTGGGCGGCGTCGCGCGCCAGCCGCATCAGTTCCTCACCGGTACCCGCCACCTGGGGCGGGGTGTGATCGTCGGGCGCGTACAGGACGATCGCGGCGCAGTCGTCGAGCAGCTCGGATCCGTGGGCCGCGAGGGCCGCGAGGAGTCCGGTCGGGTCGGAGGGGTCGGTGACCGCGCTCGCGGCGAGGTCGACGAACGCCTTCGCCAGCCGCTGCTGTGTCACGGGCTTGCTCATGAGCTTCCAATCACCTCTCGGACGTCGGCCGCGCAGGGATGGGTCCTCGGATACCCCGCATCAGCCGAGACGAAGCTCGCCGCGCAGAATGCGCTCGGACACGGAGTGCGCCGAGGTGCTCTCGGCGAAGGCTCGTGCCTTGATCAGTTCCAGTGCGTCGGCCACCGGGCAGTCGAGCTGCACGGAGGTCATGCCCGCGGCCTGGTGAACCAGGGCGCGCAGGTCGGTGCCCCCGTACAGCTCCGGGTCGCCGTCCGGGTTGAGGATCATGGTGCGGGTCAGGACCTCGGCGACCTCGGCGAAGATGTCCGAGTCGGCGAGGCGCGGGGCCGGATCGAAGACCGTGAGGGCGCCGACGCAGGTGCCCGACATGCGCAGCGGTACGGCCGCCACCTCCTCGATGCCGAGCTCGGTCACCGCAGGCCCGTAGCCGGGCCAGCGGTCGGCCAGCGCCGAGCCGACCGCCGACACCGCACGTGCCTGGCTGGTCGCGTCCTGGGCTGGGCCCTCACCGAGCAGGAACTCCAGCTCCTGGGCAGCACGGGACTGTTCGTCGGAGGCGGCCAGGGAGAGCTGGTCGAAGGTGGCCCCGACCAGCGTGAGAGCGGCGCTCTTGGTGCCGCACGCCGCCGCGACACCTGTCATGAACAGGGGCCGCGGCGTGCTCTTCGCCTCGGCCCAGCCCGCGAGCCGAATCGCGTAGCCCTCGTGGAGCCGGGCGGCGGCCAGGTGACAGGCTGCCGTGGAACGGTGGACGGCGGCCATCCGCAGGTGGACGCCCTTGCTCACTTCGGTGGTCGCCTGCTCGGCGAGGAGGTCGTGCCGTTCGGCGCTGCTGGTCTCGTGCGCGGAGCGGGCACGCGCCAGGGCGGCTCTCCGCTCCGCGGAAGCCATGGGATCCGGGGATCCGCCTCCAGTGGCCATAACGGAATCGTACGCCCCGGCTTCTCACCCGGAGGCGTTTGCCCGGCCTTCCTCCATGAGCAGGACGACTCCGCCGTTGTGACCGTCGAAGGGGCTGCACTGCACCAGGCAGGTGATCGCTCTGCCCAGGCGGTTCACGGCCGGCACCGGCATCGGTGCTCCCCGTCCGCCGGTGTCGACGCAGCGCTGGATGGTCTCGCGCAGCTTCTCGGTGGGCAGCCCGAAGTCGAGGCCGTAGAAGGGCTGGTCGAGGACCTCGTCTGGGCGCAGGCCCCACAGGTCGGCGGCACCGCGGTTCCAGCTCTTGACCTTGAGGCTCTGGTCGAGAACGACGACTCCGGCGGCGACGGAGGTCAGTACGGCCTCCAGGAAGGTGCGGGCCTCGTCCAGCTCCTCGGTGCGCACCCGCATCTCCTCGTTCATGGTCTCCAGTTCCTCGTTGCCCGACTGGAGTTCCTCGTTGGTGGTCTCCAACTCCTCGTTCGTGGACTGCAGCTCCTCGTTCGTGGTCTCCAGCTCCTCGATGCTCGACTGGAGTTCCTCGTTGGTGGTCTCCAGCTCCTCGTTCGTGGACTGCAGCTCCTCGTATGCCGTCTCCAGGTCCTCGCGTACGCGCTTGATCTCGGACTTGAGCTGGGTGGCGACCGTGACGTCGGTGAAGGTGATGTTGGTGGCGGCGACCAGGCCGTCGGCGCCGCTGAGGGGCTGGACGAGGATGTCGTAGTACTGGAGGTCCTCGCCGGTACGGCGCTCGGCACCGTTGACGCGCAGGGTGCGGCGCTCGTGGGTGGCCTGTTCGATCAGGGAGCGCAGTTCGACGGGGCGGTAGGAGATCTCCAGGTCCTGGAAGGGACGCCCGATGTCGTTCGGGGTGAGGCCGAACTGCACGCGCGCGTGGCTGTTGACGAGCAGGACGGTGCCGGCGGAGTCGATGGCCACGGAGGGGCTCGGGGTCGCGTCGAGGATGAGGTCGCGCAGCTGCCGATGGCGGGCCACGGTGTGCAGTTCGGTGCTCATCCCGGCCCTGATCTTCACCGGTGCGGGGTGATACGGCGGCGTGGCCTCGCCCGGGCGTCGCCGGAACATGCGCTGGCGCATGCTCATGACGGAGAACCGGTCGGAGTCGTTGAGCAGCATCTCGGCCTTGCCGAGGAAGAGGAAGCCGCCCTCGCGCAGCGCGAAGTGGAAGCGGTCGACGATCTGCGTCTGCGCCTCGACGTTGAAGTACATCAGTGTGTTGCGGCAGATGAGCAGGTCGAGGCGGGAGATCGGGGCGTCGCGGGTGATGTCGTGACGGCCGAAGATGACCCGGCGGCGCAGGTCGGGGCGGAAGCTGAAACGGGCGCCGTTCTGCTCGAAGTACTTGTCGCGCAGATCGGGTGCGAGCGGTGTCAGGACCTTGGCCGGATACAGACCGGTGCGGGCGTCGCGCAGCGCCTCGTCGTCCATGTCGGTGCCGTAGATCTTGACCCGTTCCAGGGTCTCGTCCAGGCCCAGCGTCTCGGCGAACATGATCGCCAGCGAGTAGGCCTCCTCGCCGCTGGAGCAGCCCGCGCTCCAGACCCGGATCTCCTCGTCGGAACCGCTCTGCGCGAGCAGCTCGGGCATGACCTCGCGTTGCAGGAAGGTCCAGGCCTCGGGGTCACGGAAGAAGGAGGTGACGTTGATCAGGATGGTGTTGAACAGCGCGTTGAACTCGTCCGCGTTCGTCTCCAGGAGGTCGCGGTAGTCGTTGTACGACGTGACCTCCACGTCCGCCATCCGCTTGCGGATCCGGCGGCCCAGCGAGGACCGCTTGTAACCGGTGAAGTCGAAGCCGCGGGCGTCCCTGAGGAAGCCGAGGAGTTCCTCCAGTTCCTCGTCGGTCTCCAGGTCAGGCTGTCCGTCACCCATCGCGTCCGTCACCACTTCTCTGCTACTGCCTCTTGGTCTCGACCAACCCGCGGATCACCGCGGCGATCTCCTCCAGAGGTAGCACGAAGTCCACTGTCCCCGTACCCACCGCTGCATCTGGCATACCTCGGAATTCCGCCGTCGCCGGATCTTGGACGATGACGGTGCCGCCGCGCGACTTGACCGCGTCCACCCCCATCGCGCCGTCCCGCCCGGTCCCGGTGAGCACGCAGGCGATGGCCCGCGGCCCGTACGCCCCCGCGACCGACTCGAACAGCAGGTCGGCGGAGGGTCGCACGAAGTGCACCAGCTCGCTGTCGGTGAGGGTGAGCGTGCCGCCGGGGCCGACGAGCAGGTGCCGGTCCGGAGGTGCGATGTAGACCGTGCCGGACCGGGCCTGCTCGTGATCCTCTGCGAGCTGCACGGCCAGCGTCGTACGGCGGCCCAGGACCTCCGCGATCACGGTGCGGTGCCGGGGGTCGAGGTGCTGCACGACCAGGATCGGCACCGGAAGCTCGGCGTCCAGGCCGCCGAGCAGGGTGACCAGGCCGTTGATACCGCCGGCCGAGGAGGCGACGGCGACGACCTCGAAGCCGTCGGAGGTGGGTGCGAAGGGCTGCACGGTGACAGATTAGGCCTGCTCGGGAGGTCATGGGGGGTGCATCACACCTCGGGTGCCGCGGTGACCACACCGGCGGCGACCGCGGCGCCCAGGGCCGCGTGGTCCGCGGCCGTCTGGCCGGCGTAGCCGAGGGCGAAGTCGGCGACGGCCTGCTCGAAGGTGTCGGCGCCGCCCAGGTAGGCGGCGATGGCGATGCGGTCGCCGGAGCGGGCGTGTGCGCGGGCCAGTGCGGTGCCGCACAGGCGGGCGTAGGCCAGGAGGGTGGTCGGGTCCATGCCGGCGACGTCCGCGGAGCCCTTCATGTCCCGCAGCTGCCGCCAGTAGAAGGCGCGGCCCTGGGGCCCGCTCATCCAGCCCAGGAAGATGTCACTGGCGGCCTGCAGCAGCCGCTGACCTGCGACGACGCGATGCCCGGGGTGAACGTACGGCCCGTGCGGCAGATGCTCCTCCAGTACGGACTTGCGCGCCTCCTTGATCTGCAGGAACAGCGGGTCGTCGGCGTCCCGTCCGGCGAGCAGGACGACGAAGCAGCGCAGGCCGACGCTGCCGACGCCGACGACCTTGCGGGCGGCGTCGACGAAGCGGTAGCGGTCCAGGAGCAGCCGGCGCTCCTCGGAGAGGGTGGAGCGGTAGTCGCTGAAGATCTTGCGCAGGGAGGCGGTGTCGGAGGCGCCGGCGGGTTCGAGGAGCGGCGGGTCGTGGATGAGCCGGCGGCGCCCGTCGACGATCTCGGTCAGCTTGCCGAGGGCGTGCAGGCTGGTGCGGCGCCGGGCCCTGGTGAGGCTGGAGGCGACCTGCCGGCGGCGGCGCGCGGAGCGGGCCAGCGGCAGCAGGCTCTCGGCGTCGATGCGCTCGTACCAGACGTCGAGCTCGCCCCGGCGGGCCAGCCGCCGCATGGTCGTGCGGTATGCGGCCGCCGATTCCGCGGCCGCCCGGCGGACCTTGTCCTCGGGGTGCCCGTTCTCGCGGGCGGCCACGGCCACGCTCGCCGCGAGGCGCTGGACGTCCCACTCGAAGGGGCCGGGGAACGTCTCGTCGAAGTCGTTGAGATCGAAGAGCAGCGCCCGCTCCGGGGAGGCGTACAGCCCGAAGTTCAGCAGGTGGGCGTCGCCGCAGAGCTGCACGGTGAGCCCGGTGTGGGGCCGGGACGCGAGGTCGGCGGTCATCACGGCGGCCGAGCCGCGCAGGAAGGCGAACGGCGACGCGGCCATCCGCCCGTACCGGATGGGCAGCAGCTCCGGCAGCCGGTCGCGCCCCTGCCGTTCCAGTACGGCGACGGGGTCGGACCGGTCGACGGGCGGGACCCAGTGGCCGTGGGCGGAACGGGGCACGCGCTTACGGGCGGCCCGGCCGGCCTCGGCACGGGTCACGGGCGTGGTCATCGCACCCACCGACGCATGCCGCGCTTGCCCATCACGCCTCCGGTTCCGTTGCTGTCCACGCTCTCCTGATCGCAGTGAAGGCGGGGCCGGGGGTGTGCGCATGCCGGGTCCGGCGATCGGGTGACGGCCCGTTGTCAGTGGGGTCCTGCAAGATGGGGGCACGGGTGGTGCGACGGGGAGGCCGGGATGGGCGAGGGCGTGCGGTACATCGGGGTGGCCGAGCGGCGGGCGCGGCTGGCGTTGCGGCAGCGGCTGGCCCCGGTGGCGCGGGCGGGGAGCCCGGAGGAGGTCGCCGGCACGCTGGTCGCGCTGCACGGGTCGGATCCGGCGACGGTGCATCTGGCCGTGGGCGCGCGGCTCGCGGACTCGGCGCGGACGGTGGCGGAGACCGAGCGGGCGCTGTACCAGGATCGGTCGCTGGTGCGTATGCACGGCATGCGGCACACCGTGTTCGTGTTCCCGACGGACCTGACCGCCGTCGTGCACGCCTCGACCGGAATCACGGTCGCCGGGCGCGAACGGGCCTCGCTGCTCAAGGACATGGCGAAGGCCGGGGCCCCGGACGCGGCCTGGCTGAAGGACGTCGAGGAGTCCGCGCTGGCCGCGCTCGAGCGGCGTAGGCAGGCGACCGCGGCCGAACTCGCCGAGGACGAACCGCGGTTGAGAGAGCAGTTCGCGTACGCGGCCGGCAAGAGCTACGAGGGCGTGCACACCGTCTCGACCCGGCTGCTGAGGGTGCTGGGCGTGGAGGGCAAGGTCGTACGGGGGCGGCCGCTCGGCTCGTGGACGTCCAGCCAGTTCCGCTGGGCCGTGGCGCCGCCGCACCCCGAACTCGACGTGGCCGAGGCGCAGTCGGCGCTGCTCGGCCGCTGGCTCGCGGTGTGCGGACCGGCCACGGAGGCGGACCTGAAGTGGTGGACGGGCTGGAAGGTCACGGATGTACGGCGTGCGCTGGCGGCGATCGGCGCGCAGGCGGTGTCGCTGGACGAGGGCACGGGGTACGTCGTCGACGGCGACGTCGCTCCGGTGGCGGGCCCCGCCCGGCCGTGGGCGGCACTGCTGCCCGCGCTGGATCCGACGGCGATGGGCTGGCGGGAGCGCGACTGGTACCTGGCCCCGGAGCTGCGGCCGCCGCTGTTCGACTACAGCGGCAACGTGGGACCGACGGTGTGGTGGAACGGCCGGGTGGTGGGGGGTTGGGCGCAGCGTCCCGACGGGGAGATCGTCTGGCGCCTGCTCGACAGGGACGGTGTGGGGCGTGAGGCGGAGGCGGCGATCGCGGTGGAGGCGGAGCGGCTGCGCGGGTGGGTGGGGGCGACCAAGGTGACACCGCGCTTCCGGACACCGCTGGAGAAGGAGTTGGCGGCCTAGGGCTCTTCTGATGGATCTCCGTGGGAGAAGGAGCGGCGTTCGGTGCGTGCTCTCGGCGTGCCGGGCGGAAGCCCTCGTAGCGGAGCTACTAGGGCTTTTGACCGGTGCGGCGAGAGGGCGTGCCGGGCGTCGCGACGCCGCGGAGATCCATCAGAAGGGCCCTAGCCGCGAGGGCGCGGGAGGGGCCGGTCGCACAGGAACTTCCCGTACACATGGGATCGTCCCGCACGGGGCCGCCCCACAAGTCGCCTGCGCACAAGGAACCCAGCGGATGCACGAGCCCGGTTCGCCCGCCCCCTGCTGCATGCCGCCGGGCGGCGGCCCTGCCGAGCCTCTGCGGATCTCGCCGCCCTCAGCCCGGAGCAGCTCTGCCGATCCCGAGGGGATGGTCCTGCTCCCCGGCGGCGAGTTCCTGATGGGCGCGGAGGACTCCGAGGGGTTCCCGGCCGATGGCGAGGGACCGGTACGGGCCGTGCGGCTCGACCCGTTCCGTATCGACGCCTGCGCGGTGACCAACGCGCAGTTCGCCGCCTTCGTGGCCGACAGCGGTCATGTCACCGACGCCGAGCGCTTCGGGTGGTCGTACGTCTTCGCGGGCTTCCTGCCCGGCAGTCTGCGGCGCGGCGCACCGCGGCCCGAGGCCACGCCCTGGTGGTGCGGTGTCGAGGGTGCCGCATGGGACCGTCCGGAGGGTCCCGGCAGCACCGTCGACGACCGGGGCGACCATCCGGTGGTGCATGTGTCCTGGCACGACGCGACCGCCTACGCCGCCTGGGCCGGCAAGCGGCTGCCCACCGAGGCGGAGTGGGAGTACGCCGCGCGCGGGGGCCCGAAGCAGCAGCGCTATCCGTGGGGCGACGAGCTCGACCCCGGCGGCGAGTACCGCTGCAACATCTGGCGGGGCACCTTCCCCACCAAGAACACCGCCGCCGACGGCTACCGCGGCACGGCCCCGGTCGACGCCTTCGAGCCCAACGGCTTCGGGCTGTACAACACCTCGGGCAACGTGTGGGAGTGGTGTGCCGACTGGTGGACCACCGACCACGGCACCGCGCGCCCGCTCCACAACCCCACCGGCCCGGCCACCGGCACCGCGAAGGTCATCCGCGGCGGCTCCCACATGTGCCACCGCTCCTACTGCAATCGCTACCGGGTGGCCGCGCGCAGCGCGAATTCTGTGGACAGTTCCAGTGGTCACACCGGTTTCCGCTGCGTACAGAGCCCCTGAAGGGCTGTCCACGAACCTCCCGGGCATTGGTCAAAACTTCACCATCTGTCTTCTGCTCGACCGCCACTGTTTCCTAATCTGCGACGTCGCACGCACTGAAAAGTTGTATTCAACTCGTGAGAGGTCGCTGAAAATATGGTGAGCGTCGAGCAGGGCTCCCTGAAGGAGGCCAGGGGTCCCGGCGACCTCAGGCGTGACGTCGGACTGATCGGTCTGATGTGGGCCTCCGTGGGTTCCATCATCGGGTCCGGGTGGTTGTACGGCGCCGAGAAGGCGGTCGTGGCCGCCGGTCCCGCGGCGATCATCTCGTGGGTGATCGGTGCGATCGCGATCGTCCTGCTGGCCCTCGTGCACGCCGAACTCGGCGGCATGTTCCCGGTGGCCGGCGGCACGGCACGCTATCCGCACTACGCCTTCGGCGGCCTGGCCGGCCTGTCCTTCGGCTGGTTCTCCTGGCTGCAGGCGGCCACCGTGGCGCCGATCGAGGTCGAGGCGATGATCGGCTACGCCGGTCACTGGAGCTGGGCGCAGGGCCTGGAGCACAAGGACCAGACGCTGACGGCCTCCGGCATCGTCGTCGCCGTCCTCCTGATGGCCGTCTTCGTCGCGGTCAACTTCTTCGGCGTACGGGCCCTGGCACACACCAACAGCGCCGCCACCTGGTGGAAGATCGCCGTCCCGCTGGGCGCGATCTTCGTCATCGCCGCGGGCAACTTCCACCCCGCCAACTTCCACTCGGAGGGCTTCGCCCCGTTCGGCGCCAAGGGCGTGCTCAGCGCCATCAGCGAGAGCGGCATCATCTTCGCGCTGCTGGGCTTCGAGCAGGCGATCCAGCTGGCGGGCGAGAGCCGCAACCCGAAGCGGGACCTGCCCCGGGCGACCCTCGGCTCGGTCGCGATCGGCGCGGTCATCTACGTCGCCCTGCAGATCGTGTTCATCGCCGCGCTGCCGCACAGCACCTTCGCGAAGGGCTGGACCCACCTCGACTTCCCGGGCATCAGCGGCCCCTGGGCGGGCCTGGCAACCCTGGTGGGCCTGGGCTGGCTCGCGTTCGTCCTCTACGCGGACGCCATCATCTCCCCCGGCGGCACCGGCCTGATCTACACCACCGCCACCTCCCGCGTCTCCTACGGTCTGGCCAAGAACGGCTACGCGCCGAAGATCTTCGCCGCGACCGACAAGCGCGGTGTGCCGTGGTTCGGCCTGATCATCTCCTTCGTGACCGGCGTGATCTGCTTCCTGCCGTTCCCGAGCTGGCAGCAGCTGGTCGGCTTCATCACCTCCGCGAGCGTCCTGATGTACGCGGGCGCACCGCTGGCGTACGGCGTCTTCGCGGACAAGCTGCCGAACCACGAGCGCCCGTACCGGCTGCCCGCCGGCAAGGTGATCTCCCCGCTGTCGTTCATCGTGGCCAACCTGATCATCTACTGGGCCGGCTGGGACATCCTGTGGCGCCTCGGCATCGCGGTCGTCCTCGGCTATCTCCTCCTCGGCGGCTACGCCTGGTGGGCCAACGCCACGGGCCAGCCCGACGCACCGCGGATGGACTTCAGGGCCGCCCAGTGGCTGCCGGTCTATCTGCTGGGCATGGGCGTGATCTCCGCACAGGGCGGCTTCGGCGGCACCGGCAACATCGGCCTGTGGTGGGACATCCTGGTCATCGCCGTCTTCTCCCTGGTCATCTACTACTGGGCCCGGGCCACCGCCTCCCGGTCCGAGGAGATCGAGCGGAGCATCGAGGAGGTCGTGGTCACCGACGCGCCCGCGCACTGACCCGTAAACCCGTCATGGCCCGTCGGCCGCGGCTCTCCCCTGCCGTGGCTGACGGGCCACCGTCATAATGCTCGCGTGACTTCCACGACCCCCCACCCCAACTCCCCTTCCCCGCAGCACTTTCCGGTCGTGATCGTGGGCGCCGGGCCCGCCGGTCTCACCGTCGGCAACATCCTGCGGGCCGCCTCGATCGACTGCCTGGTGCTGGAGGTGGAGACGCGCGAGTTCATCGAGCACCGGCCCCGGGCCGGTGTGATCGAGGAGTGGGCCGTACGCGGGCTCGAACAGCGAGGCCTGGCAGGCAACTTGCTGAAGCGGGCCCAGTTGCACACCCAGTGCGAGTTCCGCGTCGGCGGGCAGCGGCACCGGTTCTCCTACACCGAACTGACGGGGCATCACCACTTCGTCTATCCACAGCCGTTGCTCGTCACGGATCTCGTACGGGAGTACGCGGACCTGCGCGGCGGCGAGATCAGGTTCGGCGTGCGGGACGTCCAGCTGCACGACGTGGGCACGGAGCGGCCGTCGGTGTCGTACACCGATCCGGAGACCGGCCAACGCCGCCTGGTGCACTGCGAGTTCGTCGCCGGATGCGACGGGGCGCGCGGGGTGACGCGGAGCGTGCTGCCGCCCGAGCGGGCCCAAGTCGCCCGGCACGACTACGGCATCGGCTGGCTGGCGCTGCTCGCGGAGGCGCCGCCGTCCAGCGACTGCGTCGTCTTCGGCATCCATCCGCGCGGCTTCGCGGGGCACATGGCCCGCAGCCCCGAGGTCACCCGCTACTACCTGGAGTGCCCGCCCGGCGACGACCCGGAGAACTGGTCGCACGAACGCGTCTGGGCCGAACTGCAGGAGCGGCTCGGCGCGGCCGACCGGCCGCCGCTCACGGAGGGGCGACTGATCGAGAAGCGCGTCCTCGACATGCACAACTACGTCGTCGAACCCATGGCGTTCGGCCGGCTGTTCCTGGCCGGGGACGCCGCCCACCTCACCGCGCCCATCGCCGCCAAGGGCATGAACCTCGCCCTGCACGACGCGTTCCTGCTCGGCGACGGGCTCGTCGCGTACCTCACCAAGGGCGACGCCGGCACCCTCGACGGCTACTCGGCGGCCTGTCTCGGGCGCGTGTGGGACTACCAGGAGTTCTCGCAGTGGCTGTCGGAGGTGTACCACGGCACCTCGTCGGGCGACGCCTACCGCGCGGGCACCACGCTCGCCCGGCTGCGCCGCCTCTTCGAATCCCCCACCGCGGCGGCCGCGTTCGCGGAGCAGTACCTCGGCAAGGATTCCGGTTCCTGACGGGGCGACAGAACACACAGACCGCGCTACACCGTCCATAGGGCATCCAACGGGGGACGCCCACCCGGCATCGTGGGGTGGTCCAAGTGCCTTTCCGCAAGGGGGACATCACCGTCAAGCAGATCGGTCCGAAGACCTGGGAGCTGTTGGCCCCCGTGGAATACGAGGGCCGTGACCGCGATTTCATCGTCCCGCCCGGCTTCACCACGGACTTCGCGTCGGTCCCGACGGTCTTCGTGTGGCTGATTCCGCGCTACGGCGTCTACACCAAGGCCGCGGTCCTGCACGACTTCCTGTGCTGCAACAGCGCACTCGTCAGCCGCAGGGACGCCGACGGCATCTTCCGTCGCGCCCTGCGTGAACTGGGCGTCTCGGTGCTGCGCCGGTGGATGATGTGGGCGGCCGTCCGGGCGGGCGGCCACTGGTCCGGTGCCGGGGTCGGGCAGTGGGTGCTGTGGCTGCTGGTGGCGACGCCGGCCGTTGCGTTCCTGGCCGTGCCCACACTGGTCGTGACCTTCTGGCTGCTTCTCTTCCTTGCCGCCGAGTGGCTCGTTTACGCCGTCACCCCGCCCGGAGTCGCCCCTCCGGCCAACCGGCCCCACTTCACCGGCGCCCCCGGCACTGCGGGCGAGGCGAGCGCGGGCGGGCTGCCCGTGTCACCGCCGGACGAGCCCGGGCCGAGCCCGCAGGTGCAGCCGGAGACACCGTGATCCTCAGTCGTGCAGCGGCCGGTCGCTGAGCCGGTGGTCCGCCACCTTCAGCGCCTCGTCCACCAGCCGCCGCAGATGGCCGTCGCGCAGTGAGTAGACCACCCGGCGCCCCTCCTTGCGTGTGTTCACGAGCCCCGCGAGCCGCAGCCGTGCCAGGTGCTGGCTGACCGCGGGCCGGGCCGCCCCGCACGCCTCCGTGAGGGTCGTGACATCGGCCTCGCCGCCGGTCAGGGCGTGCAGCAGGGTGAGGCGGGTGCGGTCGCCGAGGAGGGCGAGGAGTTCGGCGGCGAGGGCGAACTGTTCCTCGCCCGGGGTGCGCGGATGCGCATCGTGCGCAGTTGATAGGTGCATGCGTGCGCTCATACGCACATAATGGCCTCGTGGGCGTCCCGCGTCCACATCCGCGCGCACCGGAAGGGGCCATCGTGAGCGACCGGCACCACGATCACGACCACGGCGAGCATCAGCACCCGCACGCCCACACGCACCCCCACCCCCGCTCCAGGCTGCGCCACCTCCTCACCCCCCACTCCCACGAGAGCGCCGACAAGCTCGACTCCGCGCTGGAGTCCTCGGCCCGCGGCATGCGCGCGCTGTGGGTCTCACTGGCCGTCCTCGGCGCAACGGCCGTGGCGCAGGCGGTGGTCGTGGTCGTGTCCGGGTCGGTGGCGCTGCTCGGCGACACGGTGCACAACGCCGCGGACGCGCTGACCGCCGTACCGCTGGGCATCGCCTTCGTGCTGGGGCGGCGGGCGGCCACGCGACGGTTCACGTACGGCTACGGGCGGGCCGAGGACCTCGCGGGGATCGCGATCGTGCTGACGATCGCGGCGTCGGCGGCGTTCGCGGCCTGGGCGGCGGTGGAGCGGCTGCTCGATCCGCGGCCCGTCGCGCACGTACCGGCCGTGGCGGTGGCCGCGCTGGTCGGGTTCGCCGGGAACGAGTGGGTGGCCCGGTACCGGATCCGGGTGGGCCGGGAGATCGGCTCGGCCGCGCTGGTCGCCGACGGGCTGCATGCCCGTACGGACGGATTCACATCACTGGCGGTGCTGTTGGGCGCGGGCGGCTCGGCGCTGGGGTGGCAACTCGCCGACCCGCTCGTGGGGTTGGCGATCACCGCGGCGATCGTGCTGGTGCTGCGGGACGCGGCGCGCGAGGTGTTCCGGCGGGTGATGGACGCCGTCGACCCGGAGTTGGTGGACCGGGCCGAGCGGGCGCTGCGCGAGGTGCCGGGCGTGCGGGAGGTCGGTGAGCTGCGGCTGCGCTGGATCGGGCACCGGCTGCGGGCCGAGGTCGCGGTGGTGGTCGACGGCGAGGCGACCGTGCGGGCGGCGCACGGGACAGCCGTCGAGGCCGAACACGCGCTGCTGCACGCCGTACCGAGGCTGACGGCGGCCCTGGTGCACGCCGATCCTGCGCCGGCACCGGGCGAGGCGGACCCGCACCTGACCCTGGCGCATCACGCGAGCCGCTAGGTCGTGTCCGCAAAGTCAGGGCAGCCAGAGTCGTAGGCAGGCGAGGGTGACCAGGGCCTGGTAATGGCGGGCGCGTTTGTCGTAGCGGGTGGCGAGGGCTTTGTTGTGCTTGAGCCGGTTGAAGCAGCGTTCGACGACGTTGCGGCGCCGGTAGGCCGCCCGGTCCAGCCGGCACCGGCTCTCACCCCGCCGGATACGGCCGTTGATCTGGTCGATCCGTTCCGGGATGGCGGCCTTGATGCCCCGCCTGCGCAGGTAGGCGCGGATCTTCGCGGACGAGTAGCCCTTGTCCGCCGCGACCAGCGCGGGGCGGGTGCGAGGGCGGCCGGGCCCGCACCGCTCGATGCGGATGCGGGCCATCACCGCCTCGAACTGGGTGCAGTCGTTGACGTTCCCGGCGGTCAGGGTGAAGGCCAGGGGCCTGCCCTCACCGTCGCAGGCGAGGTGGATCTTCGTGGTCAGTCCGCCGCGGGAGCGGCCGATCGCCTCGCCCGGCCAGTCCTGCCCCCTTTTCGCGCTCCGGCCGCGTGCTGGTGGGCGCGCACGGTGGTGGAGTCGATGGACACGATGGTCCAGTCGACGGCACCGACGGCATCGGAGTGCTGCTGGATGTGGGCGAGCAGTCGGTCCCAGGTGCCGTCGGCGGACCAGCGGCGGAAGCGTTCGTAGACCGTCTTCCATGGCCCGTAGCGTTCGGGCAGGTCTCGCCAGGCCGCGCCGGTGGACAGCTTCCACAGGATGCCGTTGAGGACCTGCCGCCGGTCGCGGACAGGGCGGCCCATCCGCGGCGGAGCCAGTAACGACTCAATGACCGCCCATGCTTGATCAGTCAGCTCGTGACGACGCACCACGAACAGTCCAACGCACCAACCACTTTGCGGACACGACCTAGGGCAGCGTCCGGCGGATCAAGCCGGCGTCGCGGGGAAGGCCTCAGGCGCCCAGCCCCTCCAGCACCACCGCGCCCGGCAGTTCCGCGAACGCCTTGCCCGGGACCAGGAGCTTGCCGCGGCGGCGGCCACTGCCGACCAGGACGTACGGGAGGTCGACGACGGCCGAGTCCACCAACACCGGCCAGTCGGCGGGGAGTCCGATCGGGGTGATGCCGCCGTACTCCATGCCGGTCTCCCCCGTCGCCGTGTCCATGGACGCGAACGAGGCCTTGCGGGCGCCGAGTTGGCGGCGGACGACGCCGTTGACGTCGACCCGCGTGGTGGAGAGCACGATGCACGCCGCGAGTGTCGTCTCGCCGCCCCGCTTGCCCGCCACCACCACGCAGTTCGCCGACTGCTCCAGCAGCTCCCGGCCGTAGTGCTCGACGAAGACGGCGGTGTCGGCCCACTGCGGGTCGGTGTCGACGTAGACGATCTGGTCGGCGGGGACACTGCCGGTCCAGTGGCGTACGGCGTCGGCGACCGGGCGGGTCAGTTCGTCGAGGGCGTCGGGGGCGGCGACGGCGATGTCGAAGTGTCCGATGGGTGCGCGCATGCTCCGCACGCTAACAGGACTGCCGGCACGCGCCTCAGCGGACCGGCGGAACCGAGACCGCCATGACCATCTCCATCGGTACGTCGCCCTCGTTGCCGTACGTGTGCGGGGTGTTGGCCTCGAAGGAGACGCTCGCGCCGGCCGGGACGCGGTACTTCTCGCCGTCGACGGTGAGCGTCAGCTCCCCCGCGGTGACGTGCACGAGCTCGACCGTGCCGGTGGGGTGCGGGTCGGACGCGCTGCTGTCGCCGGGCATGAGGCGCCAGTCCCACATCTCCAGCGGGCCGGGCGCCTCGGTGCCGGCGAGCAGACGGTTGTAGCTGCCCGCGTCGGTGGACCACAGCCGGACGGCCTGCTCCGCGGAGACGATACGGACCTTGGGGCCCTGCCCGTAGTCGAGCAGCGTGGTGATGCTGATGCCGAGGGCGTCGCCGATCTTGACGACCGTGCCGATGCTCGGGTTGGTGCGGGCCTGCTCGATCTGGATCAGCATGCCGCGGCTGACTCCTGCGCGGGCGGCCAGCGCGTCCAGCGTGAATCCGCGCTCGTTGCGCCAGCGCTTGACGTTGCGCGCCAGGGACTGGGTCAGCAGGTCGAGGTCCGACACATTCCGTCCAACTCTTCAGAGCTCGAGGACCACACCCTCGAGGGCAATATTCTGGATGACAGGGTTCACTTGATTGAACTACCGTGTGGTGCACCCGATCATTCACCGAACTGTACTGCGAGGCGAAACGTGACAGCACTCTTCGCCCTGGCCACCAGCCTCCTGTGGGGTCTGGCCGACTTCGGCGGCGGGCTGCTGACGCGGCGCACGCCGGCGCTGACGGTCGTGGTCGTCTCCCAGACGATCGCGGCGGCCGTGCTCGGCGCGGTCGTGGTCGTCACCGGCGGCTGGAGCGAGGCCGGTCCGCGGCTGTGGTTCGCGTTCGCGGCGGGTCTGGCCGGGCCGGTCGCGATGATCTGCTTCTACAAGGCGCTGGCCCAGGGCCCGATGGGCGTGGTGTCGCCGCTCGCCACGCTGAGTGTGGCCGTGCCGGTCGGCGTCGGGCTGTTCCTCGGCGAGCGGCCGGGGCTGCTGCAGGCCGCGGGCATCGCGGTCGCCGTCACCGGCGTGGTGCTCGCCGCCGGGCCGCAGCTGCGGGGTGCGCCCGTGCAGCGGCAGACGATCCTCCTCACGCTGGTCGCCGCGCTCGGCTTCGGCACCGTCTTCGCGCTGATCGCCGAGGCCTCGACCACCGTCACGGGCCTGTTCCTCGCCCAGTTCGTCCAGCGCGTGACGAACGTGCTCGCGGGTGGCGCGGCCCTGTATGTCTGGGTGCGGCGGGGCAACCCGGCGCTGCCGGACGGCCGCTTCCCCTGGGCATCCGTGCCGGCGCTCGCCTTCGTCGGCCTCGCGGACGTCGCGGCGAACGGCACGTACGCGATCGCCGCCCAGCACGGCCCCATCACGGTGGCCGCCGTGCTCGCCTCGCTCTACCCGGTGGTGACCGCGCTCGCCGCGCGCGGCTTCCTCAGCGAGCGGCTCCGCGGCATCCAGGCGGCGGGCGCGGGCCTGGCCCTGGTCGGCACACTGCTGCTGGCCACCGGCTGACTCAGGACTCGACGTCGTCCAGCTCGGCCAGCTTTGCCGCAGCTTCCTCGTCCAGTTCGGCCAGCTTCGCCGCCGTCTCCTCGTCCAACTCCGAGAGCGCGCGCAGCTGGTCGGGGGTGACCCCGTCGGGGATCGGCACCGGCGCGGGCGTCCGGAGCGGCGGCTGCCAGCCCTCCGCGGCCGTCCAGCGCCGTACGACACGGGCCGGCGCCCCCGCGACCACCGCATGGTCCGGCACCACGCCTCGCACGACCGCCCCCGCGGCCACGACCACGTTCCGCCCGATCCGCGCACCCGGAAGGATCACCGCGCCGGTGCCGATCCAGCAGCCGGGACCGATCTCCACCGGCTCCATGCGCGGCCACTGCTTGCCGATGGGCTCGTGCGGATCGTCGTACGAGTGGTTCGTGGACGTCACGTACACGTACGGCCCGAAGTAGCAGTCGCTGCCGATGGTGACCGTCGTGTCGGCGATGACATGGCTGCCGCGGCCCAGGACGACGCCGTCGCCGATGCGCAGGATCGGGTCCGGGCCGAGGTCCAGGTCGGGCATGAGGCCGGCGGTGAGGGTGACCTGTTCGCCGACGATGCAGTGGGAGCCGATGTGGATCCAGGGTTCACCGAAGACCGTGCCGAGCGGGAAGGCGAGGCGGGTGTGGGGTCCCAGGGCGCCGAAGCGGAACCGTCCCGGCCGCTCCGCGGTGACCGAGCCAGTGCGCTGCACCCAGGCCCAGCCCGCGTGGACGGCGCGCTGGGTGAGGCTCCGCCGCCAGGATGAGAACGTGTTCTTGCGCTTCGGCACCCGCTCACCGTACTCAGCGTGAGCTGCGGCCAAGAGGTCGAGGAGCTGTGATCTTCACCCCACAAGGCCAGCAAGCCCCACACCGGGTCCCGTGGGAGCACACGCCGCCGCGGCGCGGTTCACCCGCAAAGGATGAGGTGGGGGTGGCGGGGCCGTGGTGCGCTGGTGGGATGACCCGGTGCGGCATCGTGAGACCCCTCGACCTCGTGGGACGGGTGGCGGGGTTCGCGCTGGTGACCGCCGGCTCGGTTGCCGACCGCGTCATTCGCACGGTGACGTCCGCCGTCGTGGACCGGCTCGACCTGGACGAATTCGCCGCCCGCATCGATGTGAACCGCATCGCCGACCGCGTGGACGTGATGCGCGTGGCGGGGCGGGTCGACGTCGACCGGATCGCCGATCAGGTGGACGTCGACCGGATCGCCGACCGGGTGGACGTCGACCGGGTCGCGGCGCGGGTGGACGTGGACCAGGTGGCGGGGCGGGTCGACGTCGACGGCATCGCGGCCCGCATCGACCTGGACCGGATCGTGGAGCGCATCGACGTCGACCGGATCGCCGCGCGGCTGGACATGGACGCCGTGATCGCCCGGATCGATCTGGTCGAGCTCACCAGGGCCGTGCTGGAGGAGATCGACCTGGGCCGGATCGTGCGGGACACCAGCGGCGGCATGGCCGAGGAGACGGTCGACGCACTCCGGTCGCGGAGCATGCGGGCCGACCGGAGGGTGAACCGCGTCGCCGACCGGCTGCTGCACCGATCCGGCGCGGCCACGGCACAGACCGACGGCCACGGACCGCCCCTCGGACAGTCGCCGTGACACGGGAGGACGACCTGGTCGCCGTGACACCGGGGGACGACCGGGAGCAGGACCCTCACAGCGATGCGGCGGGTGTCGTGACGCGGTGCCTCGCGGGGCTGGTCGACGCACTCGTGGTGGCGGGCATCGGCATCGCCCTGCAGCTCGCGTTCAGCGGCCTGCGGCTGCTCGTCACCGGGCCGCCGATGCGCATGCCCGACCTCTCCGTCTGGCTGACGGGTGTGCTCGGCTGGGCCATCGCCGTGCTCTACCTCGCCGTGAGCTGGGCCTCGACCGGCGGCACCGTCGGTGACTGGCTGCTGGGACTGCAGGTCACCGGCCGCGCCGGGCGGCTGCTCGGGGTGACTCGCGCACTGCTGCGGGCCCTGCTGTGCGTCGCGTTCCCGGTGGGCCTGTTCTGGATTCCCTTCAGCCGGCGCCATGCATCGGTCCAGGACATCGTGACGGCCAGCCGGGTGCGGTATCACCGGTTCTGACCCGCCGACACCCTCCCGTGCGGCAGCAGGGCCGCGGCGCCCAGCCCACCGAGTCCGACGACGCCCAGGACGATCATCGCGGTGGCGTACGCGCCGAAGGCGGGGTCGGCGACCAGGATGGTGCCGGCGATCGCCGTGCCGACCGAAGAGCCCAGGTTGGACACGCTGCGGGACAGGCCGGAGATCTCGCCCTGCCGCTCCTCTCCGAAGCTGGACTGCACCACGTTGACCGAGGGCGTCAGCATCACCCCGAGCCCCAGGCCGATCAGCAGCAGTCCGGGCACGAACGCCCAGGCGCCGGACGCCTGGCGGGCCATGGCGACGAGCACCCCGATGCCGCAGACCGTCACCGCGAACCCGGCCATGACGAGGGTCCGCTGCTCCCGTCGTTCGGCGAAGCGCTCGGCGGCGAGCGAGGAGGCGAGCAGGCCGAGCGTGGCGGCCGTGAAGACGACCCCGGTGCCTATGGCGTCGTAGCCGCGCACGACCTGCAGGTAGGCGGCCGTCACGAACGAGATGCCCATCAGCATCAGCCACTGGAGGTGCTGGGTGACCAGGCCGAGGTTGGAGGTGCGGTTGCGGAACAGGCTCAGGGAGAGCAGCGGTTCGCGGCCGGTGCGTTCCTTGACCCGCGACCAGCGCAGGAACCAGGCCAGGACGAGCGCGCCGGCCAGCAGCATCCCGGCGGCCAGCCAGCCGTTGTCGTCGGTGGCCAGGATGCCCATCACCAGCAGGACGAGACCGGCGGCCGACAGAATTGCCCCGACGGTGTCGAAGTCCCGGCCGGGGTCCGGCGGCAACGGGTCCTCGACCCGGCGGCCGAGCACGATGATCACCGCGACCACCAGTGCCTGGAAGACGAAGGCCGCCCGCCAGCTCAGCACCGAGGTGATGAGCCCGCCGATCAGCGGTCCGGCGGCCGCGCCGATGCCGCCCAGCGCCATGACCGTGCCGAACGCCCGGGCACGCGAGGTCATGTCGGTGAACAGCAGCGTGGTGAGGACGTACACGGGCGGGATGAGCAGGGCCGTACCGATGCCCTGGAGGATCGAGTAGCCGAGGATGAGCACGCCCAGGCCCGGGGCCGCCGCGCAGAGCAGGGCACCGACGCCGTACACGACGAGGCCCGCCACCAGGCACCGCTTGCGGCCGTGGCGGTCGGTCAGTTTGCCGCCGGGGATCATCAGGGCGGCCATGACGAGCAGGAACGACGTGATCGCGATCTGCACGCCCTGGACGGTGGTGTCCAGGTCCTCGCCGATGTCGGTGATCATCACGTTCATGTTGGAGCCGGCGAAGCTGCAGATGAACTGCGCCAGGGCGAGCGGAGCGAGGATCCGCCGCGTGGTACTCCGCGACGGGCCGGGGCGGCCCGCGGGGGTGGGGGTGGGCGGCACGGGCATGGCGGCTCCCGGGCGTCGGCCGTGAGCGCCCGGAACGTCCGGTCCCGAGCGCTCGAAACCCTGCCATCGTCCAGGGGCGTCGATCACCCGTCATCACCCTTGCGAGGTGACGCCGGAACCTCGGGTTCGGCGTAGAAATCATCCAAGAAGGGCCGCGCCCTGCGGCCGTCCCGAAGACGGAGGCCCTGCCATGGCCACCACCACTACCAAGCACCATCGCTCGGAAGGCGCCCTGGCGGCGGCCGGCGGACTGACGGCCTTCGCCTGCGTGATGCTGATCATGTGCGGCATCCTCGACATCTTCCGCGGCATCATGGCGATCGCGGACGACGAGGTCTTCCTCAACACCCGTAACTACGTGTTCAAGTTCGACCTGACGAGCTGGGGCTGGATCCACCTGGGCCTCGGCGCGGTGGCGGTGGCCGTCGGCATCGGTCTGGCCATGACGGCGACCTGGGCGCGGGTGATGGGTGTGGGCATCGCCGCGCTGCTGATCATCGCCAACTTCCTGTCCATCCCCTACTACCCGTTCTGGTCGCTGACCCTGATCGCGCTGTACGCCTTCGTCATCTGGGGCCTGTGCGTGGTGGAGCGGGACGCGGAGTACTGAGGTCCGGAGGCGACACGCATGGCGGACGAACGGGCCGAGCGGATCGCCGAGTTCATCGCACCACTGCGGGTGCGGCCGGGGTCGAAGGTGGACCTGTCCACCGACTTCGACCCCGGCTACAAGGCGGGCATCGCCGGCAAGAAGGACGGCCAGGAGCTGCTGCGGACCGGCGTGACACTCCTGGCCGACTACCAGCGACGGTTGGCGGCCGAGGGCAGATACGGGGTGCTGATGTGCCTGCAGGCCCTGGACGCCGGCGGCAAGGACGGCACGATCCGGCACGTGATGAGCGGGGTGAACCCGCAGGGCGTCCATGTGGCGAACTTCAAGGTGCCCTCCAGCGAGGAACTCGACCACGACTACCTGTGGCGCTACGCCTGCCGGCTGCCCCGGCGCGGCGAGATCGGCATCTTCAACCGCTCCCACTACGAGGAGGTTCTGGTGGTGCGGGTGCACCCCGAGCACCTGGACCGGCAGCGGCTGCCGGAGGAGGCGAAGCGCAAGGGCGTGTGGCGCCGGCGCTACCGGGAGATCAACGACTGGGAGCGCTATCTGTACGACAACGGCTTCCGGGTGGTGAAGCTGTTCTTGAACCTGTCCAAGGAGGAGCAGCGCACCCGCTTCCTCAAACGGATCGACGTACCCGAGCGCAACTGGAAGTTCTCGGCGGCGGACGCCCGTGAGCGCTCCTGGTGGGACGACTACCAGATGGCGTTCTCCCGCATGCTCTCCGCCACCAGCACCAAGTGGGCACCCTGGTACGTGATCCCCGCGGACCACAAGTGGTTCGCGCGCATTTCCGCGGCCGCGGTGCTCGCCCACACCCTGATCGACATCGATCCGCAGTACCCGGAGGTCGGCGAGAAGGTTCGGCACGAACTGTTCGTGGCGAAGGAGGAGTTGGTCGCCTCGGCACCGCCCGGCGCACCGGCCGACCCGTACGCGGCGAAGGCCGAGGCCGACACGGAACGGAGGAACGGACGATGACCTCCTCGGCGGACGCACGGCCCGGCCCGGCGGAGCCGGCCGAGGCCTGGTACGCACAGCCGCCCGGCGCGGTGGCGGCGGCCCTCGGCGTGGACCCGGCCGTCGGCCTCACGACCGCGCAGGCGGCCGAGCGGTTGAGCCGGGACGGTCCCAACGCCCTTCCCGAGGAGGAACCGACGCCGACCTGGCGCCGGGTGCTGGACCAGTACCGCAGCTACATGCAGATCATCCTGGTCGCCGCGGCGATCGTGTCGCTGTTCATCCAGGAGTGGGCCACCGCCGTGCTCCTGCTCGTCCTGACGGTGATCAACGCGGTCATCGGCATGCGGCAGGAGGGCAAGGCGGAGAGCGCCATGAACGCCCTCAAGTCGATGATGAAGGCGACCGCGCGGGTGCGGCGGGACGGGACGGAGAGCGAGATCCCCGCGGAGGAGGTCGTCGTCGGGGACGTCGCGCTGATCACCGCCGGGGACGACGTGCCCGCCGACGGGCGGCTCGTCACCGCGAGCGCCCTGCAGATCGACGAGTCGGCGCTGACCGGCGAGAGCACACCCGCGGCGAAGGACAACGAGACGCTGCGGGGCGCGGGGCTGGGCCCCGGGGACCGTACGAACACGGCGTTCATGAACACGCCGGTCACCCACGGCAGCGGCACCATGATCGTCACCGGGACGGGCTCCGGCACCGAACTGGGCAAGATCTCCGGAATGTTGTCGGCCACCGAACGCGAGGCGTCGCCGCTGACCAAGGAGCTGGACCGGCTGACGCTGTGGATCGCGAGCGCGGCCGGGCTCACGATGATCGTGATGTTCGTGCTGGGGCGCAACCGCGGCGAAGCGTGGGACGCGCTGTTCGTGAGCGCGGTGTCCCTGGCGATCGCCGCCGTCCCCGAGGCGCTGCCGACGGTGACGCAGACGATCCTGTCGCTCGGCGGCCTCGACCTGGCCCGGCATCACGCGATCGTGAAGGACCTGCCGTCGGTGGAGACGCTGGGCTTCACCTCTGCGATCAACTCCGACAAGACCGGCACGCTGACACTGAACCAGATGACCGCCGTGGAGGTCGTGGACGCCTTCGACCGCTACACCGTCTCCGGCACGGGTTACGGCCTGGAGGGCCGGGTCCACCACGCGGCCGGGCGCTCGTCCGACATCGAGGACGCGATCCTGCCGTACCTGGTGGCGAGCGACGCGAAGCTGGTGGACGGCCGGGTGGTGGGCGACCCCACCGAGGGCGCCCTGCTGGTGCTCGGCCACAAGGCGGGCCTGGACGTCGAGGCGACGCGCGAGCGGTACCCGCGCCTTGCCACCCTGCCCTTCGACCCCTCCTACAAGCTGATGGCCACCTTCAACGCGGCCACCGACGCGCGCGGCCGGGAGGTCGTGCGCTGCTTCGTGAAGGGTGCGGCGCCCGCCGTGATGGGGCGCGCCGCAACGGCCCTGTCGGACGGTGCGGCGATCCCGTGGGACGCCGATCTCGACAAGCGGGCGCACGAGCAGATGGAGCGGATGGAGCGGGCGGGCCGCCGGGTGATGGCCGCCGCGACCCGTGATCTGGCACCGGGCGACTTCACGGCCGACGACGACCTGCTCGCGCATGTCACCGGCCTGCAGATGACGAGCCTGGTCGGCATGGAGGACCCGCCGCGCGAGGAGTCCCGGCAGGCGGTGGAGGGCGCCCGGGCGGCCAACATCCGGGTGCGGATGGTCACCGGCGACGACGTCATCACCGGTGCCGCCATCGCCGAACAGGTGGGCATCGAGGGCGGCGCGATCCTCGGCTCGGACTTCGCCGCCCTCTCGGAGGCGGAGCGTCTGGAGCGCATCGACGACATCGGCGTGATCGGCCGGGTCGCCCCCGAGCACAAGGTGCTGCTCGCCGACACCCTCAAGCAGAAGGGCGACGTGGTGGCCATGACCGGGGACGGCGTGAACGACGCCCCCGCCATCAAGGCGGCGGACATCGGGATCGCCATGGGTTCCGGCACCGAGGTGGCCAAGAACGCCGGCCGGCTGATCCTGTCCGACGACAACTTCGCCACGATCGTCTTCGCGGTCGAGCAGGGCCGCAAGATCTACGACAACCTCACCAAGTACATCCGCTTCGTGCTGGTGCTGCTGGTCGTGTTCGTGCTGACCTTCCTCGGCGCGACCCTGTTCAACATCGCGGACGGCGAGCCGTTCACACCGCCGCAGGTGCTGTGGATCCACTTCTTCGTCAACGCCGCCTTCGGCTTCGCCCTGGGCTTCGACCGGGTCAGTCCGGGACTGATGGTGCGCCGTCCGCGGCCGCGCGGCGAGCCGGTCATGACGACGGGCCTGATGGTGACGGTGGGGCTCGCCGGTCTGGCGATCACGATCGGCCTGCTGTCGATGATCAAGCTCGGTGAGACGCGCTTCGACAGTGCCGCGATCGGCAACTCGATCGCGTTCACCTCGTTCGCGTTCTGCCTGATCGTGGCCGCCGTGGAGTGCCGCAGCGAGACCGAGACGGTGCTGACGACGTCGACCTTCGACAGCAGGCAGATGAACTGGGCGATGTTCGGCGAGTTCGTCCTCGCCGTGCTGGCGACCCAGACGGACGTCTTCAACCGGCTGCTCGGCACCACTCCGCTCACCGTGGGCCAGTTCGGGTGGGCGCTGCTGCCGGCCCTCGCCCTGCTCGGGCTGTGGGAGGCCGGCAAGGCCGTCGCCCGCCGACAGCAGCCGGCGCCCGTCCCGGAGGGCTGAGGAGCCGAACTCCCCGCGGAGGCCGCGATGTCAGCTGACGAGTCCAGAGGCCGCTTCGTCCCGCCCGGACTGCGTACGCTCCTGGCCTACCGCCGGGAGTGGCTCGTCAAGGACGTCGTCGCCGGCGTCGTCCTCACCACCCTGCTGGTGCCGCAGGGCATGGCCTACGCGGAGCTGGCGGGGCTGCCCGCGATCACCGGGCTGTACACGTCGGTGCTGTGTCTGCTGGCCTACGCCGTCTTCGGGCCGTCCCGGATCCTGGTGCTGGGTCCGGACTCCTCGCTCGGCCCGATGATCGCGGCGACGGTCCTGCCGCTGATCGCCTCCGGCGGGGACAGCGGGCGGGCGGTGGCGCTGGCCTCGATGCTGTCGCTGATGGTCGGCGCCATCACGGTCCTGGCCGGGGTGTGCCGGCTGGGCTTCATCGCGGACCTCATCTCCAAGCCCACCATGATCGGTTACATGAACGGGCTGGCGCTGACCATCCTGATCGGGCAGTTGCCGAAGCTGTTCGGCTTCAAGACGGACGCCGACGGGCTCCTCGAGGAGTTCGGCGCCTTCTTCCGGGGCCTGGCCGACGGGAAGACGGTGCCGGCCGCGCTCGCGGTGGGCGCCGCGGGGATCGTGCTGATCCTGGTGCTGCAGCGCCGGCTGCCCAAGGTGCCCGCGGTGCTGGTCATGGTGGTCCTCTCGATCGCGGCGACCTCGGTCTTCGACCTGGGCCGGCACGGAGTGAGCCTGGTCGGCGAACTGCCGCAGGGATTCCCGCCGTTGACCTTCCCGGACGTCGACCTGGACGATCTCGCCCCGCTGTTCGCGGGGGCGCTGGGCATCGCCCTGGTGTCCCTGGCCGACACGATCTCCAACGCCTCGGCGTTCGCCTCCCGCACCGGCCAGGAGGTGCGCGGCAACGAGGAGATGACGGCGATCGGCGCGGCGAACCTGGCGGCCGGGCTGTTCCAGGGCTTCCCCGTCAGCACCAGCGGATCGCGGACCGCCGTGGCCGAGCGCGCGGGCGCCAGGAGCCAGCTCACCGGGATCGTCGGTGCGGGCCTCATCATCCTCATGCTGGTCCTGCTGCCGGGGCTGTTCCGCAACCTGCCGCAGCCGGCGCTCGCCGCGGTGGTCATCACCGCCTCGCTGTCGCTGGCCGACCTCGCCGGCACCGCCCGGCTGTGGAAGCAGCGCAGGACCGAGTTCCTGCTGTCGATCTCGGCGTTCCTCGGGGTGGCGCTGCTCGGTGTGCTGCCGGGGATCGCGGTCGCCGTGGGCCTGTCGATCCTGAACGTCTTCCGGCGGGCCTGGTGGCCGTACAACACCGTGCTGGGCCGGGTGCCGGGGCTGCCCGGCTTCCACGACGTGCGCTCCTACCCCGGTGCCGAGCAGCTGCCCGGCCTGGTGATCCACCGCTTCGACGGGCCGCTGTTCTTCGCCAACGCCAAGGCCTTCCGCAACGAGCTCATGCGGCTGACCCGCAACGACCCGCCGCCCCGCTGGGTGCTGCTCGCGGCCGAGCCCGTCACCGACGTGGACACGACCGCCGCCGACGAACTGGAGGAGCTGGACGAGGCGCTCAACGAGCGGGGCATCAGCCTGGTGTTCGCCGAGCTGAAGGACCCGGTGCGGCAGAAGATCGAGCGCTACGAGCTGACCCGCACCATCAACCCCGACCACTTCTTCCCGACGCTGGAGGCGGCGGTCGCCGAGTTCCAGCGCCGGACGGGTGCGGAGTGGACCACGGTCACGACCGAGCGGCCGCCGGCGGGTACCGCCGCCGAACAGCCGCCCGGTTGAAGCGACTTGGGCTCAGTCGCCGTCGGGCGCGATCGACAGCACGTGCGTGCCCCATGCCGCCAGGTCGACGAAGAGCCCGGGCCCGGTCAGCTCGGCACCGTCGCGGGTGTGGCGCACGCGGTCGAGCAGCCCGGTCAACGTCCAGGTACCGGCGCCGAGTTCGGGCCACGGCAGCCGCACCCTGCCCTGGGCCGGGGCGTCGGAGAGGTTGACGACCGTCACGAACCGTCCGGCCGATCCCACCCAGCCCGAGGCGACCAGACTGCGGTGGGAGTCGTTGTCCGGCCAGCCCGCGCAGTCCAGGAGCCGCCAGCGTCCGGCGCGCATCCCGCTGCGGTGGACGGCGGCGAGCAACCGCTCGTGGAACGCGCGCAGTTCGGTGTCGGCGGGCTCTTCCGGACGACGGTCCAGGAAGACGGGCAGCCGGGTGCGGCGGCCGGTGAACTGTCCCTCGTGCCACAGCGTGGCCCCGGGCAGGGTGACGATCAGCACGGCCGCGGCCCGCTCCTTGGCGGGGTGCATCGTGTGTGCGGCGCGCGGCTCGTCGTGGTTCTCCAGGAACCGTACGAGCCGGCGCTGGTAGGCCTCGTCCGCCAGCAGGTGCTGCCGTACCGCTTCGGGGCTCTCGTGCAGTACGCGGTCGTAGAGCCGCTTGTCGTAGCAGAAGTCGAACCCCTGCTGCTGGAGGGCCCATTCGAGGTCCCAGTACGCCTCGGCCATGAAGGTCATCCGGGGGTGCCGGGCGTGGACGCCGGAGATGACCGTGGGCCAGAACTCCTCCTGGGGGCGCGGCCCGGCCCTCCCGCCCCAGGTCCGTTCGAAGACGTCGTTGGTCAGCAGCATCGCCATGTCGCAGCGGACCCCGTCGCACAGGTCCCCGATGTGTCCGAGCACGTCCGTGGTGGCCGTGCGCAGGGCGGGCGCGAAGGCGTTGAGCTGGACGACGTCCGGCCACGGCGGGAAGAAGGGGTCGCGGCCGCGGGCCAGGACGTTGCCGGCCACCGTGAGGAAGGCGGCCGGGTCGCGGCGGGCGTCTTCGTCGCTGCCCCGCACGAAGTACTCGGGGTGCTCCCAGGTCCAGGGGTTGTCGGGGGCGACATGGTTGGGCACGTAGTCGAGCAGCAACCCCACCCCCCGCCGGTCGAGTTCGGCGCGCGCACCGGCCAGGCCCGCGGCTCCGCCGAGGCCCGCGTCGACCTCGTAGCGGCGGATGCAGTACGGCGACCCGGCGATCTCCTCCTCGCGGATGTCCGGCACGGCGTCGGTGAACGCCTCGCGCAGGGACGGGTCGCGCAGGGCGATGGACCGGCCCTCGGGGCTGCGCTCCCACACGCCCATGAGCCAGACGGCGTCGACGCCGTGCGGGGTGATCTCGTCCCAGGCGTCCTTCGGTACGTCGCGCAGTCCCGTGATGCGCCCGGTGCGGGCCGCGATCTCCCGCAGCCAGACACGGGTGTTGACCTCGTGCACGACGGGCTGGGCGGGAAGCTCGCCGGTCATCGCTTCGTCCTCCTGCCTGCCGGCTCGGCGAGAAAGTCGCCGGGGGTGAGGGTGCCGAAGACCGTCATCAGGGTGGCGACGAGGCCGGTCCAGCCGGTCTGGTGGGCCGCCCCGATGCCGGCGCCGTTGTCGCCGTGGAAGTACTCGTGGAAGGAGATCAGGTCCCGCCAGTGCGCGTCGTCCTGGAACTTTCCCTGGCCGCCGTAGACCGGCCGGCGCCCGTCCTCACCGCGCAGGAACAGCCGGGTGAGCCGGTCGGAGATCTCCCGGGCGACCTCGAAGAGGGTCATCCGGGTGCCGGACCCGGTCGGGCACTCGACGGTCAACTCGTCGCCGTAGAAGCCGTAGAGGTTGAGCAGCGCCCGGATGACGAGGGCGTTCATCGGGAACCACACCGGACCGCGCCAGTTGGAGTTGCCGCCGAACATGCCGGTGTCGGACTCGGCGGGCAGATAGCCGACCCGGTACTCCTCGCCATGCACCCAGAAGCTGTAGGGGTGTTCGGCGTGGTGGCGGGAGAGGGAGCGGATGCCGTACGGGCTGAGGAACTCGTCCTCGGACAGCAGGTGCCCGAGGACCCGGAGCAGCTTCTTCTCGTCCACGACGGACAGCAGGCGCGGTCCGCCCGTGACGCCCGCCTGGGCGGATGCGAGCGTCACGGAGAGGGAGGGGTGGCGGTCGGCGAAGCGGCGCAGGCGCTCGCCCAGGCCGGCCACCTTCGCGAGCTGCTGCGGGCGGAAGACGGTGGCCGCGCACAGCGGCAGCAGGCCGACCAGCGAGCGGACCTTGAGGCGCACGGCCTGGCCGTCGGGCAGCCGCAGGACGTCGTAGAAGAACCCGTCCTCCTCGTCCCAGAGTTCGTCGCCGAGGTCGCCGATGCGGTCCATGGACGCGGCGATCCACAGGTAGTGCTCGACGAACTTGAGGACGAACTCCTCGTACGCCGGGTTGTGCTCGACGAGTTCGACGGCGATCTGCAGCATGGACTGGCAGTACAGGGCCATCCAGGCGGTGCCGTCGGCCTGTTCGAGGGTGCCGCCGGTCGGGAGTGGGGCGCTGCGGTCGAAGACGCCGATGTTGTCGAGGCCGAGGAAGCCGCCCTGGAAGACGTTGCGGCCGCCGGGGTCCTTGCGGTTGACCCACCAGGTGAAGTTGGTCAGCAGCTTCTGGAAGGCCCGTTCGAGGAAGGCGTGGTCGGCGCGGCCGGTGGTGCGCTCCTCCATCATGTAGACGAAGTAGGCGGCCCAGGCGTGCACGGGCGGGTTGACGTCCGCGAAGTTCCACTCGTAGGCGGGGATCTGGCCGTTGGGATGCAAGTAGGCGTCCTGCAGGAGCAGTTCGAGCTGCTCCTTGGCGAAGCGGATGTCCACCGTCGACAGGGCCACGGTGTGGAAGGCCAGGTCCCAGGCGGCGAACCAGGGGTACTCCCACTTGTCGGGCATGGAGACGATGTCGTCGCTGACCATGTGGAACCACTCGCGGTTGCGCACACCGTGGCGCGGCAGGCTCCACGGGTCCAGGCCGTGCTCGTTCAGCCAGGCCTCCAGGTCGAAGAGGTAGTACTGCTTGGTCCAGAGCATCCCGGCGAGCGCCTGCCGCAGCACCCGTGCCTCGTCCTCGTTCGCGCCCTTGGGCGTCAACTCCTCGTAGAAGGCGTCGGCTTCGGCGATACGGTCCTTGAACACCGTGTCGAAGCCGCGGGCGAGGGACAGCTTGGAGCCGGAGGGGCCGAGGCGCAGGCGCAGGGTCTCGGAGCCGCCCGCGGGGATGGTGAGAGTGTGGTGCGCGGCGGCCTTGGTGCCCTGCTGGGCCGGGTTGACGGCGCCGCTCTCGCCGTCGACGACGTACCGGCCGATGCCGTCCTTGACGTACGGGGAGGCGTTGGACGTGCCGAAGAGCCGCTCGTTGTTCGTCTCGTTCTCCGTGAACAGAACGGGCACGGAGGCGGCGAACCGGCAGTCGTAGCCGCCGAGTTCGGGGTGTTCGACGTGGATCGTGGTGGTTGAGCGTGAGCCGTCGACCGCGGTCAGCCGGGGCTTGTCGGCGCCCTCCTCCCAGGACCAGGTGTTGCGGAACCAGAGCGTGGGCAGCACATGCACGCTCGCCTCGTCGGGGCCGCGGTTGGCGACGGTGATGCGGGCCAGCACGTCGTCGAAGTCCGCCTTGGCGTACTCGACCGTCACGTCGAAGTAGCGGTCGTCGTCGAAGACGCCGGTGTCGATCAGCTCGTACTCGAAGTCCTGCCTGGTCCGTGACCTGTTGACGGTCACGAGGTCGTTGTAGGGGAACTCCGCCTGCGGGTACTTGTACAGGTACTTCAGGTACGAGTGACTGGGCGTGCTGTCGAGGTAGAAGTAGTACTCCTTGACGTCCTCGCCGTGGTTGCCCTCGCTGTTGGTGAGGCCGAAGGCGCGTTCCTTGAGGATCGGGTCGCGCCCGTTCCACAGGGTGAGCGCCAGGCACAGCCGCTGCTTCTCGTCGCAGATGCCGCCGAGGCCGTCCTCGCCCCAGCGGTAGGCGCGAGAGCGCGCGTGGTCATGGGGGAAGTACGACCACGCGTCGCCCGCGTCGCTGTAGTCCTCGCGGACCGTGCCCCACTGACGCTCGCTCAGATACGGCCCCCACAGCCGCCACCGTCCGTCGTCGTCGCCCCTCGGGCCGATGCGCTCACCGCTCATCCCCATACCCCCTGCCGCAGATCCACCGGGCGACGCCAGTGTGTTGGGGGCTCCGGACGGGTGCCTCACCTGCCGTGGGTGAGACCGCGCCGCACCGCGAGGCCGGGTAGCGGACTCTCACCTTCGGCGGGTGACGCGGAGCGGGAGCGGGCGCGGCTGGATGGAGTGCCACCAGCTCGCCATCACGTCGAAGGGAGCGGCCATGGCCGGGATCGGGCCGGTACAACTGCTGACGGTCGAGTTCGGGCCCGACGCGAAGTTCGAGGGAAGGATCGTCGACGAACTCTGGGCGCTGGAGCGCAGCGGCCAGATCCGTGTGCTCGACCTGCTCTTCGTGCAGAAGGAGTCCGGCGGCGACCTCGTCACCGCCGACTACCAGGCGGAGGGCATGGGAGACACCGTGGCCGCGCTGCTCGGCATTCCGCGCCGGGCCCTCAGGGAGGCCGCGGCGGCCTTCCCGTCCCTGTCCGAGGGCAACGCCTTCGGGCTCGCCCTGGACGAGGTCCGCGACCTCGCGCGGGATCTGGACCCGGGCACCGCGGCCGGGTTCGTGCTGCTGGAGCACATGTGGGCCAGGGATCTGCGGGCGGCGATCCGCGAGTCCGGTGGCGTGCCCGTGGCGGAGGGCTTCCTCACGGAGGAGGTCCTCGAGGGGGTGATCGCGGAGATCGCCGCCGCCATGGCACGGCTCGACGACGCCGAGGAACACAGCCATGCGGGCCGGAGGTCCGGCCCGGACACCAGGAGGTCCTGATGACCGAACTCGTCGTGCTCGGCTTCTCCGACAAGGACAAGGCCGAGGCCGTACTGCGCCTGTCGCAGGAACTGTCCCGGCAGGAGCTGCTGGACCTGGAGGACGGGGCGCTCGCCTGGCGCACCCAGGACGGCAAGGTCCATGTCCGCCAGTCCTTCAGCCCCACCGCGGCCGGTGCCGCCGGCGGCGCCCTGTGGGGAACGCTGTTCGGCCTGCTCTTCCTGATGCCGGTGTTCGGGGCCGCCGTCGGTGCCGCCACCGGGGCGGTCGCGGGGAAGCTCACGGATGTCGGCATCAACGACGCGTTCATCAAGGAGATCGCGGGCACGCTGGAACCCGGCCGGGCCGCGGTCTTCGCACTCGTACGACGCTCCACGCCCGACCGGGTCCGGGAGGCGCTGCGCCCGTTCCAGCCCACCGTGCTGCGCACCTCGCTGACCAAGGACCGGGAGGAGGAGCTGGTCTCCGCCCTGCAGGGGTGAACCACCGACCCCGATGTGCAGGCATGCACCATGCCCTCCAAGGGTGAACAACTGACCGTTGTACCAACTTCACCCGGGTGAGATGGGGTGTTCACCATGGGCCCCCCGCCCGGGTGGGACCACACTCGTCTGACGTGCACCAGCCAGCTCCGAGAGCGAGGTGGCGGCGATGGACGAGATGGACGAGTGGCAGCAGCGGCAGCGGCCGCCGGGGACGCACGTCACCTCCCCGGCGACCGCTCCCCCGGCCCGGATCGGCGTGCCTCCGCTGCCGGCGTGGCTCGTCCCCCGCCCCCGGTTGACGGACCGTCTCTCCCGCGGGGTGCTGGGACCGTTGACCGTGGTGGTGGGGCCCGTGGGCGCCGGCAAGTCGGCACTCGCCGTGGAATGGGCGCACACCCGGGACGCACCCGGCCCGGTGGCCTGGGTCACCTGCGACGGCGCGGGCGAGCAGCCCGAAGTCTTCTGGTCCCGGGTGCGGGCGGCCCTGCGCGAGGCGGGCGTCGACCTGCCCGCGCTGTCGGCCGTACCGCGCCCCCGGGCGGGCGAGGCGCTCCTGCCCGACGCCGCCTCCCGCCTCTCCCCCACCGCCCTCCCCTATCCGGCCTCTCCTGCGTCCCCTGCCGCCGCCCCCGCATCCGCGCCCGCCTCCCCCTCGGTCTCCCCCGCCGTCTCGGCCTCCGTCCCGGTTTCCACGGCCGACTGGCCCCTCCAAGTCGCCGCACTGGCCGCCGCGCTGGCCGCCCGCGAGGACCCCGTCGTCCTCGTACTGGACGACTTCCAGCCGGAGACCGGCTCGCCGGTCGCGCAGGGGATGGTCAGTCTGCTGCGGCACGCGGCCCCCGTACTGCGCGTGGTCGTGGTCTCGCGCCGGGACCCGCCGCTGCACCTGCACCGCCACCGGCTGGCCGGTGAACTCGCCGAGGTGCGCACGGCCGACCTCGCCTTCGACGACCGGGAGACGGCCGCCCTGCTGGCCCAGCACGGCGTCGAGGTGCCCCGGCCGGTGGTGAGCACGCTGCGGAAACGAGCGGACGGCTGGGCGGCGGGACTGCGCCTGGCGGCCATGTCCATGGAGGAGCACCCCCAACCCGAGAAGTTCGTGGCGCAGTTCGCGGGCGACGACGAGGCGGTCGTCAGCTACCTCGTCGAGGAGGTCCTGGACGGCCAGAGCCCCGCCATGCGCAGGCTGCTGCTGACGACCAGTGTCCTGGAGCACCTCAACGCCGAACTGGCCACCGAGCTCGCGGGCAAGGAGGCCGGAGCGCACTTCGCGGCCCTCGTGCGGCAGAACTCCTTCCTCCAGTACGCCGGAAACGGCTGGTACCGCTGTCACCGGATGTTCGCCGACGTGCTGCGGGTGCGCCTGCGCCACGAGGCGCCGGACCTGGTCCCCGGTCTGCACGGCCGGGCGGCCGCATGGCTGGGCGAGCACGGGCTCCTCTCGGAGGCGGTACGGCATGCACTCACCGCGGGCGACTGGTGCTACGCCAGCCGTCTGGTCGTGCATCAGCTGGCGATCGGACAGGTTCTCGCCCTCACCGAGGCCCGGCTGCCCGGCGAACTGGTGCGGCTGACCCCCGCGGACGTCCGCGGGCTGCCCCGGCACTCCCTCGACCCCGAGTCCGCGCTCGTCGCCGCGGCGGCCGCCCTGCGCCGCGGCGAGGAACCGGCGTGCGCCAGGGCCCTGGAGCTCGCCGACCGTCTGCTCGGCGAGCTGCCCGGCGAGGAGGCCGACCGGATCGCGCGCTGCCGGCTGTCCCACGCCGTCATCCGCATGGCCCGGGACCGGTGCCGCGATCCGCAGGCGGCCCGGGCCGCGGCGGCCGACACCGAATGCCTCTTCGCCGATGTGCCGCGCGCCCTGCTGGCGGACCGCCCCGAACTGCGGGCGCTGGCCCTGTCCATCCGCGGCCGCGCCGAGCTGCGGGAGGGCGGCCTCAAGGCGGCCGAGGCCTCGCTGACCGCCGGGCTGAAGGCAGCGGGCGCCGCCGACAACGGCGTACTGCGCCGGGACTGCCTCACCGAGCTGGCGCTGCTGGAAGTACTGCGCGGGCGCTTCCGGGCCGCGGACGAACTCGCCGCGCACGCCCAGCGGCCGCCGCTGCCGGCCTGCACGCCCGGGGACCCGTCCCGGGCGGCGCTGCACGTCGTGCGGGCCTGGGTCGGCACGGCCCGGTTCGAGTCGGCCCGGGCGCGCAGTGAACTCGCCCGCGCCCATGCCGCGTTGCGCACGGCGCCCGACCCGTTCGTGGCCGGTATCGGCTCCCTCGTCGCCCAGCTCGTCAGCGCCGTGGAGAGCGGGACACCGCCGCCCCCCGAGACCGTCGAGGCCATCCCCGACGCCGCCGACTGGCTCGCCGAGAGCCTGCGCCGCCCGGTGCGGCATGCGTGCGCCGCCTCGGTCGGTGCGATCCGCGCCCATGCGCTCCGGCTGCCGCGGGCCGACGGCCGTACCGTCGTGACCGACCGCCGGCAGGAGGACGATCGGTCACCCGTCGACCCGCTCAGCGCCCGGGAGCAGGACGTGCTGCAACGGCTGGCGCAGATGATGACGACGGAGGAGATCGCCGAGGAGCTGTATCTGTCGGTCAACACGGTCAAGACGCACCTCAAGAGCGTCTACCGGAAGCTCGCCGTGACCCGGCGGTCGGCCGCGGTACGGCGAGCTCGCGAACTCCAACTGCTCTGAGGGTTCTCCTTCCGGGCTCCGGGGCTCGCAGGAGTGGGCTCCGGGGTCACAGGAGCCGCAGCTGCCGCGCCCGGTCGAGGGCTTCGGTGCGCGAGGAGACACCGAGTTTGCGGTACACCGCGCGCGCGTGGCTCTTCACCGTGTTGTGCGAGATGAAGAGGTCCGAACCGATCTGCCGGAGCGGTACGTCCTCCTGGAGCCGCACGAGGACGGTGTGCTCACGTTCCGTCAGGGTTTCGGCCGGCGCTACGGGGTCCGGGCGGCCCCGACCGTTCCGAGGCAGTGCGGCCAGAACGGCCGACGCCTCGTCCACCAGTACGCCCGCACTGCGCGGGTCACCCACAGCGACCGCGATGTCCACGAGCGTGTCGGCGACCCACACCAGACAGGTCGCCACCACTGTGTCCGCGCCGGGCTCGTCCGAACCGAGGGCACGCAACCGCCCGTGCAGCGCGGACACCCGCCGGGCGTCCGCATCCTCGAAGGCCCTCTCCTTCCGCCTTCGTTCGCTGCCCAGCACCGCAGGCATGTCCCTCACCTCCTCAGCAGTAGGCGGTACACACCAACGGTGCGGTCCGGGCGCCCGGCGCCGGAAGGGGCCCTACGGACATTTCGTCAAGGAATCGGAAAATGTCAGGGGAAAGTGTCTAGGCCGACGCACCCGAACCGGGGTCCGCGCCGCCCTGTCCGCCGGGCAGCCGCCGTACCTCGACCAGTTCGAGTCCGAGGGCCTGAATGCGGTCCAGGATCCCGTACAGGGCGGCCTGGTCGAGCCCGGCGCCGTGCAGGATCGTCTCCGGCGGGTTGACCGTGACCGTCAGTTCGGCGAAGGCCGTGAGGAAGGGCTGGCCGATCCTGCCCTTGATCCGGATCTCGAAGTCGCCGCCGACGGTACCCGGCTCGTCCCGCTCGGGTCCCGGGCGTTCCTGCGCGGTACCCATGGCGGTCACCTCCGCTGCCGCGGGCCGGGGACTGGGGATTCCCCCCATTCTCCGGGACTCCGGGCCCGGCACATCACACAGCCGGGGTGACGGCGACGGCGAACGGCGCCCGGGCGCCTGCCCGGAGTCATCCACCGCGGGTGAACCCCCGCCGCCTCGTCCGCGGGATGCTCCTGGCTCCCGAGGAGGAGGTGTCCGACATGGCGGAGCAGACATCGGCAGGGCAGACACAGTACGGCGGCGCACCGGCGCCGCAGCCGCGGATCACACCCCTCATGCTCGGCGGAGTCGTGTTCGCCGCGTGCATGATGGGCATCATCGGCCTGTACCACGCGGTTGTCGGCCTGGCCGCCCTCATCGACGACGACTTCTACCAGCAGATACGCAACTACCCGTACGAGTACAACGTCCGCGCCTGGGGATGGCTCCACCTGGGCTCCGGCATCGTCGTCTTCGCCGCCGCCTGCACGCTCTTCTCCGGCAAGCTGTGGGCGCGCGTCGTCGGGATCGTCGTGGCGTCGCTGAGCGCGCTGGAGAACTTCTTCTTCGCGCCGTACTACGCGGTCTGGTCGGTGATCATCATCGGGCTGGACGTGCTGGTGATCTGGTCCCTCGCCACCTACGGCCGTGCCCAGGCCCACAAGGCCTACGGCGCCCCGATGTAGGTCCGCCGCCGCAGGACGGGGCCGTTCAGGACGTCCGGGCCAGACCGAGCCGGACGAGGCGGCGCCAGTTCAGCGGCGGCAGTGCCGCGCGCATCCCCGGGCGGTGGCGCGGCACCAGTACCCGCAGCGCCCGTGGCCGTATCTCGCAGCGGACGGGCACCGGCAGCATCAGTGCCTCGCCGTCGACGCCGGCCGGGATGGAGGGCCGGTCGGCGTCTACGACCACCTCCGGCGCCGTCGCCGTGGTCAGCCCGGCGGCTCGTCCGCCGACCATCAGCCCGGCGGCCTGCGCGGCGCTGTTCACGTCGACGCCGACGGCGCCCAGCTCGCCGCCGTCGAGGCGGGCACGGCGGCCCAGGCCCGCGATGTCGCCGGTGCCGTAGGGGTTGTTGCTGACCAACAGGGCCTGTGGCGTGGTGAACGTCGTCTCCCCGGCGCGGGCGGTCAGCCGTGCGCCCTCGTGGCCCATCAGCAGGTCCGGCAGGAGTTCCAGGGTGGTGCGGGCCTTGTCGTCCCGGTAGGCGGGGCTCTGCACGACCGCGGCGTAGGCGCCGAAGGACACGTTGTTGACGAAGGTGCGGCCGCCCGCGCGACCGAGGTCGACGCGCAGTTCCACGCCGTCGCCCAGCGCGTCCAGCGCCTTGGACGGGTCGTCGCGGTCCAGGCCCAGGTCGAGGGCGAAGTGGTTGCGGGTGCCGGCCGGGATCACCAGGAAGGGCAGGTCGAGCGAGGCGGCAACATCGGCGACCAGGGCCTGGGTGCCGTCCCCGCCGGCGACGCCGAGCAGATCGGCGCCCTCGGCCGCGGCCTTGCGCGCGAGCTCGGCGACATCGGTCTCGCCGGGCCCTTCCAGGAGCCGTACCTGAGCGCCGAGGGCCTCGGCCTTCTCCCGCAGTCCGAAGCGCTCGACCTTTCCGCCGCCCGAGCGCGGGTTCATGATCAGTACGGCGTGGCGGGCCGGCACGGCCGGCCGCTCCGGCATGGGCACGTCGGCGTCGGACCGGCGAAGAGCACGCCGCCCCGCGCCGACCGCCAGCAGCCACAGCGCGGCGGACACGGCGACGACCCACGCCAGATTCGCGCTGGTGTACTGCACCAGCACCCACACCGGTGCGGCGACGGCCAGCAGCAGGGCGAGCAGGCGCGTCACGCGCCGCCTGGTCAGCACCCACCAGATGGCCGCGGCGGTGATCGCCGTGCCGGCCAGTCCGACGCCGACCAGGGCGATGGTCCGCAGTCCGGCGAAGGCGGCCAGGACCAGGACCGACGCCGTGGCAGCCGCCAGCGACGCACGTGCCAGCCACCGCTGCCGGGACGTCGTGGATTCCATGACCACACCATCGCTCCCGGCCCGCCGGAGCGCATCACCCTCGACAGGCGAACCCGGCCGCCCGCCTGCATCACACCCCCAGGGTGACGGCGCGGCTGCCGCTCCGAGCGACAGTCGTACCGGCAGGAAGGGAGCCCGCCATGACCGGAACCAGGCGCATGCATCTCACCCCGCAGGAGCGGGCGGCCCGCGGCCGGGCGGCCCGGACCCTCGTACCGCCCGACAGCCACGCGGAGTTCACGCCCGCCACGGACCGGCCGGACCCCGTCGCCATGGTCGAACAACAGTCCGCGGGCCGGCTCACGGACCTCGTGCCGATCCGCTACGGCCGGATGATGGAGTCGCCGTTCCGCTTCTACCGCGGCGCGGCCGGCGTCATGGCCGCCGACCTGGCCGGCACGCCCTCCAGCGGCTTCACGGCCCAGCTGTGCGGGGACGCGCACATGCTGAACTTCCGGCTGCTCGCCTCCCCCGAGCGGCATCTGATGTTCGACGTGAACGACTTCGACGAGACCCTGCCGGGCCCCTGGGAGTGGGACGTCAAACGTCTGTCGGCGAGCCTCGTCATCGCCGGCCGGGCCAACGACTTCAGCACGAAGGAACGGGCGGGCGTGGTCCGGGAGACGGTGCGCTCGTACCGGGAGTGGATGGACACCTTCGCCGGCCGGCGCAACATCGACGTGTGGTACACGCGGATCGACGCGGACGAGTTGTTCGCCGCGCTCTCCGGCGAACTGGGCCGCGGCGAACAGCGCCGCGTGAGCCGCACGCTCGCCAAGGCGCGCAGCCGCGACCATCTGCACGCCTTCGAGAAGCTCACCCACGTGGTCAAGGGCGAACGGCGCATCGCCCCCGACCCGCCCCTGGTGGTACCGCTGGAGGACCTCCTCCCCGGCGTCGAGCGGGAGCAACTGGAGCAGCAGCTGCGCGAGCTGATCGACCGCTACGGCCACACCCTGCCCTCGGACCGGCGGGCGCTGCTGCACCAGTACCGGGTGGTGGACATGGCCCGCAAGGTGGTCGGTGTGGGCAGCGTGGGCACCCGCTGCTGGATCATCCTGCTGCTCGGCCGGGACGACCAGGACCCGCTGCTGCTGCAGGCGAAGGAGGCAGGGGAGTCCGTGCTCGCCGAGTTCACGGCCCCGAGCGAGTACGCGAACCAGGGCGAGCGGGTCGTCGCGGGCCAGCGCCTGATGCAGGCGACCAGCGACATGTTCCTCGGCTGGGAGCGGGTGGAGGGCCTGGACGGCAGGCAGCGCGACTTCTACGTCCGCCAGCTGCGCGACTGGAAGGCCATACCGCAGGCCGACACCATGTCACCGGACGTGATGCGGCTGTTCGGCCGGCTGTGCGGGGCGAACCTGGCCCGCGCCCACGCCCGCTCCGGCGACCGCATCGCCATCGCCGCCTACCTGGGCGACACGGACGTCTTCGACCGCGCGGTCACGGCCTTCGCCGAGCTGTACGCCGACCGCAACGAGCAGGACCACCGGGCGCTGACGGAGGCGGTGCGCGACGGCCGGGTCACCGCGGTGTCAGCCTGAGGGCGGCGGCGTGAGTCCCAGCCGCCGCGCGACCAGGTCGTCATGGGCGATCACGTATCCCACCGCGATGCCCACGACCACGGTCGCGAAGAACAGAATCAGCCAGGACAGCAGGGTGAAGACGGAGCCGAGCGGCCCGTACCGCTCGACGCTCAGCCGCAGGGAATGCGGCAGCCACAGCCCGGAGACGACCGAGAGCAGGACGACGCCGAAGCCGGTGAGCAGGGCGCCGGGCAGCAGGGGCAGCCAGCCGACCCGCCCGACCAGCAGCAGATGCTGGGTCCACCACCACAGCAGACACGAAGCGAGCAACTGCAGCGGCACGCCCAGCACGGGCCCCGCACCGAAGCCGTCGCGCAGCGTTCCCTGGAGCAGCAGAGCCGCGATCCACACGACCAGCCACGCAGCCCAGCGCCAGAGCACACTGCGCAGCCCGGAGCGCGGCAGATGCCAGGAGCGCTCGCACAGCCGCTGCAGTGCCCGGCTGAAGGCCGTGGCCGACACCAGCGCCAGCAGGACACCGACCGCACCCCAGGTCTCCCGCGCCTGGTCGCCGCCCGTATAGACCTCGTCGACCTGGGCGAGAACCGGACCCGAGGTACCGAGCAGCATCCGCAGCGTGCGCCGGAACTCGTCCCGGACCGCTTGCGGGGAAAACGAGGCGATCGCGAAGAGCAGGGGCAGTGCGGTCAGGAAGGCCTGCGCCGCGAGCCGGGTCGCCATGTCCAGCAGCCCCACACTCACCAGCTGACGGCCGATGCGGCCCACCAGAGGGCGGGCGAGACCCGGGAACGCCATGGCCGTGCCCCCCTCGGACCACCGAAGACTGTCGGCCGATCACTCTCTCCCCGACCCGGCCGCCGTACTTCACCCGCAATGGGTGAGGCGCGCCCCGCCGCGCTCCACCGGCCGTTCATCGCCTACGGTGCGTCCTGTACCGGCGACGAGGAGAGGGCAATGGGGCACAAGGCGTTGATCACGGGCATCGGCGGCAGAGAACCGAGGATCGACTCGGAGGCGTTCGTGGCACCGACGGCGTCGGTGATCGGCGACGTGACGCTGGAGGCGGGGGCGAGTCTCTGGTATGGCGCCGTCGCACGCGGCGACGTCGAGCGGATCTCCGTGGGCGCCCGGAGCAACATCCAGGACAACTGCACCCTGCACGCCGACCCCGGCTTCCCTGTCACCATCGGCGAGCGCGTCTCCGTGGGCCACAACGCCGTGGTGCACGGCGCCACGGTCGAGGACGACTGCCTGATCGGCATGGGCGCGACGGTGCTGAACGGCGCGGTGATCGGGGCGGGGTCCCTCGTCGCCGCGCAGGCTCTGGTGCCGCAGGGGATGCAGGTGCCGCCCGGGTCACTGGTGGCGGGGGTGCCGGCGAAGGTGAAGCGGGAACTGACGCCCGAGGAACGCGAGGGTGTCACGCTGAACGGCACGCTGTACGCGGACCTGGCGAAGGCACACCACGAGGTGCACGAGAAGCCGTAGGACTCAGTCGACGGCCGGGACGGGCTCCGCCTCGGCCGCTTCCCTCTCGGCCGTCGCCTTCTTCGCCTTGCGCCTGATGACCAGCATCGACGTCAGGCCGATCAGGACCGCCACCGCCAGGCCCAGGTACGAGAACCTCTTCAGCCAGTCCTCGGCGACGACACCGACGTAGTAGATGACGGCCGTGGTGCCGCCCGCCCAGCAGATGCCGCCGAGGACGTTGGCGATCAGGAACTTCCAGTACGGCATGTGGAGCACGCCCGCGAGCGGCCCGGCGAAGATGCGCAGGAGGGCGACGAAGCGGCCGAAGAAGACCGCCCACATGCCCCACTTCTCGAAGGAGCGCTCGGCGGTGGCGACATGTCCCTCGCTGAAGTGCCTCGGGAACTTCCTGCCCAGCCAGGCCAGCAGCGGGCGGCCGCCCTTGCGGCCGATCGCGTAGCCGATGGAGTCGCCGACGACGGCACCGGCGGTCGCGCACACGCCGAGGAGGACCGGGTTGATGCCGGAGTGCTGGGAAGCCATGAGCGCCGCCGAGACCAGGACGATCTCGCCCGGCAGCGGGATGCCCAGGCTCTCCAGACCGATGACCAGTCCCACCACCGCGTAGACGGCTGCCGCGGGCACCGTGTCGAGCCACTCCTGGACGTGCAACGCCGGCTCCTCCCGTTTCGTGACCCTCTGTGACTGCGTCCGGGGGTGTTCCCGGCGTGCGCCGCACGGGGGCGCACGCCGGGAAGCCTACCGGGTCAGCCCGCGGAGGCCGCGTCCCACAGATCGCACTGGTGCTCCCGGTGGACGGAGGTGCTCAAGGCGTTCCCGCCCTTGGACGCGGTCTTCAGGGAGAGGATCACGCCCGGACCGGCGGGCATAGTGGGCTGCCCCGCGGCCCGCGGCACACCGTCCCGTACGAAGGATCCCCAGTACTGGACCATCTGCCGGGACAGTGCCTTCTGCTCGGCGTCGAACGGGGATTCCAGACCGAAGTGCTTGAAGAGGTACTGGATCTCGTTCACGTGCGTCGCGCCGAAGTCGAAGTCGGTGTGCAGGTTGCGCAGGGAGGCGAAGGGCGGTGAGGTGCGGTCGGCGAACTCGTACGAGTAGACCGGGCCGCGGGCCGCGAGCAGCCCGTCGAGCCGCAGCGCCGAGCAGCTGAACAGCACGTCGCCCAGCGCGGTGGCGTACGCGATGGTCGGCGTCGGGTAGTCGGCGAGCGGATAGCGCTGCAGCGCCTGCTCGCCGAAGTCGTTCCGCATGACCTCGGGATACTGCTCGGCGGTGAGCGGCGTGCCGTTCAGATCGAAGTTGGCGAAGGCGAACAGCCGCCCCTCGTCCTTGTTCGAGCCGTTGATCACCGGCACCCGGGACGCCGTCCCGTCGGCGATGGCCTGCTCGGGCTGCACCGGCAGGAAGGCGCCGCCGGTCACGGGGCCCCAGTCGAAGTCGCCCTGGGCCTCGAGGACTTCGCGGGCGGACTTGCCGCGCAGGCAGGCAACGGTCGTGCAGCCGAGCTTCTTGGCGAAGTCGGCTCCCTGCGCCACCGCGTCCTGATGGGTACGGGCGCCGCAGTCGTCGTAGGCGCCGCTCTCGATGATGCCCGCCCGGAACAGGCCCTTGGCCGTCGGCGAGGCCAGCTGGGTGCAGACCGAGCGGCCGCCCGCCGACTCGCCCGCGATGGTGACGCGGGCCGGATCGCCGCCGAAGCGGCCGATGTTGGCGCGCACCCAGCGCAGCGCGGCCTGCTGGTCGAGCATGCCGAAGTTGCCGGAGACCTTGTCGCGCGTCTCACCGTCGAGACCCGCCGTGGCGAGGAAACCCATCGCACCCAGGCGGTAGTTGACGGTCACGACGACCGTCCCGGTCTGCCGCGCGAAGGTGTCCGGTACGACGTCCTGACCGGCGCCGGCGGTGAGCCCGCCGCCGTGGAACCAGACCAGGACCGACCGCTTGGCGGAGCCCTCGGGGACGTAGACGTTGAGGTCGAGGCAGTCCTCGGTGTACGACGGCTGGTCGTAGCCGGGGTCCCAACTCGACGTCTGTACGCACTTGTTGCCGAAGTCCCGCGTATCCCGGACCCCTTGCCAGGGCCGCACGGTCCGCGGCTCGCGCCAGCGGAGCGTGCCGACCGGTGGCTGGGCGTACGGGATGCCGAGGAACTGCCGTCCCTCGGCGGTGGTTTCGCCGCGCACGAGTCCCGCGTCGGTGCGGACGACCGGGTCGCCACCCGATGGCGCGGCCTGCGCCGCCGGGAGGGGCGCGACGAGTGCCGCCGCGAGGGCCGCCAGGCCGATGGCGATGCGCCGTATCACGTGCCCACCTCCACGCTGGTACGCAACCGCAGATCACGCGAGGACGCTCCGACCCAAACCGTGCGACGGCCGGTCCCGAGCACCCAATCGTGACGCTTCGGGTCCCATGAGGACAATGTGCGTGCAGCGACTTCCACGGCGATCCGCCGCCGCTCGCCCGCACGCAGCACCACCCGCCCGTAGCCGCCCAACACCCTTACCGCCTGGTCGAGTCGGAGCTCCGGCGACGGTCCGACGTACACCTGCGGCACGTCCACGCCCTCGCGCCGGCCGGTGTTGCGGACGGTGAAGGACACCTCCAGTCCGCGCCTCGTCCGGCGCGCACGGAGGTCCGCGTAGGAGAAGGAGGTGTACGACAGCCCGAATCCGAAGGGGAACAAGGGCCGTACGCCCTCGGCGTCGTACCAGCGGTAGCCGGCGTGGATGCCCTCCGAGTACTCCTCGACGCCGTCGGTGCCCGGGTAGCGGCGGGGGTCACCGGCGACGGGGTGGTGCGCGTCGTCGGCCGGGAAGGACTGGGTGAGGCGGCCGCCGGGGTCGCTGTCGCCGAACAGGACGACGGCGGTGGCGGCCGCGCCCTCCTGGCCCGGGTAGTACATCTGGAGCACGGCGCCGGTGCGCCGCAGCCAGGGCATCGACGTCGAGGACGAGGTGTTGAGGACGACCGTGGTGCGCGGGTTGGCCGCCGTCACGGCCTCGATCAGCTTCGTCTGGTTGCCGGGGAGCGCGACGGTCGTGCGGTCGAGGCCCTCGGTGGCGTCCTCGTAGGCGAACACGACGACGTCACGGGCGGCGCGCGCAACCTTCGCGGCTTCGGCGACGTCCTGTGCCCGGGTGGCGCCGGTGATGCGGCGCAGCCGGAACAGCTGTCCGGCGTCCCCGCCCTGCGCGGTGATCTGCAGTCTGTGGGCGCCCTTGGTGAGGCCGAGCGTCTTGCGGCGGACGGACAGGCCGTCGGGGTCGGCGGAGACCAGGCCGCCCGAGAAGTACTCGCCGTAGCCGGGGGCGAGCGGGAAGAGGTCCTCGCCGTCGAGCAGGACCTTGGGGCGCAGGGTGGGGGCGGCGGAGTAGTGGATGACGAAGGTCCACTCGTCGGCCTCGGAGGCGGTGAGCGTGCCGTCGTAGGTCCAGGTCTTTCCCGCGCCGACCTGGACGCCCTCGCTGTCGAGGGCCGGGCTGAGCGCCGATGCCGGGATCGCCTTGCCGAAGAGGTCCTCGCCGAGTGCGTAAGTGACCTTTCCCGCACGGGACTTGATGGCGTCGAGCGGGCTGTCGGCGCGGTCGGGGACGACGTGCGCGCTGCCGCCGCCGCTGACGAAGGGCAGGGTGCCGGTCGGGCCGATCACCGCGACGGTGCCGCCGGGGGCCAGCGGGAGGGTGCGGTGCTCGTTGCGCAGCAGGGTCGCGCCTGCCTTGGCGACCTCCAGGGCGACGGCCGCGCCCGCCGGTGCGTCGCGCTCCGGGCGCGGTGGCGCGCTGCCGTCGAGGAGGCCGAAGCGGTCCATGACGGCGAGGACGCGGCGCACGGCCCGGTCGACGTGGTGCTCGGGCACGCTGCGGTTCTTGACGGCCGTCTTGAGCGCCGTACCGAAGTACGTGCCGTCGGGCATCTCCATGTCGAGGCCCGCGGCGATGGCCTTGACCGTGCTGTGCGCGGCGAACCAGTCGGTCATCACCCAGCCCGCGAAGCCCCACTGCTCGCGCAGGACGTCCGTGAGCAGCGTCTTGTTCTCGCAGGAGAACGTGCCGTTGACCTTGTTGTAGGCACCCATCACGGCGCCGGCGCCGGCGCCGACGGCCGCCTCAAAACCGCGCAACTCCAGCTCGTGCATGGTCTGTTCGTCGACCCGCACGTCGATGGAGTCGCGGTCCTTCTCCTGGTTGTTCATCGCGAAGTGCTTGACGGTGGCGATGAGGTGCTCGCCCTGGATGCCGCCGATCTCCGCGGCGACCATGTCGGACGCCAGCAGCGGATCCTCGCTGAACGTCTCGAAGTTGCGGCCCGCGTACGGGGTGCGGATGAGGTTGACCATCGGGGAGAGCAGCACGTCCTGGCCGAGTGCGCGGCCCTCGCGCCCGATGACCTGCCCGTAGCGGCGGGCAAGGTCCGGGTCGAAGGCGGAGGCCAGCAGGACGGGGGCGGGCAGGGCGGTGGCGTGCTGGGTGACGCGGACGCCGGCCGGGCCGTCGGCGAGGCGGAGCGGGGGGATGCCGAGGCGAGCGACCCCGGGGATGTAGCCGGCCTGGCCGAGCGAGTCGGGGTCGGTGGCGCCGTGCAGGAGGGAGATCTTCTCGTCGAGGGTGAGCTTGCCGATGAGGCCTTCGACGCGGGGGCCGGCCCCCGCCTCGGGTCTGTCCAGCGCGTGTGCGGGAGGGGTGAGACCGCTGGTGGCCGCCGCGGCGACCGCGATCGCGCCGCCCAGCAGACGCAGCGCGGATCTCCTGGAGACAGTGTCGGTCATGAGCCGTCACTCCTTCGGTGTGCGGGCACGACGTTGTGAACCGCCGCACGCCCCGGTGACCCGGCTCTGCGTTCGGCATGTGAACGCATTGAGCGTCAGTACCGACCTGACACCCCGTCGGACACCACGGCGCGGCGGGAAAACTATGACCGGAGGTGACTCGTGTCAATGATGCGAACAAGAAACGGTTCGAATGCCGACAAGAAACGAAGACGGGCCCATCCCGGTGCGGGATGGGCCCGTCGGGGCGGGTCCGCTTCAGCGCGGGGCGGGCCCGAGGGCGGTGGTGACCGCGTCCAGTACGTGCGCCGGCCGCGTGCGGACCACGTCGAGCGGGACCGGTAGCGGGGTGGGCGCCGGGGAGGGCGCGGTCTCGCTGTCGACCGGGGCGAACCGCTCCTCGTACGGCCCCTCGTGCCGCTCCCCCTCGGGCTTCTGCTGCGGAGCCCGGCCGCCGGGCGGCGGTTTCGGCGCGCCACTGGAAGTGCCGGGAGAATTGGGCGAGTCGGGCGAGTCGGGGATGTTCGGGGCTTGCAGGGCTGGTGGGCGACCGCCCTTCTGCGCTTCGCCCTTCTTCTCCGTGAGACCCGCGCCGTCCTCGACCTCGAGCATCCACCGCTGGGCGGCGGATCCGTCCCGTTCGGCCACCGTGACGCCCTTGCCCTTCCCGGGCGCGACCAGCAGCCCCTTGCCGCCGCGCAGCAGGAGTTCGCCGCGGACCGTGAGGTCGTAGCGGACCTCGCCCGCGTGCACGACGCAGCCGGCCAGGACCACCGAGCGCCGGCCGGCGTCGGAGGCCAGGCACAGGGTGGGGTCGGCGCCGCTGCGCAGCAGCCCGTCGTCCTGGTACGACCACTGCTGGGACACGGCGGACGAGCATGCCGCCAGCACGGCCGCGGCGCGGGACTCGACCCGGCCGCCGTCGACGTCGAGGCAGAGCCCGGCGGAGGCGTTGCGGAGCCTGCCGCGGCCGACCTCGACGGGCTGTCCCGCGGAGGCGGCCGACGGCGACCCCGCCGACGAGGTGTCGTTCGCGGACGTCGACGGGCGAAGGGTGCTGCTGCTCTGCGCCCCCCAGGTGGCGTGCGGGTCGGGGACACCGTTGTCGTCGGACCAGCTCCTGGTGGCGAGAACGGTGGCGAGCAGCGCGAGGGTCGTCACGCCGATGCCCACGGCCACGGCCTTGGTGTGCCTGCGCGACACGGCGGGACGGTGCCGTCCGCCGCCCCCGGAGCGCGCGCCGGCACCCCAGGGCCGTTTGCCGCCGCGTCCGGCCGGCGTCGTGCGGTCCCCGCCGCGGCCGGGGCGGGAGTCGAGATAGCGCCGGGCACCCCAGCCGAGCACGGTCTCGGCGAGGAGTTCCTCCAGCCCGCCCTCGAAATGGCTGAGCTGTTCCGCGGCGTGACGGCAGTAGCGGCACTCCGTCAGATGCTGCTGGACATCGGGCAGCAGGGCGCCGCCCCGGCGTATCGGGACGTCGAGGAGACGGTTGTAGAAGCGGCATTCCTTGCCGGGCGCGAGTTCCCGGTGGGCGCGTACACAGCCCGTCCGGAATTGCTCGCGCGCCTGCTCGAGGGCCGCGGACGCGGTGGGCACGTCCACCCCCAACAGACCAGCCGGTACGGTTATGGGTTCGGCCTCGACCTCCACATGCCAGAGCAGGCATTGCGAAGCACCCGGAAGGGCCCGGAATGCCCGCTCGGCGAGCTGTCGCCTTTCGGGCGTCACGGACCGTGCGGCACGCAGTCCGCGACCGCCGGTCGGTTTGCGGAGTTCCGGCAGGAGAGCGGAAATACCGTCGTCCGCGGCCCACTCCTTGACCGTCTCCCGTACGACCGTGAGCAGTTGCGGACGCAGCGCACCGCCGGCCGGCCTCCCGAGCACCCGGTGGAACGCCGCGGCGCCCGCCATCGACGCCGGACTCTCCCCGGAGACAAGGCATATGACTGCGTAGTCGTACGTCGCCTGCCAGTGCCGCGCCAGCAGCAGAGCGCCCGCCCGGGCGCCCTCGACGCCCGGGCCCAGCTGTGCGACCAGATTGCGGTCGGACTCCGCCGGCCCCGATCCGGGCCGCGGCGGGTACGGCGGGCGTGGGGGGTAAGGGGATTGCACTGAACCATTTCCTTCCAAGCCGCAGGACGACAAACGGAATGCATGCGTCCACCGGAAAGCAGGTGCCTGATTGGTGCATACCTATGCGCGTCGGGTACCGGGACCGCTATAGGGCCGCTCACTTTCGCACAATTGACGCACAGGAAACAAGGAGTTCGAGTGACCCAAGTTCAAAACGCGGTAACTTCAGATAAGTTACCGGCGGTACCCGCACCCTCATTCGAAATAACCGGCGCATGAACGCCAACTTGTGTGCGCCGAAAGGCAGTTGGCACACGAAATCTCCACCGCGTGCGGACGCACAGCGAGCTCCGAAGTTTCTCTCGGGAAGCTCTCATACCGGTACGCCAGCATGGGCCGCATGATCGCCCCCCACGCTTCGAGCGCCCCCGCCACCGCCCGCACGGTCACCAAGGCCGTCGTCCCGGCCGCCGGACTCGGCACCCGCTTCCTGCCCGCGACCAAGGCCACTCCCAAGGAGATGCTGCCGGTCGTGGACAAGCCGGCCATCCAGTACGTCGTCGAGGAGGCGGCCGCGGCCGGCCTGGACGACGTGCTGATGGTCACCGGCCGGCACAAGCGGGCCATCGAGGACCACTTCGACAACGCCTTCGAGCTGGAGCAGGCCCTGGCCGCCAAGGGAGACGCGGTACGTCTGGACGCCGTGCGCGACCCGGCCCGGCTGGCCAACATCCACCACATCCGCCAGGGCGAGCCCCTCGGCCTCGGACACGCGGTGCTGTGCGCCCGCCGGCACGTCGGCGACCAGCCCTTCGCGGTCCTGCTCGGCGACGACCTGATCGACCCGCGAGAGACGCTGCTCAGCCGGATGCTCGACGTCCGGGACCAGTACTCCGGCAGCGTCGTGGCCCTGATGGAGGTCCCGCCGGAGCAGATCCACCTCTACGGCTGCGCGGCCGTGGAGGCGACCGGCGAGGACGACGTGGTGCGGGTCACGGGCCTGGTGGAGAAGCCGTCGCGCGAGAACGCCCCCAGCGCCTACGCCGTCATCGGCCGCTACGTCCTCGACCCGGCCGTCTTCGACACCCTGGAGCGCACCCCGCCCGGCCGCGGCGGCGAGATCCAGCTGACCGACGCGCTCCAGGAACTCGCCGCGGGCGGCACGGTGCACGGGGTCGTCTTCGACGGCCTGCGCTACGACACCGGCGACAAGGCCGACTATCTGCGCACGGTGGTCCGCCTGGCCTGCGACCGCGACGACCTGGGCCCCGAATTCGTGGCCTGGCTCAAGGAGTTCGTGGCGGGACTGGAGGGCGAAACGGTGACCGGCCGGAGGCAGCTCGCGGCCTGAGCACACGGCGATGCACGCCGAGGGCCCGGGTCACGTCTCGGGTGACCCGGGCCCTCGGCGGCAGCGGCTCTCAGCCGTTCGGGCGGAGCGTCCAGACGACCGTCATCTCGCCGGTCACGGCACCGTCCCCGCGGCGGATCTCGATCATCACCGGGAACTCGGGGCGACCCCCGGCGTCCAGCTCGGCGACGACCTCGGCGGCCGGGCGGCCGAGGACCGCGGTGGCGGTGACGACTCCCATCGCGAGCTTCTTGTACGCGATCTCGGCGCTCACCGCGAGCGGCACCGCACGCGCGAGCTGTTCCCCGAACGCGGCCAGCACGACCGTCCCGCTGGCGGTCTCCCCGAGCGTGAACATCGCTCCGGCGTGCGGCCCGCCCACGTGGTTGTGGTACTCGCCCTGGTCCGGCAGGGCCACGACCGCCTTCTCCGGCGTGGTCTCCAGGAACTCCAGGTTCAGGGTCCGGGCCATCGGCACGGTGGCGGCGAGCATCTCGCCGATCGACATCTGGTCTGCGCTCATGACGGCAAGGTTACCCGCGAGTAGCCTCGGCTGGCCAGAGCCGCTCCCGGCGCCGTTCGATGATCGTCGTATCCTTACGGCCCATGTGGCCAGGAGAGCAGTCGCCCGGGGGCCGGCCCGATCAGCAGCAGGACGCCAATCCGTACCGGCAGCCCGGATACCAGCAGCCCAACCCGTACCAGCAGCAGCCGTGGCAGGCCCCGACCGCTCCGGCGCTGCCCGAGACGCGTGGTGCGGGGCGCCGTACGAAGGTGGTCGCTCTTGTCGCGGCCACGGTGGTCGTGGTGACCGCCGCCGTGACCGGAGCCGTCCTGCTGACCGGCGGCAGCGACGACCGGGCGGATCCCGATCCGACTGGTTCGGCGAGTCCGCAGGCTTCCGGCAGCGGGAACCCGCGGGCGTCCGACGGCACGAAACCGACCATCGCCGGCTGGAAGGTCGTGGCCAACCCACAGCTGGGTGTCCTCTTCGACGTTCCGGCCGACTGGGCGCCCCAGTCGCCGAGTTGGGTCTCGTACGTCTCGGAGAACGACGATCCCGACGACACGCCCCTGGTCGCCATGAAGGCACCCGCGGTCCTCAAGCAGCAGTGGTGCGGGGCCGACGACGACAAGGACGGCAAGGTCGACTACACGTCCCTGGCGAGCGCGGGCACCCGGCGGAACAACGGCGCGAAGAACACCGCTGAGATCGCCCGCGCGGACTCGGCGACCTGGGTCTACGGCAGCTACACCCAGCCGGACCACAAGAAGGTCACGACCGGACCCGTCACCTCCTTCACCACGGCCTCCGGACTCACCGGCAGCGTCGCCACGTCCCGGTCGTCGGGTGTGAAGAAACTGCACAAGTGCGCCTCGGACGGAAAGGCGACGACCTTCGCCTTCAAGAACGCCGCGGGCGATCTGGCGTCCTGGTCGTTCGTGGGCGCAAGGGGCGTGGGCGAGGAGGTCCCGGACGCCACGGTCAGGAAGGTCCTGAGCACCGTACGGCTCTACACACCCCCCGAGGACTCCTGATTCGCTACGGCCCTGACGAACCGCAGTGACCGAATCGTGTCCCCGGCGGCACTAGGGTGACTGCACATGTGGCCAGGACAGCAGCCGCCCGGGGGCGAGCAGAACGCGCAGGGGCAGAACCCCCAGGCGCCGAACAACCCGTACCAGCAGCCGGGATACCAGCAGCCGAATCCGTATCAGCAGCCCGGATTCCAGCAGCAGCCCAACTCCTATGCGCAGCAGCCGCAGTGGGGCCCGCCGGATCCGGCCGGGGCGCCGCAGCCGCCGAGCGGCGGTGGCGGCAACAGAACGAAACTGGTCGCGATCGTGGCGGCCACGGCCGTGGTCGTGGCCGCCGGCGTCACCGGCTTCCTGGTGCTCGGGGGCGACAAGGACGACAAGGCGGACGGTGGTTCGGGCAAGAAGGTGCGCCAGTCGCCCTCCGCGTCGGTGAGCCCGAGCGACTCCGCGTCGGCGGCGGACGACAACCCGCGCGGCGGCGACACCGCGAAGGCGACCATCGCCGGCTGGAAGGTCGTGGTGAACCCCAAGTGGGGCACCGCCTTCGACGTACCGGCCGACTGGGAGGTCGACTCCCCCGGCACGCTGATCGGCTTCGAGGACAAGAGCAAGGACGCCGGCAGCAAGCCGCTGATCACGATGTCGGCACCGGCGTACTACAAGTCCAAGTGGTGCACGTCCGACGACGACAAGGACGGCAAGACGGACGACACCGCGCTCGCCGCGGTGGGTACCAAGGGCGCGGACGGCGCGAAGAACACCGACGAGGTCGCCGTGAACCAGGTGCCGTGGTGGGTCTTCGGCGGGTACACGCAGCCGGACAAGAAGAGCATCACCTTCGACAAGACGGCCAAGAAGTTCACGACGACCTCCGGCATCTCGGGCAGTTACGCCTGGGCCCGGTCGAAGAACAGCCCGGAGATCGGCAAGTCGAAGTGCGCCAGCGACGGCAAGGCCATCTCGTTCGGCTTCAAGAACTCGGCCGGGGACTTCGTGGCCTGGAACCTCTACGCCGCGACCGGCGTCAAGGGCGAGGTCCCCGACACGACCATCCTGAAGATCATGAGCACGGTGCGGCTGTCGGGCGAGGATCCGACGGGGTGAGCGGCAACCGGTAAGCGGGGACGGTCAGTTGGAGATGCCGCTCGCGGCGTCCCTGTGCGTGCGGTTCACCCGATGCCGAACGCCCCGTCGGGGGGCTCGGGTGACGGTACGGCGTCCTCGTCCCGTACCGGTCGGGCGCCGCGGGTGAACTCCCGGATGCCCGGCCCGTATTCGACCCGGGCCGGGAAGGCGTCGCCCGCCGTGAGGCGGGCCAGGGCCACCGCGTCCAGGGGATGGTGCGCGGCGGCGAGCACCGCGTTGCCGAAGCGGCGGCCGCGCAGGACGGCCGGTTCGGCGATCAGCACGAGCTCCTCGAACACCGCCGCGAAGGTGGCGAGTTGGGAGCGGAGGAAGGCGAAGGGCGCGGCGTCGGCGAGGTTGGCCAGATAGACGCCCGTGTGGCGCAGTACGCGGTCGGCCTCGCGGGCGTAGGCGAGGGTGGTGAGGTGCGCCGGGACGCGGGAGCCGCCGAAGACGTCGGCGACGAGCACGTCCGCGGAGTGTGCGGGGGCGGATTCCAGCCAGGCGCGGGCGTCGGCGGTGTGCAGGGTGATGGCGGCGCCGTCCGGCAGCGGCAGGTGCTCCACGACCAGCTCCAGCAGGGCCCGGTCCGCCTCGACGACGTCCTGCCGGGAGCCGGGCCGGGTCGCCGCCAGGTACCGGGGCAGGGTGAGCGCGCCCCCGCCGAGGTGCAGCACGTCCAGTGGACTCCCCGGCTCCGCGACGATGTCCAGTACATGCCCGAGCCGCCGCGCGTACTCGAACTCCAGGTGCTCCGGCTCGTCCAGATCCACGTACGACTGCGGCGCCCCGTCGACGGTCAGCAGCCAGGCCCGCTTCCGGTCGACGTCGGGCATCAGCTTGGCGGTGCCGTGGTCGACGGTCCTGGTCACGGGTATGGGTTCGGTCACAGCTTCATTGTGGGCCCCTGCAGTGCCCCGAAGGCGCGCGGGGAACCGCGCGGCCGGCCACAGCCGGCCGGCAGTCCCCCGCACACTTCGGCCGCCCTCACACGAGGGCTGTCACGGTCCCGGCTCCGACGGTCCGTCCGCCCTCACGAATGGCGAACCCGAGCCCGGGCTCCAGAGGAACCTCACGCCCCAGCTCGACGGTCATGGTGACCGTCTCCCCGGGCCGCGCGACCGCCACCGCGCCGAGGTCGACGTCACCGACCACGTCCGCGGTCCGGATGTAGAACTGCGGGCGGTACCCCGTCGACACCGGTGTCGTACGCCCGCCCTCGCGCGTCGACAGCACGTACACCCGCGCGGAGAAGCGGCGACTGGGCGCCACACTGCCCGGCGCGGCCACCACATGCCCGCGCCGCACCGCGTCCCGGGGAACGCCTCGCAGCAGCAGCGCCACGTTGTCGCCGGCCTGCGCCTCCTCCATGGGCTTGCCGAAGGTCTCCAGGCCGGTGACGACGGTCTCCAGCCCGGCGCCGAGCACTTCGATCCGGTCGCCCACGCGGACGACACCGCGCTCGACCGCGCCCGTGACCACCGTCCCCCGGCCGGTGATCGTGAGCACGTTCTCGACCGGCAACAGGAACGGCGCGTCCAAGTACCGCTCGGGCATGGGCACATACGTGTCCACCGCGTCGAGCAGCGCCTCGATGGACGCCGTCCACCGCGGGTCGCCCTCCAGCGCCTTGAGCCCCGAGACCCGTACGACGGGTACGGAGTCGCCGCCGTAACCCTGCGCGGTGAGCAGCTCGCGGACCTCCAGCTCGACGAGGTCGGTGAGCTCCTCGTCGCCCGCGTCGGCCTTGTTGAGCGCGACGACGATGTGGTCGACGCCCACCTGCCGGGCGAGCAGCACGTGTTCGGCGGTCTGCGGCATGATCCCGTCGACCGCGGAGACGACGAGGATCGCCCCGTCGAGCTGCGCGGCACCGGTGACCATGTTCTTGACGTAGTCGGCGTGGCCCGGCATGTCCACGTGCGCGTAGTGGCGGGTGTCGGTCTCGTACTCGACGTGCGCGATGTTGATGGTGATGCCGCGCGCGGCCTCCTCCGGGGCGCGGTCGATGCGGTCGAACGGCACGAACGTGCCGGTGCCGCGCTCGGCCAGCACCTTGGTGATGGCGGCGGTCAGGGTGGTCTTGCCGTGGTCGACGTGACCCATGGTGCCGATGTTCAGATGTGGTTTGGTGCGCACGTAAGCCGTCTTGGGCATGGCGATACCTCGAAGCCTCTTCGTCAGGAGAGAGATGGGGACCCCAAGGACTCGCCGACCCTCCCCCTGCGGGGTCCGCCGGACGATCCGGAGAGGGTCAGCTTCGGGCGCCGTCGACTGCGGCGACGAGTACGGGAACGGCAGCCTTCGGGGCATCCGCGACCGCGGATGCTGCGAGGTGGAAGGCGTACCGGAACATGACGTCGATCATTGCCGACGCTTTGCCCGGCGTCGAATGGTTTTTCCCCCGGGGGCCGGTTCACGCCCCGATGTTCTTCAGCGCCTCCCGCACCGACAGCGGCGCGAACCGCCCACGCTCCCGCGCCAGGAACGCCCGTACGGCCTCGGGGTCGGTCTTGGCGTACTCGCGCAGACACCAGCCGATGGCCTTGCGGATGAAGAAGTCGGGGTGTGCGGACTGGCGCAGGCAGTAGCCGAAGAGGCGTTCGGTGTCGGTGCGTTCCTTGTAGCGCAGCTGGTGCAGCAGGGCGGTGCGGGCGACCCACAGGTCGTCGTCCACGATCCAGCGGTCCATGTCGGCCGTGAGCTTCGGGTCGGCCGTGACCAGGGCGCCCACCGTGTGCGCCGCGAGCGCGTCGACCGTGTCCCACCAGGAGACGGTGGTGACGAGGTGCCGGGCCACCGGGAGGAAGCCGGAGGAGCACGCGCGTGCGTGGCGGCGCAGATAGTCCACGGCGAAGTAGTGGTACTCGCGTTCGGGCAACTGCCAGCAGCGCAGGGCGATCGCGGTGCAGTCGACCTCGTCGGGGCGGGGCAGGCCCTCCACGACGGTGCGGGACAGGGCCCTGCGGACGGGTGTGGTCAGGCCCAGGAAGGGGGCCACGTCCTTCATGTACGCCCGCATGGGCGCGGCTCGCCCGGGGTCGGCCGCGGCGGCGTACGTGGCGGTGAGCCGCTCCAGCACGGTGTCGGCGAGTGTGCTGAACGGCACGTCCACGATGCCCGCATCTGTGACGCCCATGGGACGAACCATACGGCGATCACACACATTGGTCGGTTAGTGTCACCGGATGCTCGATGCCACCACCCGCTCTGGGGGCACCGCCACGGCCTCTCCCCGGGCCGCCGCCACGGAGCTCGCCGTCGCCGTACCCGTCCCGGCTCCACAGGGCCTCGGCGCGCGCTGCACGCGCGTGCTGCTCTCGCCGTGGTCGCGGTTGTCCCTGCTCGTCGTCCTGCTCGCGGCCGCCGCGAGCGCGGTGCTGCTCTTCGAGCCGCAGCGGCTGCTGGCGCACGGCTGGCCGCCGCAGCTCGGCGGAGCCGCGGCGGCCATGGTGTTCGCGGGGGCCTACGGACTGTGCACGGTCGCGTTCGTGCCGCGGCCGCTGCTGAACCTCGCCGGGGGCGCACTGTTCGGCTCCCAGATGGGCATAGGCACGGCCCTGGCGGGCACGGTGCTCGGGGCCGGAATCGCCTTCGGCCTGGGCCGGGTGCTCGGGCAGGACGCGCTGCGTCCGCTGCTGCGGGGCCGGCTGCTGAAGGCGGCGGACGGGCAGCTCAGCCGGCACGGCTTCCGCTCGATGATGGCGGCCCGGCTCTTCCCCGGGGTGCCGTTCTGGGCCGCGAACTACTGCGCCGCCGTCTCCCGCATGGGCTGGGTGCCCTTCCTGCTCGCGACGGCCCTCGGCTCGATCCCGAACACCGCCGCGTACGTCGTCGCCGGCGCCCGCGCCTCGTCGCCGACGTCCCCGGCCTTCCTGATCGCGATGGCCTGCATCGCCCTGCCGGCCCTGGTCGGCACGGTGGTGGCATGGCGCAAGCGGCACCACATCCGGGGCTGCTGACCGCCTACGCGGCTTCCAGGATCATCGCGTTGGCCAGTCCGCCCGCCTCGCACATCGTCTGCAGGGCGTAACGCGCTCCACGCGCGCGCATGGCGTGCACCAAGGTCGTGGTCAGCCGGGTGCCGCTCGCGCCGAGCGGGTGCCCGATGGCGATCGCGCCGCCGTGCACATTGACCTTGGCGAGATCGGCGCCGGTCTCCTGCTGCCAGGCCAGGACGACGCTGGAGAACGCCTCGTTGACCTCGAACAGGTCGATGTCGCCGAGGGTAAGACCGGCCCTGCGCAGCACCTTCTCGGTCGCCGGGATGACGCCGGTGAGCATCAGGAGCGGGTCGGAGCCGGTGACGGAGAAGCTGTGCAGCCGGGCGAGCGGGCGCAGCCCCAGCCGGGCGGCGGTCTCACTGGACGTGATCAGCACGGCGGAGGCGCCGTCGTTGACGGGGCTGGCATTGCCCGCGGTGACGTTCCACTCGATCTGCGGGAAGCGCTCGGCGAACGCCGGGTCGTGGTAGGCGGGCCGGAGTCCGGCCAGGACCTCGGTGGTGCTGTTCGGCCTTACGCACTCGTCGCGCGTGACACCCTCCAGGGGCGCGACCTCGGCGTCGAAGAGACCCTGCTGCCAGGCCGCGGCGGCCTTCCGATGCGACGCGACGGCGAAGGCGTCCATCTGCTCGCGGGTGATCGACCACTTGGCGGCGATCAGCTCGGCGCTGATGCCCTGCGGGACCAGGCCCTCCGGGTAGCGCTCGGCGACTCCGGGTCCGAAGGGGTCCTTGCCGGGCGGCACGTTCGACCACATCGGTACGCGGCTCATCGACTCGACACCACAGGCGACGACGAGGTCGTACGCCCCCGACATGACGCCCTGCGCCGCGAAGTGCACGGCCTGCTGGGAGGAGCCGCACTGGCGGTCCACCGTGGTCGCCGGGACCGAGTCGGGGAAGCCCGCCGACAGGACCGCGTAGCGGGTGGTGTTCATGGCCTGCTCGCCGACCTGGTCGACGGTGCCGCCGATGACGTCGTCGATCAGCGCCGGGTCGACGCCGGAGCGGTCGACGAGGGTGCGCAGGGTGTGGGCGAGGAGCTCGACGGGGTGGACGTGCGCGAGGGAGCCGTTCGGCTTGCCCTTGCCTATCGGGGTGCGTACGGCTTCGACGATCACTGCGTCACGCATGGTGCGGCCTCCACGACAACTGCCGGACAACTGCCAGGGACTACCGGTGAGTAGGAAATCCAAACTCACCATAACCGAGCGGGTTGGAAAATCAAACCCTCTCCTAGACTGGGCGTCATGGCCGCCACCAAAGACCCGCGCCCCTGTTCCATCGCCGACGCCCTGGCGCTCGTCGGCGAGAAGTACTCCCTGCTCGTCCTGCGGGAGGTGTGCCTGGGCAACGGCCGCTTCGACCAGCTGGTGCGCAACATCGGCGCCCCGCGCGACGTCCTGACCACCCGGCTGCGGCGGCTCGTGGACGCCGGGATCCTGACGAAGCGCGTCTACAGCGAGCGGCCGCAGCGCTTCGAATACCGGCCGACCCGTGCGGGGCTCGAACTGGAGCCGGTCCTGATGACCCTGATGGAGTGGGGCGACCGCCACCTGCGCAAGGACGGCGACCGCCCCATGGTGATCGAGCACATCTGCGGCAACGAACTGGTCCCCGTTGTCACCTGCCGGGCGTGCGGCGAGGCGGTGCGGCACGAGGACCTGACCGCCCACCCGCAGGCCACGGGCTGGACGGTGACGGGTCCGACAGCGGCCTGAGCATGGTCATGTTCAGGTAAACGTCGACGTCGGGCGGGCACAGGCGCCCCTATGCTCCCGCTGTGAACAGTCCCCTCAGCAAGGCGCCACTGCCGCTCGCCCGGTGCACGCAGGCCGTCATACCCGTGGCGGCAGTCGCGGACGTCTTCCGGGCCCTGGCCGTCAGGGCTCACCGCCTGCACCCGACAGACGCGTCGCTCAACAGGTCGGGGTTCGCGTCGATGGTGTTCGTGTACCTGACGACCGCGGCGATCGTGCTCTTCCTGGTGTGGTTCAGCCGCTGCCGGCGCAACGCACAGGTGCTCTCCCCCGGCGCCGTCACGGGATCCGGCGCATGGGCCGTCCTCGCCTGGCTGATCCCGATGGTCAACCTGTGGGTCCCGCGGGGGCTGGTCCTCGAGGTACAGCGCGCGAGCAGCGCCGACACGACAACGACGGGCCGCGACGAGGTCCTGGTCAACGTCTGGTGGGCGGCGTGGGCCGGGCACACCGTGCTCACCGCGGCGTCCCAGCTCGGCGGCGGGACCTCGCTGCCCCTCCTGGTGGTGGCGGAGGTCCTCGAAATCGCCGCGGCGGTCCTCGTGGTGCTCGTGATCCAGCGCATCACCACGCTGCAGAGCAGGGCTCTCGCCGCCGGTTCGCCGGTCGCGCCCCTCACGCCCGCCGCTTAGGGGCCCTGGTACACGTCCAACCGCCCGCACATCCCGAACTTCCCGTACGCCGAAGGCAGTTCGGCCCGTACGACAGCGTCCGCGAGGTGGCCGGCGTCGCCCTTCTCGAGGCGGTCCAGCTGCTCCCCCGTCGCCGCCGCGGCCGCCTCGGCGCCCCGCTGCCAGCGCTCGCGCCACTCGGCGAGACGAGGGCGTACCAGTGCCGCGGCGGCGCGGTGGAAGGCGGCCAGCGGTGCGGGGCCGTCCGCGTCGCGCAGGGCGCGGTAGCCCTCCAGGGCCAGGTCACGGCGGGCCCGGGCGACGCGGGCCTGCTCCTCCTCCGGTGCGTCCGTCGGGATCCTGGTCGCGGCGGTGTACGTCCCGGGGTCGGTCAGGTACTGCGGCGGCAGCGTCAGCACCGCGTCGCCCGCCTCCGGCAGCCCGCTGTTCTGCATCAGCACCGTGATGCGCAGGTCGTCCTCGTTGACCAGCCGGTGGATGGTGCCCGGCGTGAACCAGGCGACTGTGCCGGGTACGAGGGGCGTGACCTCGTACCCGGACGTCGTGAGCGTCTGCACCGCGCCCCGGCCGCCGGTGACGACGTACCCCTCCGAACAGGTCAGGTGCATATGGGGAGTTCCGCCGCAGACGCCGTCGGCGGCGGGCCAGTCGTAGACGGACAGGTGCGAGACGGCCACTCCGCCGGGCAACCCCGTGAAACCGTTCACCACGGATGCGCCTCCAGGTACTTGGCGATCTCCTCCCGCTCCCAGGCCCCGTCCGCCACGACGACGCGGTAGCGGCGGGTGAGCGTGTCGCCGGGGGCGAGTTCCAGTTCGTCGTAGAACGCCCAGGAGGGGGCCACCGCGGCGAACGGCTCGTTGCGCACGAACCAGTGGGCGGGGTGCGTCCCTTGGGAGCCGTCGTGATCGTTCTCGGGGGCGTGCGCGAAGACGAGGGTGGCGTGGCCGTCGGTGCCGTCGTGTTCGCCGGAGTAGGCGAGCCAGGGCGCCTGTTCGCCCATCAGGCCCGGACCCTCGGACTCGGGGCCGATGATCCGGCCGTCGCGGAAGGCACGCGGGCCGCGCCAGAACAGGCCGGTGTAGCCCGCCAGTTCACGCCCCGCGGTGGTCGGACTGCCGAACAGCAGCGGCTCGTCACGGCGGTTGGTGACGGCACTCGTCCAGGTCAGCGCCCAGGAGCCGGACTCCCGGTCGACGTCGTGGATCTCGATCCGGCGCTCCTCGTCGACCCACAGTTCGCCGTTGTACGGATGCCAGGTCAGCCGCTCCGCGATGACGACACGATCGTCACGGACCGCCACCTCGTCGAAGGACACGTGGGCCATCGAGCCGACGCGCTCGGGGAGTTCGAGGTAGCCCTCACCGTGGATGTACGAGTTGCCGCCCCACAGGTTGGCGCCCGACAGATGCGAGGCCGTCAGCTGCAGGCCCTTGTGCCAGCGGTGGTCGTTGGGCCGGTAGTCGGTGACGACGTCGCCGGCCAGGGTGCGCAGGGGGTGGACGTACGGCTTCGGCGACTCCCAGGCCGCCTCCGGGGCGTAGACGTAGCTGAGCAGCTCGACGCCGGTGGACGGTTCGGTGATCGTGATCCGGTCGCCGTGGGCGTGGACGAGGCGCAGGCCGGTCATGCGGAGACCTCCTCGGCGACGACGGGAGCGGGTGCCCAGCCGGGGGTGTTGCCGTGCATGGCCGTGTAGAAGGGATCGCCCAGGCCGATCTCGCCCGCCCTCACCGTCGCGTCCGTGAATGCCGACTTGTACAGCGCGGCGATCAGCTCCAGGCTGGTGCGCCCGTCCGCGCCGCTGCTGCGCGGCCGCTCCCCCGCCCGCATGCTCGCGACCAGCTCCCGCAGCTGCTCCAGGTGCGAGCTCGGTACGTCCGCGCCGAAGTCCTGCCAGGCGGCGACCTCGTCGCCGGACACGTCCGGGGCGGGGGTGATGCGCCAGTTCGCGTTGCTGTGGCCGTAGAGGTGGGTCAGTTCGACGGTGGCGCGCTCGCAGTCGATGCGGATGCGGCTGACCTCGTCGGGGCTCAGGACGCTGTTGACGATCGTCGCCAGGGCGCCGTTCTCGAAGCGGACCAGGGCGGTGGAGACGTCCTCGGTCTCCACGTCGTGCACCAGGCGCCCGGCCATCGCGCGCACCTCGCTCCACGGGCCGAGCAGGTCCAGCAGGAGGTCCATCTGGTGGATGCCGTGTCCCATCGCCGGCCCGCCGCCCTCGGTCGCCCAACGGCCGCGCCAGGGCACGGCGTAGTAGGCGGTGTCGCGGTACCAGGTGGTCTGGCAGTGCGCGACGAGCGGCCGGCCCATGGCCTTCTCGGCGAGCAGACGTCGTACGTGCTTCGAACCCGAGCCGAAGCGGTGCTGGAAGACGATCGAGGCGTACGGGCCGCCGTCCTTGCCCTCCTCGGCCTCCACTGCGTCGTAGTCGGCGAGCGTCGGCACCGGCGGCTTCTCGCACCACACCCACGCCCCGGCACGCAGCGCGGCGATGGTCTGGTCGCGGTGCAGTGTCGGCGGGGTGCAGATGCTCACCAGGTCCGGTTGCTGCTCGCGCAGCATCTGCTCCAGGTCGGTGTACGCGTGCGGGATCCCGGCCGTCCGGCAGAACTCCTCGACCGCGGTGGCATCGATGTCAATCGCGGCGACGACCTCCGTCTCGCCCTCCTCCGCGAGCTTGGCCAGCGCGGACAGGTGCGAGCCCCGCCCGATGGCACCGGTGCCGACGAGCGCCGCCCGGATACGGCGGCCGGTGAGCGGGGCGGAGGGAGGCCGGGACGCCCCTGGGCGGGTCTCGGACGTGGACATGGACCTGATCAGCACTCCTCCGGGGACGACGAGCCGGCGAGGAAGAACAGCAAGCACTCACCCGACAAGCAGGCAACTCACGCAGCAAGCGCTTTCCCCTCCGGTGAAAAGTAAGCTCCGCCCCCGTGGCCGGTCAACACCACAAACGCCGAGGCCGCCGGCCGCCTGCGAAACCCCTGTGCCGGGCCTGTCGTCCGGGGACGCTACGCTGCCGTGTGATCTCCGCGCCCGGCGGCGGCGATCACCGTGCCCGGCGGCGCGGTACGCCCGGCGCCCCTTCCTCCATCAGCACTTGGACTCCGTAACTTCATGTCTTGGTTTGAATCCCTCGTCCTCGGACTCGTCCAGGGGCTGACCGAGTTCCTTCCCGTCTCCTCCAGCGCGCATCTGCGGCTGACCGCGGCCTTCTCCGGCTGGAAGGACCCGGGCGCGGCCTTCACGGCGATCACGCAGATCGGCACGGAGGCAGCCGTGCTCATCTACTTCCGCAAGGACATCGGGCGGATCATCTCGGCGTGGGCGCGTTCGCTGGCGAACAAGGAGATGCGCAAGGACCACGACGCGCAGATGGGCTGGCTGGTGATCGTCGGCTCGATCCCGATCGGTGTGCTGGGGCTGCTGTTCAAGGACCAGATCGAGGGGCCGTTCCGCGATCTGCGGATCACCGCGACCATGCTGATCGTCATAGGCGTGGTCATCGGCATCGCCGACCGGCTGGCGGCACGCGACGAGACCGGCGGCCGCCACCGGGCGCCGAAGCAGCGCAAGACCCTCGAGAACCTGGGCGTGAAGGACGGCCTGATCTTCGGCCTGTGCCAGTCGGCGGCCCTCGTCCCCGGCGTCTCCCGCTCGGGTGCCACCATCAGCGGCGGCCTGTTCATGGGCTACAAGCGCGAGGCCGCGGCCCGCTACTCCTTCCTGCTCGCGATCCCCGCGGTGCTGGCCTCGGGCCTGTTCGAGACCAAGGACGCGCTGGAGAGCGACCATGTCTCATGGGGCCCGACCCTGTTCGCGACGGTGATCGCCTTCGCGACCGGATACGCCGTCATCGCGTGGTTCATGAAGTGGATCTCCCACAAGAGCTTCATGCCGTTCGTCTGGTACCGCATCGCGCTCGGCATCGTGATCATCGCCCTGGTCTCGGCGGGCGCGCTCAGCCCGCACGCGGCGGAGTCGGCGGGCTGACCTGCTCTTCGGGCAGGGCGAGCGCCGAGGGTTCAGGGTCGATCGCCGTGCCGTTCGCCACGTAGGCGATCGTGCGGTACCAGCCGGCGAGGACGAGGAATTCCAGGGCCTCGCGTTCGTCGAGGTGCTGGCGCAGGCCTGACCATGCCTCGTCGGTCAGCCGCGAGCCGGTGTGCAGTTCGTCGACGGCGCGGAGCAGGGCCGTCTGGCGGGACGACCAGGCCGGGTCGTCGGGGGTGCCGGTCGCGGTCAGGGTGATCTGCCGCGGCGTGAGACCGGCCACTTCGGCGTACGCCGCCATGTGCACACCCCACTCGTAGCCGCAGCCGCTCCGGGCACAGACGCGGGCGATCACGAGTTCGCGGTCCGCGTCGGACAGTCGGCCGTGGACGAGGAGGCCCGCGCCCAACGCCCGCATGCGTGAGGCGAGTTCGGGGTGGCGTTCCAGGACCTTGAAGAGCATCAGGGGTTCACGGTCGACGCCCGGAGGCATCCACCGGTGCAACGCGCGGTCGGCTTCCGGGGTGTAGGGCGGCGTGACGCCGTCGATGCGCTGTTTCATGCCCACCGACTCTTGCGCTTCTGAAATCGAAGCGCAAGGGTGAAGGGGGAACATTCATGAGCGACGCACCCCGATGACGCACCGCGGTGCGGATCGAACCGAGAGGAGGCCAGTTGGGATCGGCGCCCACTCCCGGCCGCCCCGTACGCGGATCCACCACCGGCCGTCCCGTCATGGCCGCGCTGGACCTGCTGGGCCGGCGCTGGACGCTGCGCGTGATCTGGGAACTCCATCAGCACGGCGACCCGATCGGCTTCCGGGACCTGCAACGCCGTTGCGACGGCATGTCCTCCAGCGTCCTGTCCACCCGGCTGACCGAGCTGCGCGAGGCGGGCATCACAGCCCCGACCTCCGAGTCGACCTGGCACCTCACACCGCTCGGCGCCGACCTGGTCACTGCGATGCGGCCCCTGCTGGACTGGTCACGGGTGTGGGCCGAGCAACAGAAGTGACGGTGCTTCAACACCGCGCCGCGATGCGGGAGTTAAACCGCCCCGCACAGGACCGCCACGAAAATCCGTGACCAATCACATACGTCCTCAGTAGCCATCCGGTAGCGCACTGTCAGTGCTTGCCCCTAGGCTTGTACACATGTCCCCCGATTCCGTGACCCGTGGTTCCGTGCGCTCTGCTGCCGAGGTGAACGAGCAGATCCGTGCCCTGTGGATGCGCGCGGGCGGTTCCCTCTCGGCTCAGGAGCGCGCGGAGTACGAGCTGTTGGTGGTCGAGTGGGCGGCGGCGATCCGGAGCGACGTCATCGAGGCTGCCTGAAGAAGACCCTCTGCTACGGCAGTTGTGGCGCCGTGGGCAGCATGACGTGCTGCCGGACGAGTTCGTACGACCTCAGTCGGTCGGCCAGCGCATAGACCGGCGTCACCAGCATGAGCTCGTCCGCACCCGTCACGTCCACCAGCTCCCTCAGACGCTTGTCCACGATCTCCGGTGAGCCGTGGGCCTGTTGGGCGCGGAAGCCCGTCAACGCCCGTGCCTCCTCCGGAGTGAACGAGTGGGCGGCCGCCTCCTCGGGCGTCGGGAAGGGAATGTCTCCCCGCCCCTTGAGCAGTCCGGCCTTGACGACGTCCATCGGGCCCGCGAGGTGGACCGCCTCCTCCTGCGTCTCGGCGCACACCGTTTCCACGCAGACCAGCACGCGGGGACGCCCGCACCAGCGGGAGGGCGAGAAATGCTCGCGGTAGTGATCGAGCGCGGCGAGGGTGTTGTCGGGGCGGATGTGGTGGGCGAAGGCGAGGGGCAGCCCGAGTTCCGCGGCGAGCGCCGCACCGGCCGTGCTCGACGCCAGCAGCCACGGCTCCGGCAGCGGGCCCAGCGCGACCTCGTCCACCAGGAAACGCAGCGTCTCCGCCACGTCGTCGCGGTACTCGTCGTCCGTCGCGGGCCCGGCCCCGCGCCGCAGTGCCCGCGCCGTCGGCTCGTCGAAGGTGCCGGGGCCGCGGCCGATGCCGAGGTCGATCCGGTCCGGGTGCAGCGCGGCCAGTGTGCCGAACTGCTCCGCCAGCATGATCGGGGCGTGGTTCGGGGCGAGCACACCCCCGGAGCCGAGACGGATCGACGACGTCGAGGCGGCGGCGTGCGCGGTCAGGACGACCGGCGGAAACGCGCCAATGGCCGGGGAGTGGTGATGCTCGGCGTACCAGAGCCGCAGGTAGCCGAGGTCGTCCAGGCGCCGGGCGAACTCGGCGGTGTCCCGTAGCGTGTCCGCGGCCCGGGCGCCCGCCTGGACCATGGCCACTTCGAGCGCGCTGAGCGGAACGTCGATCATCCGGCCAGTATAGGAAGGGATGTTGGCGGCGAACCTGCCAACTTCCGCGCTCGCGCCCGCCGTTCGCATCGCACGGGTCGCCGCACGCCTCTTGGCCCGGCCCGTCCCATGCCCAACACTGAGCCGATGACACAGCGAGTGGAGCTGGCGACCGTCATGGACCGGCTGGCCGTCGACGAGCTGGTCACCGACTACGCGGTGGCGGTGGACGACGGCGACTGGAGGGCGTACCGGGGGCTGTTCACGCCCGACGGGCGCGCGGACTACCGCTCGGCCGGCGGTATCGAGGGGGCCGCGGGGAAGGTCGCCGAGTGGCTCGCCGAGAGCATGCTGCTGTTCCCGATGCGGCAGCACCTGATCGTCAACCGCCGGGTGCGGTTCGGGCCCCTGGAGCAGGACGTCGGCGACACCGCGCGCGTGCAGGCCGACTACGTCAACCCGATGCGGTTCGCCAAGGACGGCGGAGAATCGGCCGCGCCCGACTTCGTGTGCGGCGGCCGCTACCGCTTCGGCCTGCTGCGCACCCACGACGGCTGGCGGCTGCGCGAGGTGGTCGTACAGGAGAAGTGGCGCCGGCTGCCCGAGCCGCACTCCGCGCCCGCGGGCGGCTGAATCCGGACCTCCTGGCCGAGATGAGCCCCCTGGCCGAGATCACCGGAAGCACGCACACTGGAGCCAGCCGCCGGGTAGGGAGGTGCCGTATGAAGACCTTCGGTCACTGGCTCGCCTCCCCGTGGCGGCGCTCGGCGCTCGCAGCGCTCGCCGGCGCCCTGCCCGTGTTCGCGTTCCCCGCGCCGTCCCTGTGGTGGTTCGCCTACGTCGCCCTGGTCCCCTGGATCGTGCTGGTCCGCTCCGCGCCGACCGGGAAACGCGCCGCGTACGACGGCTGGTGGGGCGGGTTCGGCTACATGGTGGCCGTGCACCACTGGCTGCTGCCGAGCCTGCACGTGTTCATCTTTCTCATCGCCGCGCTGCTGGGCGCCCTGTGGGCCCCGTGGGGCTGGCTCGTGCGCCGCTTCCTGGGCGGGGTGCCCGGGCCGGGGCGGGGTCTGGCCGCCCTCCTCGTGCTGCCGTCGGCCTGGCTGATGGCCGAGCTCGTGCGCTCCTGGCAGGGGCTCGGCGGCCCCTGGGGCATGATCGGGTCGAGCCAGTGGGAGGTGGAGCCCGCGCTGCGGCTCGCCTCGGTCGGCGGGGTGTGGCTGCTCAGCTTCCTGGTGGTGGTCGTCAACGTCTCGGTGGCCGTGCTGGTGTCGGTGCGTGAGTCCCGGGTGCCGGCCGTGGCGGGACTCGTCGCGACCGCCGCGGTCACCTCGGCGGCCTGGGTGTGGTCACCGCTCCCGGACGTCGACGGCCGGACGCGGATCGCCGTCGTACAACCCGGCGTCATGGACGGCGCCGACGCACGCTTCGACCGCGAGGAACAGCTCACCCGCAAGCTCGCCGGACAGGGCGTCGACCTGATCGTCTGGGGCGAGAGCAGCGTCGGCTTCGACCTCGGCGACCGGCCCGACCTCGCCCGGCGGATAGCGGCGCTCTCCCGTGAGACGGGCTCCGACATCCTGGTCAACGTCGACGCCCGCCGCTCCGACAAACCCGGCATCTACAAGAGTTCGGTGCTCGTCGGCCCGGACGGCCTCACCGGCGACCGCTACGACAAGATGCGGCTCGTACCCTTCGGCGAGTACGTCCCCTTCCGCTCCGTGCTCGGCTGGGCGACCTCCGTCGGCAAGGCGGCCGGCGAGGACCGCAGGCGCGGCTCGCAGCAGGTGATCATGAACGTCGGGCACGGCCTGCGCGTCGGCCCGATGGTCTGCTTCGAGTCGGCCTTCCCCGACATGAGCCGTCATCTCGCCCAGGACGGCGCCGATTTGCTGATAGCCCAGTCCGCGACCTCGACGTTCCAGCACAGTTGGGCCCCGGAGCAGCACGCCTCGCTCGCCGCACTGCGCGCTGCCGAGACCGGGCGGCCCATGGTGCATGCGACGTTGACCGGGGTTTCGGCGGTGTATGACGCGAGCGGGCATCGGATCGGCTCGTGGCTCGGTACGGGCGACAGCAGGTCAGTGGTATATGACATTCCACTGGCCCACGGCGTCACCCCGTACGCCCGCCACGGCGACTGGCCGGTGCACGGCGCGCTCCTGATCCTCGCCGTGTGCTGCGCGGTCGAGGGCATACGAGCCGTCCGCCTCAGGCGGCCCGGTCCTGCACCGCACGTACCACCCGCTCGCACAGTTCGTGAGTCGCCAGCGCGTCCCGGGCGCTGAGCACCTTGCCCGCGCGCACCGCGTCGAGGAAGGCCAGCACCGCCTGCTCGATGCCGCGCTGCCGCGCCACCGGCACCCAGTCGCCGCGCCGCCGCACGGTCGGCTGGCCCTTGTGGTCGATCACCTCGGCGAGGTTGAGCACCTGACGCTTGGTGTCCTGCCCGGACACCTCGAGGATCTCCTCGGCCGAACCGCTGAGCCGGTTCATCACACCCAGCGCGGTGAAGCCGTCCCCGGACAGCTGCAGCACGACGTGATGCAGCAGCCCGCCCTCCACGCGCGCGCGTACCGTCACGTCGTCGACCGGCCCCGGCACCAGAAAACGCAGCGTGTCCACGACATGAATGAAGTCGTCGAGGATCATCGTGCGGGGCTCCTCCGGCAGCCCGATCCGGTTCTTCTGCATCAGGATCAGCTCGCGCGGATGGTCCGCGCACTGGGCGTACCCGGGCGCGAAGCGTCGGTTGAAGCCGACGGCCAGGCTGACGTTCCGCTCCTCGGCGAGCGCCACCAGCCGCTCGGAGTCGGCGAGTTCGTAGGCGAGCGGCTTGTCGACGTACGTCGGCACGCCCGCCTCCAGCAGCCGGGTCACGATCTCCGGGTGCACGAAGGTGGGCGCGTGCACGAAGGCGGCGTCGAGGTCCTGGGCGAGCAGGGCGTCGAGATCCGCGTGCCGCTGCTCCCGCGGGACACGGAGGCTGTCGCCGACCCGGGCGAGCGTGGCGGGGGTGCGGGTCTGCAGGTGCAGCTCGATCCCGGGAAGGCCGCCGAGCACCGGAAGGTAGGCCTTCTGCGCGATGTCGCCGAGTCCGATGCAGCCGACCTTCACGGGACGGTCTCCTCTAACGGTTGCCTGCCGGGGTCCTGCCGGAAGCATACGGCTGCTGCGGCGGCCGCCAGTCGGCGATCGAGTCGAAGCTGCGCAGCAGGAGCGCGGGTCCCGCCTTGGACAGTGCGGCAATTGCGGTGTTGCGTACGGCGATGGCGGCGCGGTTGCTCATCAGGTTCATGCGGGCCACCTTCACGGACTGGCGCGCGACGGCGGTCGTACGGGGAAGGCGGGCCGTCGTGTACGCGGCGAGGTCGTCGCGGTGGGCGGCGAGCACGACCGCGTCCTCGATCGCCTGGTTGCCGCCCTGCCCGAGCATCGGCGGCATGGCGTGCGCGGCGTCGCCGAGCAGGGCGACCCGGCCGCGGTGGAAGGCGGGCAGCGGCCGGGCGAGGTGGTGGACGTCGTGGCGCAGGACGTCCTCGGGGCGGGCGGCGGCGAGGACGGCGGGGATCGGGTGGTGCCAGTCGCCGTAGCGGCGCAGCAGTTCGGCCCGCTCGTCGTCGGGCGCGCGCTCGCCGGCCGGCGCGAGGGCGGCGGCGTAGGCGTAGATCCGCCCGTCCTTGAGCGGGTGCGTGCCCCAGATACGGCCCCTCCCCCACGTCTCGTGCGAGGCGAACTCGGCGCCGGGCACCGGGATCACGACCCGCCACGTGGTGAACCCGGAGTAGACGGCCCCGGGGTGCTCCGGGAACAGCGACCGGCGTACGGCGGAGTGGATGCCGTCCGCCGCCACGACGAGGTCGGCCTCCAGCTCGCCGTGGGGCGTGCTCACCCGGGCCGGTCGGTCGGCGTCGCCCGGGTCGGCGAGGGTCGCCGGCGCGGCGGTGCGGACGGTGTCCGGCGGGAGCAGGGCCGCGAGGCTGGTGACGAGGGTCGATCGGTGGAGCAGGACGAGGGGGCCGCCGAAGCGCTCGGCGGCGGCGTCGGCACTGGAGCGGGAGAGCCAGCGCCCGCCGGGGGTGCGCAGACCGCCGTCGCCCTGCCAGGCGGCCAGGTCGCGGATCTCGTCGCCGAGCCCGATGACGTCCAGGGCGCGCAGGGAGTTCGGGGCGAGGGAGATGGCGGCGCCGACCGGCTCCAGGGAGGCCGCGCGCTCCAGGACGGTGACGTGCAGGCCGCGCTGGTGGAGGGCTGCGGCTGCGGTCAGGCCGCCGATTCCGCCGCCGATCACGACGGCTCGGCCGGTGGTATGTGACATAGCACTTCCTCGGGTCCGCTGCACGAATGGATAACTACACCTGTAGTGCCACACGGCCTCCACCGTACTACAGCCGTAGTACACCCGGTAGGTTGACCTCCATGTCGACCTCCACCCCCGCAGACACGCCCCCAGACACCCCCGCCACCTCCCGCCCCGACCTCGTCGCCGACACCGCCCTCGCTCTGCTCGCCGAGCGCGGGATGCGCGGGCTGACGCACCGGGCCGTCGACGAGGCGGCCGCGCTGTCGCAGGGCTCCACCTCGAACGTGGCGCGGACCCGGCAGGCGCTGCTGGAGCTGGCGGTGCGGCGGCTGGCCGAGCGCGAGGCGCGCGTGCTGGCCCTGGACGAGATGCCGGACCCGGCGGCCGGGCTCCCCTCCCTCGTCGACGCGCTGGCCCTCGCCACGCACCGCGCCCTGACCCGCAACCGCGAACTGACCCTCGCCCGCTACGAACTCGCCCTGGAGGCGACCCGCCGCCCCGAGCTGCGCGCCTACTTCGACGCGACCGGCGCCCGCTTCCGCGACCAGCTGGGCGGCATGGTCAGGGCAATGGGCTCGAAGGACCCGGCCCGGCACGTGCTGTCGCTGGTGGCCTGGGCGGACGGGCTGATGTTCTCCTGCGTGGCCGGCTCCTTCAATGCGGAGGTGCCGAGCCTGGACGAAGTACGCGCGGGGCTGCGGGAGTTGCTGCAGGGGATGCTGGGCGGCTGAAATCGCGTGGTGGATCCGGGCGGGGTGGGTCAGGATGCGTGGATGACCATCGAACGCCGTGAACCCGCGACCGACGCCGACGAACGCACCATGCTGGAGGGCTGGCTGGACTACCACCGGCAGACCCTGGCGCTCAAGTGCGAGGGGCTGACCGACGCCCAGCTCAGAACCGCCTCCGTGGAGCCGTCCTCGCTGTCCCTGATGGGGCTGGTGCGGCATCTGGCGGAGTGCGAGCGGGGCTGGTTCCGCAAGGTCCTCGCGAACGAGGACGCGGGCCCGATCTACTTCACCGAGGAGGACCCGGACGGCGAGTTCCACCTCACCGAGGCGGACACCTGGGCGGAGGCGTACGCCACCTGGCAGGCCGAGATCGAGCTCGCCCGGCGCAACGCGGCCCGCTTCGGCCTGGACGACACCTCCGAGGGCAAGAGCCGGCGCACCGGCGAGCAGTTCAACCTGCGCTGGATCTACACCCACATGATCGAGGAGTACGCCCGGCACAACGGCCACGCCGACCTGATCCGCGAGCGCATCGACGGCGCCACGGGCGACTGACGTCAGCCTGCCGCGCCCGCACCCTCCGTACGGGGTGCGAGATCACCCGTGCGGGCCAACCTCCGCCTGTCCGCCGTCCGTCGGCCCACCGGACCCGACATCGTTGCGCGGGTGCATCGAACGACGACCACCGCAACGCTCCTGGTCACCGTGGCCGTCTCGGCCCTCTCCGGCTGTGTGACCGTCCAGCGCCCGCCCGCGCCCGGCCCGCCGACGGCGGCACCGTCCCGGGAATCGGCGCCGCGCCCGGACGGCAGCGCGGAGCCACGGGTCGTGCAGGCGCCGGCCCGTGAGGCACTGGAGATGATCGAACCGTCCGGGCAGGCTCGGTCCGATACACCGGAGCCGCATCGCCCGGCGGCCACTGCGCCTTCGTCCGACCGGCCGGGCCGACCGAGCCGACCGCACGGACCGCGCAGACAGCCAGCGGCGCATCCCTCGCACCCGCATCCGCACGCCAAGATCCCCGAGGTGTCCAGGTCGCTCCCCAAGGGGTCGGTTCCCAAGACCGCGGACGTGTGCGCCCTGGGCAGGCAGTACGGGGGCTGGCGGGCGGACAGCCCGGAGGCGGTCATCTGCGAGCAGACGTACGGGCGTTGATACCGACCTCCGCCCGGCCACCCGAACGCAGCCGTCCTACGGCCGCTGCCGCGGTGGCCCCCACACCCCCTCGCCGGAGGCTCCGTCCTCCCCCAACCGCAGTTCCAGCCGGTGGATGGCCGCCCGCACCCCGTCCCCGTAGGGATCGTCCGCGAGTGCCTGTGCGGCTCCGCGGGCCCGACGCAGATGGGTGCGGGCGGCCCCGCTGCGGCCGAGCTTCACGTAGTCGGCCGCGAGGTTCAGGTGCAGCGAGGGGTACAGGGCGCGTACCGCGAGCGCTCCTTCGTGGGCGGCAAGGCGGTCGTCGGTGAGTTCCTCGGCGGCCGTCAACGCCCTTAGATCCCAGGCCAGTTCGTCCGCGGGGTCGTCCTGGGCGTCGGCCATGTAGTGAGCCAGGGTGCAGCGGTGCAGGGGGTCGCCGTCCTCGCCGATCTCCGACCACAGCTGGAGGAAGCGGTGCCGGGCCTCCTCGCGGTCGCCCGCGTGGTGCAGGATGACGACCTGCCCGATCCGCGTCATCACGGCATCCGGCGCCGCCTGCTCCTGTCCTTTGGCCACCGCGTCCTCCGCCCGCTCGTCGGCTGTGCCCTCGACGCTAGCCGCAGCCGCCCGCAATCCCGGTCAGGCGGCACCGTGCCGGGCCGGCGGGAAACCGGCCCGGGGCGGCCGGTCAGCCCAGGTTCGGGACGGTCCAGTCGATCGGCTCGTGGCCCTGCGCCGCGACCGCCTCGTTGATCTGCGTGAACGGGCGGGAGCCGAAGAACTTCTTCGCGGACAGCGGTGAGGGATGCGCGCCCTTGACCACGACGTGCCGGGTCTCGTCGATCAGCGGGAGCTTCTTCTGGGCGTAGTTGCCCCACAGTACGAAGACCGCCGGGTCGGGGCGGTCGGCCACCGCGCGGATCACCGCGTCGGTGAACTTCTCCCAGCCCTTGCCCTTGTGCGAGTTGGCCTCGCCGGAGCGGACCGTGAGCACCGCGTTGAGCAGCAGGACGCCCTGCTGGGCCCAGGGCAGCAGATAGCCGTTGTCCGGGATGGGGGTGCCCAGCTCCTCGTGCATCTCCTTGTAGATGTTGCGCAGGGACGGGGGGATCTTGACGCCCGGGCGGACGGAGAAGCACAGACCATGGCCCTGGCCCTCGCCGTGGTACGGGTCCTGGCCGAGGATCAGGACCTTCACCTTGTCGTACGCCGTTGCGTCCAGGGCGGCGAAGACCTCCTCGCGCGGAGGGTAGACGGGACCGGCCGCCCGCTCCTCCTCGACGAACTCCGTCAGCTCCTTGAAGTAGGGCTGCTGCAGTTCGTCGCCCAGAACCCCGCGCCAGGACTCGGGCAGCATGGCGGTGTCGGTCACGTCAACGTCCTTATGTCGTGCGGTCGCTTCAGGTCTCAGAACCTACAGGCGACCACTGACAACGGCCCCGACTCCCCGAACTCCGCCGCCTACCAGCTGGTCTTGCGGTACAGCTCCCACATCATCATGATCGTCGACGGGTCGAGCGCCCGCTCCGCGCCGGAGATCTCGTCGCTGGCGGCCACGAACTGCTTGCCCTGCCACAGCGGCAGCAGCCGCGCGTCCCTCACGAGGATCTGCTGGGCCTCCTCGAAGTCCGAGACCACATTGGCGCGGTCGCTCTCGCTGCGGGAGCGCGGCAGCAGCACGCCGGTGATCTCGGGCGCCGGGTACGGCGTGCCGAGCGCGTTCTGGTTGCCGACGAACGGCGCGATGAAGTTGTCGGGGTCCGGGAAGTCCGGGAACCAGCCGCGTCCGAACACCGGGTACTCGCCGTCCTGGTAGCCCTTCACATACGTCTTCCAGGGGCGGCTCTTGAGGGTGATCGTGAAGAGGCCGGAGTCCTCCAGCTGGCGCTTGATCTCCGCGAACTCGATCTTGGTGGAGGAGCCGTAGCGGTCGGTGGTGTACCAGAGGGTGAGCGGGACGCGCTGGGTGATGCCGGCCTCGGTGAGGATCTTGCGGGCCTTGGAGGTGCTGGGGCTGCCGAAGTCGTCGAAGAAGTCGGTGGTGTGCCCGGTCAGTCCCTTCGGGACCATGGAGTACAGCGGCTCGACGGTGTCCTTGTAGACCTTGTGCGCGATCGCGCCGCGGTCGATGACCTGGGCGATGGCCTTGCGGACGGCGGCCTTGCCGGCCCAGGAGTCCTTCGGGTTGAACACCAGGTAGTTGATCTCGATGCCGGAGCCCTCGACGAGTTGGAGGTTGCCGCCCGCGTCGTGCTTCTGGAGGTCGACGATGTCGTCGGCGTTGAGGCCGCGGAAGGCGACGTCGAGCTTCTTGGCCTTCAGAGCCGTGACCATGGTGGACGAGTCCTGGAAGTAGCGGATCGTCACTGCGCTGTTCTTGCGGTCGGCGTAGCCCTGGTAGTTGCCGTTCTTGACGAGCACGGCCTCCTTGCCTTCGGTGTACGAGTCGAGGGTGTACGGCCCGGAGCCGTCGACCTCGGAGTCCTTGCGCAGGGAGTTCGCCGGGTACTCCGCGGGGTCGACGATGGACATCGCGGGCGTCGCGAGGACGAACGGGAAGGTGGCGTCCGGCTTGTTGAGATGGAAGACGACTTCCTTGTCACCGAGTGCCTGGACCCGGTCGAGGCTGCCGAGCAGGCCTGCGGGGCCGCCGTTGAGATTGATTTTCCTGATGCGGTCGATCGAGTACTTGACCGCCTTGGCGTCCAGTGTGTGCCCGTCGGAGAACTTCAGGCCGGAGCGCAGTTCGCATCTGTACGTTCTGTTCGAACTGTCGGTGAAGCGGCAGTTGTCGGCCGCGTCGGGCTGCGGAGTGGTCGCGCCGGAGGGGTAACTGAGGAGCGTCTGGTAAATGTTGCGGAACAGTTCCCAGGACTGGTCCCAGGACGCGGCCGGATCCAGTGTGCTGGGGGCACTGGTCGTCCCGACGGTGATCGCCCCTTCGTCGTCGGAGGAGTCCGACGAGAGCACGCCGCATCCGGCCACCAGGGACGATATGGACGCGATGGCCGCCACCTGCCGCAGGCGTCGCTTCCGGTTGAACACGCGCTCGCTCCTCGATCTGCCGTACCAAGGGTCGGCAGACCATACCGCAGCATTCCGCCAACTCCACCTGCTTCGGCACGGCGTTCTTGATCAGCGCGTTCATGACGACGTTGTCAGAGGAATGTGATGTTCCTGTACGTGGACACGGGTGCCGCTTGTGTCCAGCGGCACCCGTGTCATGGGCATGTACAGCCCGGTGCGTCAGCCGACGCCGGCGTTCAGGAAGATCCCGCCGTCGACGACGAGCGTCTGGCCGGTGACCCAGGCGGACTGCTCGGAGGTGAGGAACGCGGTGGCGCCGCCGATGTCGGAGGGCACGCCGAGCCGGGCGAGCGGGTAGGCGGCGGCCGCCTCCTCCTCCCGTCCCTCGTACAGGGCCTTGGCGAACTGGGTCTTCACCACGGCCGGTGCGATCGCGTTGACCCGCACCTTGGGCGCGAACTCGTGCGCAAGCTGCTGGGTCAGGTTGATCATCGCGGCCTTGCTGACGCCGTACGCGGCGATGAAGGGCGAGGGCGCGATGCCCGCGACGGAGGCGATGTTGACGATGGTGCCGCCGTTGTCCTTCTGCCAGGCGTGCCAGGTCTTCTGGGCGAAGCCGAGCGCGGAGATCACGTTGGTCTCGAAGACCTTGCGGGCCACGTTCAGGTCGAGGTCGGCGATCGGGCCGAACACCGGGTTGGTGCCGGCGTTGTTGACCAGGTGGTCGACGCGGCCGAAGGCCTCCATGGCGCGCTCGACGACCTCGGTCTGGTGGTCCAGGTCGTGCGCCTTGCCGGCGACGCCGATGACGCGCTCGGCGCCGAGCTTCTCGACGGCCTCCTTGAGGGCGTCCTCGCCTCGGCCGGTGATGACCACACGGTCGCCGCGGGCGATCAGCGCCTCGGCGACGCCGTAGCCGATGCCGCGGCTGGCGCCCGTGACGATGGCGACCTTGCCGGAGAGTGCGGGCAGTTCAGTCATGAGTGGATGATCTCCTAGTCGAGCGGTCCGCCGGCGACGTACAGCACCTGGCCGGAGACGAACCCGGCCGCCTCGCCCGTGAAGAAGGCGATGGCGTTGGCGATGTCGTCCGGCTCGCCGACGCGGGCGACGGGGATCTGGGTGGCGGCCGCGGCCTTGAAGTCCTCGAAGCCCATGCCCACGCGCGCGGCGGTGGCGGCGGTCATGTCGGTGGCGATGAAGCCCGGGGCGACGGCGTTGGCGGTGATGCCGAACTTGCCGAGCTCCTTGGCGAGGGTCTTGGTGAAGCCCTGCAGACCGGCCTTGGCGGCCGAGTAGTTGACCTGGCCGCGGTTGCCGAGCGCCGAGGAGGAGGACAGGTTGACGATGCGGCCGAAGCCGGCGTCGACCATGTGCTTCTGGACGGCCTTGGACATCAGGAAGGCGCCGCGCAGATGGACGTTCATGACGGTGTCCCAGTCGGAGACGCTCATCTTGAACAGCAGGTTGTCGCGCAGCACGCCCGCGTTGTTGACCAGGATCGTCGGCGCGCCCAGCTCCTCGGCGACGCGCGCGATCGCGGCCTCGACCTGCGCCTCGTCGGAGACGTCGGCACCGACCGCGAGGGCCTTGCCGCCGGCCGCGGTGATCTTCTCCACGGTCTCCTTGCAGGCGGCCTCGTCGAGGTCGATCACGGCTACCGCGCGACCCTCGGCCGCCAGTCGTACGGCGGTGGCGGCACCGATGCCGCGCGCTCCGCCGGTGACCACGGCGACCCGCTGCTCAGTGGTGGACATTGCTGCTTCTCCTCGCCCTCGAGAAAGTACGCCCGCTTTGAAGGTACGTCCGTGCGACGTCTTGGAAAGCCGTCCGTCCGGTGTTGCGTCCGCCAGGTGAGCGACCGCTTAGTACCTTCGGCACACGTGACGCTAGAAGGCCTGGCACTCGGTGTCAACGGCACACGGCGCGGGTGTGATCCATTACCTCACCAGCAGGTCGAGCAACCGCTCCGTCTCGGCCGCCGGATCGGCGGTGAGGCCGGTGTGCACCGGTCCGGGCCGGACGACCGTGGAGCGGGGCGCGATCAGCCACCGGAAGCGCCGCCCGGCGTCGTCGCCCGCGGCCTGCCCCGCCGCGTCTCCTCCGCCGCAGACGCGCTCCACGGCCCCGAGGGCGGCCCGGATGCCGGCCACGTCCGCGTCCGGGTCGAGGGCCAGCAGCCGCGCCTCGTCGAGGTGGGTGCGGGCGCCGACGTAGGCCTTGGCGCGGCAGTAGACCAGGACACCGGCGTTGATGCACTCGCCGCGCTCCACGCGCGGCACGACGCGCAGGAGGGCGTACTCGTAGACGTCCCGTTCGTTCGCCTCGCTGCCCTTGATGATGTGGCGTTCGACCACACTGCCGGCCATGTGGATGTGGCGCTCGCTCACTTGCCCTCCTCGGCGGCGATTCCGGTGATGCGCTCGTGGACGACGGCGCCCCGGGCCAGCAGCGGCCGTGCGTAGGCCCGCCGCAGGTCGTCCGGGGTGTCGAAGCCGGGTTCGTCGGCCAGCCAGGAGTCCGGGATCTCGGCGGTGACCTCGGCGAGGAGGTCCTCGGTGACACGGGGGGCCAACTCGGCGGCGGCGCCCGCGAGATCGGGGGCGAAACGGGCCAGCGCGTGGTCGGAGGCGTCGTAGGGACGGGCCGCCGAGGCCTCGGCGCCGGGCCAGTTGTGGTGCCAGATCATGGTGGCGCCGTGGTCGATGAGCCACAGGTCGCCGCGGTGCATCAGCAGGTTGGGGTTGCGCCAGGAGCGGTCGACGTTGTTGACCAGTGCGTCGAACCAGAGGATGTGCCCGGCCTCCTCGGGGCCGACCGCGAAGGCGAGCGGGTCGAAGCCGAGGGCGCCGGAGAGGAAGTCCATGCCGAGGTTGGTGCCGCCGCTGGACCGCAGGAGCTCCTGGACCTGCTGCTCGGGTTCGCCGAGCCCCAGCACCGGGTCCAGGTCGATCGTCACCAGCCGGGGCACCCGGAAGCCGAGCCGGCGGGCGAGTTCCCCGCAGACGACCTCGGCGACCAGCGTCTTGCGGCCCTGTCCCGCGCCGGTGAACTTCATGACGTACGTCCCGAAATCGTCTGCTTCGACGAGTCCAGGCAGCGAGCCGCCCTCACGCAGGGGCGTGATGTAGCGGGTCGCGATGACTTCCTTGAGCATCGCCCCAGGTTACTGGGGTGTTGGCGGGTGCAGGCGGCGCCCCGGGGGCAGCGGTGCGCCGATACCGACAGCAAAGCGACAGCGTGCCTTTACCCACCTCTCGGCTTGAGCGAGTCAAGATCTCGACACCGTCTGAACAACGGGCGACCGGCGCCCGTACCCGTGTACAGATCTGCGAAACATGCCATGGAAGGGAACGTCAGCATGACCAGCGAATCGCTTCAGCCCACCGGGGCACCGGCCCGCCGTACCGTCGTGACGGCGGTCGGCGCGGCGGGTCTCGCCGTCGCGCTGACCGCGTGCGGATCGTCGGACGACTCCTCCTCCGGCTCGTCCTCCGACACCCAGGCCGGCGCGGACGCGAGCGGCGGTGACTCCGGCGCGAGCAGCAGCGCCTCGTCCGGCTCGGGCGGCGGCACCGCCCTCGCCAAGACCGCCGACATCCCGGAGGGCGGCGGCAAGATCTTCAAGGACCAGGGCGTGGTGGTCACCCAGCCGAAGGCGGGCACCTACAAGGCGTTCTCGTCGAAGTGCACGCACCAGGGCTGTGCGGTGAGCGAGATCTCCAACGGCGTCATCGTCTGTCCGTGCCACAAGAGCGAGTTCTCGGTGGAGGACGGCAGCGTGAAGAAGGGTCCCGCGACCCAGGCGCTGCCCGCCGAGCAGATCACCGTGAGCGGGGACTCGATCACCCTGGCGTGACGCCCGTACGCCGAGGCCGCTTGAAGCAGCCCAGCACCTCGTCCGTGGTCGCGACCGTGGCGACCAATGCGAGGGTGTGGCGGATCATCGCGGGGGTGTAGTCGGCGGGCACCCCCGCGATGGCGTCGCTCGGGACGACGGCGGTGTAGCCGCGGTTGACCGCGTCGAAGACGGTGTTCGGGACCGCCACGTTGGCCGAGACCCCGGTCACGATCAGTGTGCGGCAGCCGAGGTTGCGCAACAGGGCGTCGACGTCGGTGCCCTGGATCGGGGACAGCCCGTGCAGGCGTCGTACGACGAAGTCCTCCTCGGCGACCTCGATCGGGGCCGCCACGCGGACCGCCGTGGTGCCGGACAGCTGCTGGACGGGCAGCCGTTCGGCGGCGCGGAAGAGGCGGGCGTTGCGGTTGGCGCCGCGGCCGTCCGGACGGCGTTCGGCGATGGCGTGGACGACCTGGATTCCGGTCTCGTGCGCGGCGGCCACCAGCCGGGCGATGTTGGCGAGGGCCCCCGAGGAGCGTGCCGCGCGGGCGAGTTCGGGCAGCGCGCCGTCCGGGCCGACGACCCCCTGCTGGCACTCGACGGTGAGCAGCACGGTGGTCGCCGGGTCGAGGAGCTCGCTGAGCTGTTCGTACGACGGCACGGTTCCCCCTCGTCGGCGGTGGTCCGGAGCGGGCGAGAGTAGCCACCATTGCGCGAGGACGGAAGACGACCCATTCTTTTCTGACGTGATGTCAGAGGATCACGGGAGTTCCTCTGACACGACGTGAGAGAAAGAGGGGGCCGCATGACCGTCACTCAACGCCGGGGCCGGAAGATCATGATGACACCCGGTGAGCTGGACGAGTTCCTCGCCACCCAGCGCACCTGCCGGGTGGCCACCGTGTCCGCGGGCGGCGCGCCGCACGTCAGCACGCTGTGGTTCGCCTGGGACGGCACGTCGATGTGGCTGTACTCCGTCGTGCGCAGCAAGCGCTGGACCGATCTGCGCCGCGATCCGCGGGTCGCGATCGTGGTCGACACCGGCGAGGAGTACGACGAGCTGCGCGGCGTCGAGCTGTCCGGAGCCGTGGAGTTCGTGGGCGAGTTCCCGCGCACCGGGGAGCTGTGCGCCGAACTCGACGTCCCGGAGACCCTGTTCGCCCGCAAGAACTTCAACCTGGAGGAGATGCCGCACGACGGCCGGCACGCCTGGGTGCGGCTGACGCCGGACAAGATCGTGTCCTGGGACTTCCGCAAACTCGGGCCCGCATAGGCCTGTTGGGTCAGCCGATCTTCCGCCCCGCGTCCTGGAGTGCCTCCACCGCCGCCCGGATCGACGGGCGGCGGTCGGCGTCCGTGCGCCAGACGGCATAGATCTGGCGCTGCACGGACTGCCGCACCGGTACGGTCCGTACACCCTCCGGCACCGGCCCGCGCCCGAGCCGCGGTGCCACGCAGACGCCCAACCCGGCGCCGACCAGGGCGAGTTGGGTGGGGTGTTCCTCGGCGCGGTGGGCGACGCGCGGTTCGATGCCCTTGGAGCGCAGGGTGTGGATCAGCCACTCGTGGCAGAACTCGTTCTCGCCCCAGGTGATCCAGTCGTCGTCGGCGAAGTCCTCGAGGTCCACCTCTTCCCGGTCCGCGAGGCGGTGCGCCGCGGGCATCGCCACATCCGCCGTGTCGTCGAGGATGACGGCCTTGACGAGCCCGTCGGGCATCGGCAGCGGCCGGTTGTACCAGTCGAGGACCACGGCGAGGTCGAAGTCGCCGCGGACCACGGCGAGGACGGCGGGCTCGGGCTCCGTCTCCCGCGAGGTGACACGCAGCCCCGGATGCGCCGAGCGCAGCGCCGACAGCGCGGCCGGGAACAGTCCGCGCGCCGCCGTCGGGAACGCCGCCAGTCTGAGCTCGCCGACCACCTGACCCCGATGCGCCTCCAGGTCGGACTGGGCGAGCGCGACCTGCGACAGGATGCGCGCCGCGTGCTCGGCCAGCAGCCGGCCGGCGTCCGTGAGGCGCACACCCCGCCCGTTCTTGGCGAGCAGCTGCTGGCCGACCTCGCGCTCCAGCTTGGACATCTGCTGCGATACGGCCGACGTCGTGACATGCAGCCCCTCGGCCGCGCCGCTCACCGAGCCGTGCCGGGCGAGGGCGTCGAGGGTGCGCAGGCGCTCCAGGTTCAACATGTAAGCAATACTACGAGGTACCGGGTGCAAAAACTCGATTGTGCTACGAGGTTTCTGTGTCGCATGGTTGCGACCATGAGCACCGCCACCGCGCCACGGACCCCCGCCCGGTCCTCCTCCGCCGCCCGCCGTCCCGCCCTCGACTGGCGTCTGCGCTTCGGCGGGCTGTCCCTGATCTGGGGCTTCAGCTTTCTCCTCATCAAGGTCGGTACGGAGGGGTACGCGCCGTTCCAGGTCACGCTCGGGCGGCTGGTGTTCGGAACGGCGGTGCTCGCGCTGGCGATGGCGGTCAAAAGGGAGCGGTTGCCTCGGGGGGTGCGGACGTGGGGGCATTTGGCTGTCGCCGCGTTTCTTCTCAACGCATTGCCGTTCTCGCTGTTCGCGTACTCGGAGCTGACGATCCCCTCCACATTGGCGGGTATCTGCAACGCGACGTCACCGCTGTGGGGCATGGCTCTGTCCCTGGTCGCCCTGTCCGAGGACCGGCCGACGCGGGTGCGGGTCGCCGGCCTGGGGATCGGCTTCCTCGGCGTGCTGACGGTCCTCGGGGCATGGCAGGGCTTCCACGGCCTGGACGCCACGGGCACGGCGATGGCGCTGCTGGCTTCCCTGAGCTATCCCATCGGGTGGATCTACGTCCGTCGGACGCTGGCCGGGTCCAGTCACTCGAACCTCTCCATGACGGGGGCGCAGTTGCTGCTCGCCACGGTGCAACTGGCCGTCGTCACCCCACTGTTCACCACGCTTCCGACGCGCGTCCCCCTCGTCCCACTGCTCGCGATCGCAGCGCTGGGTGCGCTCGGTACCGGGCTGGCCGTGCTGATCCAGTACGGGCTGGTCGCCGAAGTCGGGCCGACGACGGCCCAGATGGTCACGTACTTCATCCCGGTCATCGCAACTGCCGCGGGGGTAGCGGTCCTTGGGGAGTCGCTGAGCTGGTCGACGCCGGTCGGGGCACTGATCGTACTGGTGGGGGCGGCACTCACTCAGGTCCGGCCGAAGACCGGCTGAGCCGATCGACCGCTCCGACACCCCCGTACACGGCTATACATAGTTCCGCGCCGACGACGGCTCCACGGCCTTGGCCACCGCGTCCGCCAGCGGACCGATCTCCTCCGGCCCGAGGGTCGCGACCGTGATGCGGATGCCCGACGGGGCGCTCATCCTGAAGCGCGCGCCCGGTGCCACCGCCCAGCCTGCGTGGAGCAGGCGAGCCACCGCGGCCGTCTCGTCGGGCACGGGGATCCAGACGTTCAGCCCGCTGCGGCCGTGGGACTCGACCCTTCGCTCCGCCAGCGCGGCGATCAGCAGGTCCCGGCGATTGCGGTACGCCGTTGCCACCGCTCTCGCGTCCAGGGCGTCGTCGGTCCACAGGCGCACCACCGCCCGTTGGGTGATGCGGCTGACCCAGCCGGGGCCCAGGCGGTGGCGGCCCCGCACCCGGTCGACCGTGACGCCGTCGCCGGTGAGTACCGCGAGGCGCAGGTCGGGGCCGTAGGCCTTGGCCACCGAGCGGACGAAGGACCAGTGGTGGGTGACGCCGGCCAGGGGGTGCAGGGGGAGGTCGACGATGCCGTGGCCGTGGTCGTCCTCGATCAGGAGGGTCTCCGGGTGCTCGCGGAGCACGGCGCGCAGGGCACGCGCGCGCGTGGCGGTCACCGCGGCGCCGGTCGGGTTCTGGGCGCGGTCCGTGACGATCAGGGCGCGTGCGCCCGACTCGATGGCCCGCCTTACGTCGGCGGGCAGCGGGCCCTCGTCGTCGACACCCACCGGAGCCGTGCGCAGGCCCAGCGCCGGGACCAGGTCGAGCAGGCTGCCCCAGCCGGGGTCCTCCACGGCCACGGTGTCCCCGGGCTTGAGATGCGCCGCCAGCACGCGCTCGACGGCGTCCAGCGAGCCGGAGGAGACGGTCAGGGGTCCGTCCGGCACTCCGTCCGCGTCCAGTGCCGCGCGGGCGATGCGCGCCAAGTCCGGCTCCACGGCCGCGCCCCCGTACAGCACCGGCTCGCGGTCGGCCTGCTCGCCCGCCGCCGCGAACGCCTTCGCCAGCGACGGCAGCAGGGCCGGATCCGGGTTGCCGTTCGCCACGTCGCGGACCCCCTCGGGCAGGTGCATCCCGGCGTACTCGCGCCCCGTGGTGGCCGGCTTGGGCCGCACCCGGCTGCCCCGGCGCCCGGCCGTCTCGATGACCCCGCGCTCCCGCAGGATCCGGTACGCGGACGCCACCGTATTGGGATTCACACCCAACTCCACGGCCAACTCCCGCATGGGCGGAAGCAGTTGACCCGGCTCCAGCTCGCCGGACCCCACCGCACGCTCGACGCTCGCCGCAATCTCTGCTGCGCGTCGCCCCTCGATCCGATATCCTCCTAGCACAAAGCACATTATGCACTAGTGCAATATGAAACGCAATGGAGATCGCGATGCAGGGGACCCAGCAGCAGCCGACGTCGCAGCCCGCCGCCTACACGCCGACCGACCGCACCGTCCCCACGCGTTCCGCGGACCGCGCGTCGTACGACAAGGAGCTGGTGCACTCGATACTCGACGAGGGCTACGTCTGCCATCTCGGTTTCATGCGCGACGGGGCGCCGGTGGTGCTGCCCACGCTCTACGGCCGGGTCGGCGAGCGGCTCTATGTGCACGGTTCGACGGGGTCGCGGCCGCTGCGGATGACGGGCAAGGCCGACCCGGGGCTGCCGGTGTGTCTGACGGTCACGCATGTCGACGCGCTCATCCTGGCGCGGTCGGCCTTCCACCACTCGATCAACTACCGGTCCGTCGTCGTGCACGGCATCGCGTACGACGTGACCGACCCGGAGGAGAAGCGGGTGGCGCTGGACGCGCTGGTCGACCACGTGGTGCCGGGCCGGGCGGCCGACTCCCGGCCGGCGAACAAGAAGGAGCTGGCCGCGACCGCCGTGATCCGCCTCGACCTGGACGAGGTCTCCGCCAAGCTCCGCACGGGCGGCGTGAACGACGAGCCCGAGGACCTCGCCCTCCCGCACTGGGCCGGCGTCGTCCCGCTGCGCAAGGGCTACGAAGTCCCGCTCCCCGACGCCGACCTGTCCCCCGGCATCGCGCTGCCCGACTACCTGGCGGTGCCGTGATGCTGATCCACCCCTGGGACGCCGCCCGCGACGACACCGAGTGGCAGCAGTGGCTCGGCACGCACGACTTCGGACAGCTCGCCGTCAACGGCCTGCCGGGCGAGCCGCCGTACGTCCAGCCGCTGCACTTCGCCTACGACGCCGAGCGCGGCGAGGTCGTCACCCATCTCGCCCGGCCCAACCCGCTGTGGCCGGCGCTGGAGGCCGACCCGGACGTGCTGCTGAGCGTGGTCGACGACTACGTGTACGTCCCCGGCCCCTGGCAGGCCCCGCCGGACACCCCGCCCGAGCACGGCACTCCGACGAGTTTCTACGCGGCCGTCCAACTCCGTTGCCGGGCCCATGTCGTGGACGACCCGGCCGAGAAGGCCGCACTCCTCAACCGCCAGGTCGGCCACTTCCAGCCCGCCGGCGGCTCCGCCCGGGTGGCGGTGGGCGAGGTGCCGTACGGCCGGATGCTGCCGGGCATTCGTGGGCTGCGGCTCGAAGTCGTCGACGTACGGGCGAAGTTCAAGTACGCGGGCCGCAAGCCCGAGGTGTGGGAGCGTGTCGCGGCCGGGCTGACGGCGCGGGGCGGGCCGCGCGATACGGCCGCGCGTGAGCATCTGCTGCGCAGGCGCGGGGCGTGAGAGAGGGGCCCGGGCCAAGGGCCCCTCTCCGGTTCAGCCGTGCACCGGCTCCGGTGTCGCACCCCGAGCCTCGGCCGACGCGAGGCCTGCGACCGAGGTGAGCATCAGCGCGATGCCGGTCAGGGTCGTCGCCGTCAGGCGTTCGCCCAGCAGCGCGAACCCGAGGACGGTTGCGCCGACCGGCTCGAGGAGCATGATCACGGCCACGGTGGCCGACCGTACGACGGCCGCGCCGGCGAAGTAGAGCGTGTACGCCAGGGCCGTGGGTACGGCCGCGAGGTAGGCGAACAGCAGCAGGAACAGGGTCGGGCGGGCGATCTGCGGCAGCAGTCCTCCGGCGAGCGCGAGCGGCAGCAGCCACAGGGACGCTCCCGCGAACGTGTCCACGGCCGCCGCCGAGGCATCGGCACGGCCCTGCCGCCCACGCCGACGGGCCAGCAGCGTCATGGCGCACTGGCCGCCGGCGGAGACCACCGCCAGCAGCACGCCCCACGGCCGTACCGTCGCGCCCGCGCCACCGAGCGTGACGACACCGAGCCCGAGGAGCACCCCGGCGACCGCCACGGCACCACCGCGCCCGAGCCGCTCCCCCATGGTCAGGCGTGCGGCGAGGGCGACGAGGACGGGACCGGTGCCCAGGGTGACGACGGTGGCCACGGCGAGCCCCGTGGCCGAGACGGCGGCGAAATAGGCGGCCTGGAAGACGGCCAGCCCCAGCCCGGTGGCGGTGGCCCGCGCGGCTCGCCGGCCGAGCGGTTGCCGTGGGGCCGAGGAGACCGGCCGGCGCAGGGCGCGGACGGCGGTCAGCAGGACGAGCCCGGCCGCGCAGCGCCAGAAGGACAGGGCGACGGGGCCCATGTCGCTGGTCCGGTGGATCAGCGACGCGGCCGCGCCCGCGGTGCCCCAGACGGCACCGGCGATGATGAGACAGCCAAGACCTCGCCCGACGGGCAGGCCGGAAGCAGCATTCGACACGATGTTCTCTCCGCAGGCGCGCGGCAGCGGCCGGCAGGCGGCGGCCGCGCGGAAGTCAGGGAACGGACCTCGCGCGGACGCGCGGAAGGCCCTCGGACTTCGTCTGCGGGCGACGCCGACTCAGCGCCCGGGTGGAATCGCCCTCGGCGGAGGCCGGAGAGGGATGCCGGGCGCGGTTCTCGGAGGCCCGCCTCAGGCGGCGGGCGGAGAGACGATGACGTGAGTGATCGAATGCACGAACCGGAGACTAGGCCGCGGTTTCGCGGGCCGGCAACTCACTTTCCGCGTGGGCGTCGCCGCTCGCCACCGGTGCGCCGGAGGCCTTCGAAGGGGCCGAGGACTGGGCGATGAACGCGCCCACCAGCACGATGGCGCCGCCCGCGATCTGCGGCGCGGAGAGGTGCTCGCCGAGCAGCACCCAGGCCAGCACGGTCGCGATGACCGCTTCGAGGCAGGCCACGACGCCCGCGACCTGCGGCGAGAGCCGCCGCACCGACAGTACGCCGGTGACGTACGCGAGAACCGTGGCGACCAGGACGATCCAGGCCAGCAGGGCGAGGGCGGCGACCGGCCTGCCGTCCATGTGCGCGGTACCGGTCAGGACGGACCAGTGCATGGTCCAGGGGCGGGCGACGGCGGTCAGGACCACCGCGCCGATCAGCAGGCCGTAGGCGATGACGCCGAGCGGGTCCGGTGCGTCGTCACCGGCGTCGCTGCCCTGGTCGGACAGGACGAAGTAGCCGACCTGGCAGCAGGCGGCGGCGAGCGCGAGGAGCAGTCCGACGGCGTCGAAGCCCAGGCCCGACCAGACCTCGACGACGCAGGCGAGGCCGCCGACCGCGAGGATCACGCCGAGCGCGGCGGCGCGTGTCACCGGCCGCCGCTGCACGAACCGCACCCAGCCCAGCACGAGGGCTGGTGCGAGGTACTCGACGAGCAGCGCGACGCCGACGGGGATGCGGGAGATCGCCGCGAAGTAGCAGGCCTGCACACCGGCCACCGCGAGCAGGCCGAACCCGGCGAGCAGGGCGGGGCGGCGGCGCACCAGCGCTCGGTGGCGCACGGCGACCGGCAGCATCACCAGGGCCGCGCCCGCCACCCGCAGCCACACCACGTGGAGCGGATCGAGTCCCGCCTCGATCAGCGGCTTGGCCGCGACGCCGGATCCCCCGAAGGCGACCGCGGACACGAGCGCCAGACCGAGCCCGACACCCTTGCCGCTGCCGGCCGAACTGCTCTCAGAGGTACGCACCGGCACATGATGACAGGCGATGACATGAGCGTCACCCTCGTTGACACCTGTCTCAACGGCTGGACGCACGCCGGGGGTGGTCGCGGCTCAGCGGCCGGGCCGGCCCGAGCGCGCCAGCACGCTCTCGATGCGGGTGAGGACCGCGCTCGCCTCGATGCCGGCGCGGTCGAGCACCTCGACGGCGCGGGCCTGCGGGTCCATGACGATCGCCGCGAGGAGGTCGACGCCACGGGCCGGTTCGGGGCCGCGGGCGGCGGCGCACTCACAGGCGTACTCCATCGCGCCCGCGGCCAGCGGCGAGAGGCCCTCGGTCTCCGTCACCACGGGTACGGCGCCGGAGTCCTCGACGGAGCCCTGCCAGCGCAGGCCGTAGCCGATGCTGCGCTGCACGAGGTAGCCGAGCAGCCGGGCGATCTCGGCGCCGTCGTCGAAGACGTCCCGCACCTCGGGGTCGTACTCCAGGAGCGAGTGCAGCAGATGGGCCGTGTCGATCTGCCGGTCCCCGTCGCGCACCGCCCGGCGGCGGGCACCCGAGACCACCGCTGCCAGCTCGTCACTGAGCCTGGCATCGTTGTCCGGGCGCGGCCCGACGGCCTGCTCGCCCGACTGCTGCCGGGGGATACGGGGTTGCACATCCCCTACCCCATCAGCCCCTTCGCCGCCGGTCATCCCCGAGGGGAAGCATTTCGGCGTCCCACACAGAGTGGACTCGGCGGGCCGGAATCTCCTCCTTACGGATGAGATCCAGCCGCTTTACCCGCAGGGGCGCGCGCCGCCTTGCCGCACGCCTCGCGCGCAACCACAGCGCCCCGTCGCACGTCCCATAGGTGGATGGAGAGCAGGTGCTGGCTGGTGGCCCTGCCGGCCGTGGACGGGAAGCAGTACGTGTACCGGGTGTACGCCCCGGAGGACGCACTGCCAGCCGACCTGTTCTGGGACGCCTGGCACTGCCACGACGAGAGCACCTTCCCGCGCGCATGGGACCTCTTCGACGCCGCGGTGATACGACGGGTCGGCTGAGCCCGCGGCGCCCGACCGGAACGCTCACACTTTCTGACGGTTCATCAGTATTGAATGTTCCAGGCCCTGCGGCTACGTTCCGCGACACCGTAGCCCGACACGAAGAGGTGGTCGCATGGCCGAAGTCAGCGCGGAGGCCCGCATCGGGGCCCCCGCCGAGAAGGTCTGGGCACAGCTCACCAATTGGTCCGCGTACGGCGAGTGGAACGCGACCCACACGAGCTTCCCCGAGGGCGGTCCGGAGAGCCTCGAAGTGGGCGGGACCTACCAGGAGAACATGAAGCTCATGGGCTTTCCGGCCGAGGTCGAGTGGACCATCGACGAGCTGGAGCCGGCCCGGGTGCTCGCCACCCGGGGCAAGGGTCCGATGGCGGTGAGCCTGGTCAACCGCTACACGCTGACCCCCGACGGCGACGCCACGACGGTCCGCATCGACAGTGAGTTCACGGGCGCGGCGGTGTCCCTGATGGCGGGCAAGCTCAAGGACTCGGCGACGGCCGCGCTGAACGAGTCGCTGCGGAAGCTGGCCGGGCTGGTGGCCTGAGCCACGACACACGGAGGCGCCCCGCACGGATACCGTGCGGGGCGCCTCGTCAGGCCTGCCGGCCTCAGTCCTCGTCGGCGAGGATCAGGTACAGCTTCTTGCGGGCTTCGTTGATGACGGTCAGCGCCTTCTCGCGCTGCTCCTTGCTGCCGGTCTTCCAGACCTGGCCGAAGGCCTCCATCAGACCGAAGCCGGCCTGGCGGATCTCACCGAGCGCCTCGAAGTCGATGCCACGGGAGGCTTCCTCCCAGGGCGCGTCCGGGCCCTCGTCGGCCGCGGCGCGGCCGGCCTCGGTGAGCGAGAACAGCTTCTTGCCGCCCTCGCTCGCGCTGGCGATCAGGCCCTCGTCCTCCAGCAGCTGGAGGGTGGGGTACACCGAGCCGGGGCTGGGCTTCCATGCCCCGCCGCTGCGCTCGGCGATCTCCTGGATCATCTCGTAACCGTGCATCGGCCGGTCCTTCAGCAGGGCCAGGATCGATGCGCGTACGTCACCTCGCCGTGCCCTGCCTCGCGGTCCGCCGCGCCCTCGTGGGCCCCAGGGGCCCGGGCCGAAGCCGGGTCCGCCGAAACCGAAGCCCGGGCCACCCGGACCGCCACCGGGCCCGCCCGGCCCGAAGGGACCGAAGGCACCGCGCCGGCCCTCGAAACCACCCCGGCCGCGAGGGCCGGGTCCACCGTGTCCACGTTCGAATCCATGGGAACGCATCGCAATCACTCCATTCCATCGTTGATCTGTCGCGATGCGTCAACGATATATCGGAACCGATCGCATGGCAAGACCCCGGAGAAATCCGACCGCCGAGGGGTCTTGTGGATCGGACCGCGTACCCTCGGCTCCGTGCCCCGCCGTCCGAGGAAACCACGCCGACTGATCGCCGACGGGCGTGTGTACCTGTGGACGCTTCGTCACAGCCACCGCGCGGCGGACGGCCGCCGGTCCGCGGACTGCCGCGAGACCCTCACGCTGTACCCGCAGCCGGCCGGCGCCGGCGGTCCGCTGCGCATCGTCTTCGCCGCGGGCCCGGGCCGCTATGTCCCCGGCGGGTTCCCCATGGGCTCCGGGGACGTGGGATACGTCCACGGCGGCTCCCTGAACCTGCACGAACCGGGCGCCGTCCGAGCGCTGCTCGACGCGGCGTCGGCCCGCGGGTGGCAGCCGGGGCAGGCGCGGGCGGTGGAGGTCGACGGCTGGCCTCTGCTGCAGGCGGTGACCGCCGCGCAGGACAGTCCTCAGCCGAGCTCCTCGGCCAGTCCGACGAGGATGCCCTCGGGGCCGCGGACGTAACAGAGCAGGTAGCTGTCCTCGAACTGCGTCACCTCGCCGACGAGTTCGGCGCTGTGGGTCTGCAGGCGGGCAAGGACGTCCTGGATGTCGTCGACGGCGAACATGATGCGGCGGATGCCCAGCGTGTTCGTCGGTGCGTTCGCCGGCTCGGCGCTGATCGCCTTCGGCGTGTGGAACCTCGTCAGCTCGAGCCTCCCGTGGCCGTCCGGCGTGCTCAGCATCGCGACGTCCTGTCGGGCGTCGTCGAGCCCGATGACCCGGTCCACCCAACGCTCCTCGATCGGCATCCTGCCCTCCAGCTCCATGCCGAGTTCGACGAAGAACGCAACGGCGGCGTCAAGGTCGTCGACAACGATGAGGATGTTGTCCATCCGCTGAATCGTCATGCCGGTACCTCCTCGGTCTTCGACGGCACCCTCCTCAGTGGCCGCGGAACGCCTCCTCCAGCCACCAGGACCCGTGGTCGCGGGTCACCTTGGCGTCGATGAGCAGGGGTGCGGACCGTGGTCCGGCGACCCAGTCCTCGACGGTCTTGAGGTCGGCCGGTGTGCGTACCGTCACCGCCTCGAAGCCGTAGCCGCGGGCCACGGCGGCGATGTCCGTCTCCGGGAAGGTGACCGTGTCGAGGGCGAAGCCGTCGGGGCCGAAGTGGTGCACCTCGGCGCCGTACCCCTCGTCGTTGTAGACCACGACCACCATCGGCAGCCCGAGCCGGCGCACGGTGTCGAGTTCCACGGCGCTCATCAGCGCGCCGCCGTCACCGAGGGCGGCCACCGGGAGCCGGTCCGGCTGGGCGAGTGCCGCGCCGATGGTGGTCGCAAGGCCCAGGCCGATCGACTGGAAGGCCTGGGTGAAGCAGAACCCGTTGTGGTCCGGCACCGACAGGTACGCGCTCGGGTAACCCATGAAGTTGCCCGAGTCGACGCCGACGACCCGCTCGGCGGGCAGGATGCCGTCCAGCGCGATGCTCAGCGTCCGCGGGTCGATCCGCTCCCGGGTGCCCTCGTCCTCGTACGGCACGTCCCGCCAGCGCACGCGCGCGGCGAGCTCGGCGGCCGTGCCGGGCGTGCGGTACCCCTCGTGCCGCTCGCCGCCCGCCGCCAGGGCCCGCAGGGCCGTGCGTTCCACGTCGCCGGTGACACCCAGGGCGATCGGCCGGTGCGCGCCGAGCGCCTCCGGGTCGTCGTCGACCTGTACGACGGTGGCGTCGGGGCCGATCAGGCTGCCGTGCCGCATGGTCCACATGTTCAGGGCGCAGCCCCAGGCCACGATCAGGTCGGCGCCCTGGATCAGTTCGGTGGCGTGGGGGGATGCGAAGCCGCCGGAGACGTCGAGCGACCAGTCGTTGCCGTGGAAGAGACCGCGGGCCACGGCCGAGGTCGCCAGCAGCGCGCCGTGCCGCTCGGCCAGGGCCGTGAGCGCGTCGCGGCTGCCGGTGGTGCGTGCGCCCCGGCCGGCGACGAAGACCGGCCGTCGGGCGCCTTCCAGTGCTCGTACGAGTTCCGTCACCGCGGCCCCGGACGGCTCGACCGGTTCCCGTACGGGCATGGGCAGGGCGTCCAGCAGGGCCCCGTCGGGCACGTCGAGGGACTGCACCTCGAGCGGCAGGTTCAGCAGCACCGTGCACCGCTCGTGCCGGGCCCGCTGCAGTGCGGCGCGGGCCTGCTCGACCGCGTCGTGCGCCGTCGTCACGCGGGCGGTGACGGCGCCGACGGAGTGGGCCAACACCGCTTGGTCGATACGGAAGTTGGACCTCTGCGCGGTCGCCTCGGCCGCCAGCACGAGCAGCGGCGTACGGCTCTTGGCCGCCTCGGTGATGCCGGTGACGGCGTTGGTCAGGCCGGGCCCCTGGTGGACGCTGAGCGCGGCCACCGTGCCGCTGGTGCGGGCGTAGGCGTCGGCCATGGTTGCCGCGCCGCCTTCATGTCGGGCGGCGACGAAGCGTGCGCCCGCGGCCACCATGGCGTTGGTGAGGTGGAAGTTGCCGGAGCCGACGACGCCGAAGACGTGGTCGACCCCGGCCGCGGTCAGCGCCCGGCCGACGGCCTCCGCGACCTTCACGACCGCTCCACCAGGGCGAGCACGCGGGCCGGGGAGCCGGAGCCGCTGACGATGGGCAGCGGTCCGGCGATGACGACGGCGCCGGTCGGGGGCAGGGCCCCGAGATTCTGCAGCTGGGTCAGCCCGTACTTGTCGGCGCCCAGGAGGTAGGAGTGGCAGGGGAAGGCGGGGTCGAAGGAGTGCGCCCGTCCGGCGTCCGTGCCGACCGTCTCCGTGCCGAGGCCGATCACCGGTGACTCCTCGGCCACCCAGCGGGCGCACTCAGCCGACAGGCCGGGGGTGTGCGGGCCGTTCTCGTCGGCGTTGAGGAAGGCCTCCTGCGACTGCGAGCGAGTGTCCCAGCCGGTGCGCAGCAGCAGCCAACCCCCTTCGGGCAGGGGCCCGTTGTCGGCCTCCCAGGCCTTGATGTGGTCGACCTCGACGAGGAAGTCGGGGTCCTTGGCGGCCTGGTCGGAGAAGTCCAGTACGGCCGCCGGGGCGATCAGGCGCTGCGCCGGCACCGAGGCGACATCGGCGAGGTCCTTGCCGGTGACCCAGTGGACGGGTGCGTCGAAGTGGGTGCCGGTGTGCTCACCGCTGCGGAAGTTGTTCCAGTACCAGGCCGGACCCCGGTCGTCGTACCGGCTGATCTCCTCCAGCTCGAACACCTGGGTCTGCCCGAACTCGGGCGGCAACTGGATCACCGGCGTCGATGCCGACAACGGCGACGTCAGATCGACGACTTCGATCGCCCCGCTCCGCAGCGCGGACAACAGAGCGACGAGCACGGACGGCTGGGACATGACGGCCTCCTGGGACGGGGCTGAACTGCCAACGCCTGCGTGTACAGGGTGTCAGCGTTCCCCGGATCGTCCAGACTCGCAGCATGAACGGACGAAGCCGGGCGGAGGCGCTCGCCGACGTGTGGGAATGTCTGACGGAGACAGCACGCTCCGCGGACGCTCACGTGCGCGGCACGGATTCGTGGGTTCCCCCGGCCGAGGAGGAGCTGGTGCGGGCCGCAGGCGCAAGTGGGCTGCGCCGGTGGTGTCCCTGGACGAGCCACAACCACCTGTGCTTCGCGGACGGCTTCCCCTTCTGGGAGCCCGATGCCGATGACGACTGCCGGGAGCTGCCGGGCAGCATCTCCTTCGACAAGGGCGGCCCGGACGGCAGCCCGGTCTTCCGGGTCCGGAGCGGGCTGCGCATGCGGACTTCGGCTCCCGTGCTCGTGCTCACCACCCCGGACGCCTCAGCCGCCGTGGAAGCACTGGTGGGGCTGCTGGAGCGGGAACCGTGAGCCGTCTGTGCGAGCCGCCCCGAAATCGGTCCAGCAGCCCTGAATTGGCCTTGGTCGTCGTCTCGACGCAGCCTCTAGCGTCGACATCATGCGAATCCGAATCGTCGACGCCTTCACCGACCGTCCCTTCGCCGGCAACCCCGCCGGTGTCCTCCTTCTCGACGCCTTCCCCGACGACGACCGGCTGCAGAAGATCGCTCTGGAGGTGAACCACGCCGAGACGGCGTTCGCGCATCCGTTGCCCGAGGGCGGGGAAGCGGACTGGGCGCTGCGGTGGTTCACGCCCGCGACCGAGGTCAACATGTGCGGCCATGCCACGCTCGCCACGGCGCACGTGCTGAGCACCACCGGCGCCCACGAGGGCACCGTGCGGTTCACCACCCGCAGCGGCGTCCTCGTCGCGACGCCCCAGGAGGACGGCTCCATCACGCTGGACTTCCCGACCGCCCCGCTGACGCCGGTCGAGGTGCCGGCCGGGGTCGCCGAGGCGCTGGGAGCGGAGCCGCTCGTCGCCTTCGACACCGGGCCGAACATCGGCGACCTGGTGATCGAGCTCGCCGACGAGAAGACGGTCCACGCCCTCAACCCGGACCTCAAGGCGCTCAGCGCCTACTCCGAGCGCGGCATCATCGCCACCGCCCGCGCCGAGGACCCGTCCCGGGGCTACGACTTCGTCTCCCGCTGCTTCTTCCCGAACGTCGGCATCGACGAGGACCCGGTCACCGGCAGCGCCCACACCGCCCTCGCCCCCTTCTGGTCCGAGCGCCTCGGCCGCACCGTCCTCACCGGACTGCAGGCCTCGCCCCGCTCCGGCCGCGTCCGCACGGAGCTGCGCGGCGACCGCACGCTGCTGAGCGGCCGCGCGGTCACGGTCATCGAGGGCGACCTGCTCGCCTAGGGTCTGTCCGGCGGATCAGCTCGGCGTCGCGGGGGACAACGCGCAGCCCCTCCCAGCCGACCCGATCCGCCGGACAGACCCTGGAAAACCGGCTGCCGGCGTCTCACGCCGTCGGCAGCCAGCCCACCTTCCCGGCCAGCAGCGCGTAGCCGACGAACGCCCCGATGTCGAGCAGGGAATGCGCCACCACCAGGGGCCCCACCCGGCCCCACCGCCGGTACAGGTACACGAACACCACGCCCATCACCATGTTGCCGATGAAGCCCCCGATGCCCTGGTAGAGGTGGTAGCTACCGCGCAGTGCGGAACTGGCCACCAGCGCGGTCCCCGGGGTCCAGCCCAACTGCCCCAGCCGGCGCAGCAGATAGCCGACGACGATGACCTCCTCGAGGATCGCGTTCTGCAGCGCCGAGAGGACCAGCACCGGGTACTTCCACCACACGTCGGGCAGTGCCTCCGGCACCACCGTGAGATTGAAGCCGAGGCCGCGTGCGGCCAGGTAGAAGGCGATTCCGGTGCTGCCGATCACCGCCGCGATCCCCGCGCCGCGGCCGAGGTCGAACCAGGGCCGGGTGCGGTCGAAGCCGATGGTGCGCAGGCTCTGCCCCTCCCGCAGCAGCAGGTGAGCGACCAGCGCGACCGGCACCAGCGCCGAGGCGATCCCGAACAGCTGCCAGGCGAGATCCAGCCAGGGACGGCCCGGCGCGGCCGAGGCGTTGAGCGTCGCCGCCTGGTCCTTGAGCCCGCCCGGTTTCGTGACCGATCCGACAAAACTGATCAGGGCGGACACACCGCTCGCACCGAGCGAAAGCCCCAGAACGAGCAGCGTCTCATCACGGAAGATCCGCCGCGAGGGCCGTTCCGGAGGAAAAGAATCGGCCACCGCACCCGTCTCAGCCTGCACACCTGACTCCAATTCAGTATTCCCGCCTCATCCCCACCGCGGCCCCGCTAGGGTCTCGAAAGAAGTTACGAAGATCGTGCGCTTGGCCGTCAGGGGGGACGGACGCCGTACGGGGCGTACCTCCCCCCTTTTCCTGCCATACGGCCGTACTGCAGCACGAGGTTCGACAGGGAGGGGCACCACCGTCATGGGACGTCACAGCTTGCCCGATCAGTATGGGGCGGGCCGCAGCGACCCCCGCCCACGCGCCCGGCGCCGCACGGTGGCGATCGCGACGGTCCTCGTCCTCACCGTCGCCGGGGGCACGGCGGTCGCCGTCAGAAGCGGACTGCTGTCCTTCGGCTCGTCCTGCCGCGACAACCCGGTGCGCCTGAAGCTCGCCGCCTCGCCGGACATCGCCCCGGCCCTGACGGCCGCCGCGAAACGGGCCCGGGACGACGACATTACTTCCGACGGCCGCTGCATCGCGGTGACGGTGACCGCGCGCGACTCGTACAAGGTCGCCGACGTGCTCGCCGCGGGCAAGAAGACGGACGTGCAGGTGTGGGTGCCGGACTCGGACCTGTGGGTGGACCGGATCACCGCGAACAACAGCGCGGTGGACGTGACCCCGGCGGGCGCGGTCGCCTCGACGCCGATCGGCGTGGCGATGGTGCCGGCGGCGGCGAAGTCACTGGGGTGGCCGAAGAAGACGTACAGCTGGATCGAGCTGGCCGGGGCCACCATGCAGGACGACTCGCTCAAGCTCGGCGCGGCCGACCCCACGCGCAGCGCCACGGGACTGCTCGCCCTCACCCAGCTCACCACGACCGCGGGGAAGATCAAGGGCGGGGACACCCAGGCCGCGGCCATGATGAAGACGCTGTCGCAGCGCGCCTCGGACAGTGACAGCCAGGTGGTGGACACCCTGCCGCGCAACTCCTCGGGCGCCGAGCAGGGCAACCCGAAGCGGAACCAGGCGTTGATCCTGTCCGAGCAGGCGGCGTACGCGTACAACTCGTCGGCCGACAGCGACGCCGGCCTGGACATGTTCTACCCGAAGGACGGCTCGCCCGAGCTCGACCACCCGTATGCGATGACCGGCCAGCTGACCACCGACCAGAGCCGGGCGGCGCTGCGGTTCATGAACTACCTGCGGCAGCCGGAGCAGCTGCGGCTGCTGCAGAAGTACGGCTTCCGGACCTCCGGCGACGGGGCCCCCGAGACGGTGGTCGCCGAGGCCGGTGGCATCACCCCGCAGCCCTACGACGCGCCCGCCCTGCAGCCGGCCACGGACGCCGCGCTCCAGGAGGCCCTGGGCACCTGGACGATCACGGTGCAGAGCGCCCGGCTCACCACGGTCGTGGACGCCTCGTCGTCCATGTCGGAGCCGGTGCCGGGGACCGGCGGCCAGTCGCGCATGGACGTCACCAAGGCGTCCCTGCTGCAGGCCCTCGCCACCTTCACGCCCGAGGACGAGATCGGCCTGTGGGAGTTCTCCACCAAGCTGGACGGCGCCAAGGACTACCGCGTCCTCGTGCCGACCGAGCGGCTCGGCGACCGGAAGGGCACCGGCACCCAGCGCGACAGGCTGTCGTCGGCGTTCAGCTCCCTGGAACCGGTGCCGAACGGCGCGACCGGTCTCTACGACACCACGCTCGCCGCGTACAAGGCGGCGACCTCGTCCTACGCCAAGGGGAAGTTCAACGCGCTGGTCGTGCTGACCGACGGCGTCAACCAGGACCCGGGCAGCATCTCCCGCAGCGAGCTGATCAGCGAGCTCCGGAAGCTGACCGACCCGGAGCGCCCGGTGCCGCTGATCATGATCGCCGTGGGCCCCGACGCCGACAAGGAGGAGGCCGGGGAGATCGCCAGGGCGACGGGCGGCTCGGGTCAGTCGGTCAGCAACCCCTCACAGATCCAGTCGGTGATGCTGAAGGCGATCGTGGCGGCAGGAGCTCAGGGCGAGGACTGACCCGTCGCCCTCGCTCTCACCCGATCGGCACGGGCTCCGGCAACCCCACCGGCCACGTGTGCACCGGGTCCCCCATGTGCATCAGCTCGCTGTACCTGCGGGTCGTGGCCGCCAGTGCGGAATCCCGCGACAGGCCCGCCTCCAGTGCCCGGTGGAAGGTCGCGGCCTGCCAGGACGCGCCGTTGACCCGGCGCCGGCAGCGCTCGTCGATGACGCCGAGGTACAGATCCCGGTCGGCGGGCTCCACCCCCCACGCGTCCAGGCCGGCCTCGGCGAGCGGCAGCAGTTCGTCGCGTACGAGGCTCACCGCGTCGACCTCGGCCGTGCCGCCGTACCGGCCGCGGCGCGGCCACTGCAGGCGGGCGTCGATGCCGTGCTTGCAGGCGGCGTCGAAGTTGGCGGCGGCCGCCTCGAAGGACATCCGGGTCCACACCGGCCGCGACTCCTCGGCGAGGGCGCGGACGAGGCCGTAGTAGAAGGCCGCGTTGGCGATGACGTCGGTGATGGTGGGGCCCGCGGGCAGTACGCGGTTCTCGACGCGCAGGTGCGGGACGCCGTCGGCGATGCCGTAGACGGGGCGGTTCCAGCGGTACACCGTGCCGTTGTGCAGGACGAGTTCGTGGAGCTTCGGGATGCCGCCCTCGTCGAGGACGTCGAGGGGGTCCTCCTCGTCGCAGATCGGCAGCAGGGCGGGGTAGTAGCGCAGGTTCTCCTCGAAGAGGTCGTAGGCGGAGGAGATCCAGCGCTCCCCGAACCAGGTGCGCGGGCGCACCCCCTGGGCCTGCAGCTCCGGCGGCCGGGTGTCGGTGGACTGCTGGAACAGCGGGGGCCTGGACTCGCGCCACAGCTCACGGCCGAACAGGAAGGGCGAGTTGGCGCCGACGGCGATCTGTGCGGCGGCGACGGCCTGGGCGGCGTTCCAGACGTCGGCGAAGCGGCCCGGGGTGACCTGGAGGTGCAGCTGTACGGAGGTGCAGGCGGCCTCCGGCGCGATCGACTTCGAGCTGCAGGTCAGCCGCTCCACGCCGTCGATGTCGAGGACGAAGTCCTCGCCGCGGGCGGCCACGATCTGCTCGTTGAGCAGGGCGTAGCGGTCGACGTCGGAGAGGTTCGAGGAGACCAGGTCGTCCCGGTCGAGTGTCGGCAGAATGCCGATCATCACGATTCCCGCATCGAGCTCGCCCGCTTTTCGATCGGCATATGCCAGCGAGGTTCGGAGTTCCTCCGCGAGCCGGTCGAATACCCGCCCGCCCAATCGATGTGGGGCTATGTTGACTTCCAGATTGAACATGGCGAGTTCTGTTTGGAAATCTCGGCTCGCGATCCGTTCCAGGACCTGCGCATTGAGCATTTTAGGCATGCCGTCGGCGCCGGTCAGATTCAATTCGATCTCCAGCCCCATGAGATTCTTCGGGCGGTCGAACCGCTTCTGGGCCAGGAGCCGCTCGAGCCCCGTCAGGCACCTGCGGAGCTTGTCGCGGTACTGCTGGCGATCGGAGAGGTCGAACCGACCTGCCACGACCTTCTCCCCCATCGAAGCGTCCCTCCTCGCGTGGGCGGGCCGAGCGCATGACCGCCGGCCTCAGGGTCACGTGGGATGATGCCCAGCCGAGCCGATCGATAACGTCCCGCACGGCCCCGGCGAGCGCTACTCTGGTCGGACATGACCGGCGGCACATTCACCGGGCATGATGCACAGCGCGGTTTCGGGCCGCCTACGAACTCGTGAAAAACGCCGACGAGAATTGGCCGACCGCTTCGCGGGTATTTTCCGAGGTCACCGGCGTGAGGTCACTTCGGAATCGGGATGATTCCCACGTATCGCCGACCGTATACACCCTTGCCGGGTGCACCGGAAACGGCTAGATGAAACACCGCCTGAACACATGTCGTATAAACTCCGCGAACAAGGCAGAGGGTTGGCGCCCCGGTCATGGAACCTGCCGTCCAGGTGACGTACGGCAGGCCTCACCCACGCTCACCGTGCCCAGACCCCGGTCACCGCCTCTCTCGCCTCGTGAGCAGACAGCGCCGTCCGCCCCCGCCCTCGCGCCACCGTGCCTGTCGAATGAGAGGCGACCCACCATGCCGCTGCATGTCCCCCCGGCTCCTGCGCCCGCCCTTCGCACCGTCCTCACCGCCCTCGGTTCGCCCACCGCGGTCCGCGAGGCCCGAACCCCGTCCCTGCTGCGCTCCCAGGGCCCCGCCACTCCCGAACTCCCGCTTCCCGTACACGTATTGGACGAGCTCACCCCCGCGGGCGTATCCGCCACCCGGCTGACCGGGTGGCGTTTCCTGATCCGCTGCGGCGACCGCGCGGTGGCCGCGGCCGAGACCATGCTGACCCCCGACGGCTGGGCCTTCTCGCGCTTCTTCGAGGGTCCCTACATCGCCTCCACCGAGCGCGCGCTGCGCCAGGCCGAGACGATGAAACAGCCCTACCAGCCGCGCCTGCTGTCGGTGCCGAGCCTGTACATGCTCACACTGTGGCTGCACGGCGACTGCACGGCGGACGGTGCCACCGGACACCCCGCCGCGACCGACCTGCTCGTCCCGCTGGCGCCGGCACCGCCCGGCATCGCGGCACACCGCCCGCACCGGGTCGCCGAGCTGCTCCCGGTGCTCACCCATCGGGTGACTCCCGTCCCGCTGCTGGGCTCGCCCGCCTGAAATCGTCCGTCGCGAGGACCTTCGTACCCCGCCCCCGTATTTCCGGGTGGCGGGGTACGTTGCTTTTCCGGACCACAATGCGCTCGTACGAGCAATTGACTGCTCTTACGAGCCGAAAATAGCCCCTGACCTGTACGGACTAGCCCCATCCGGCCACCGCGAACCACCCGAAATGACAGTGCAGTTGGACTGAACCGTCCGCCCGGGTGACGCGTCCTCAACCTGTGAGAAGCGGTGCTGCAAAATGCCTGCGGATTGACGCCCGTGGGGCAACACTGGGACTGGACCGACTTATCACAACGGGGGGCGGCCATGAACGAAGCTTCAAGCCGCGGGACAGACACGACAGCCATCTCACACATCACGACAGAGCGAAAGATCCCATCAATGTGCCAGCACCAGCCACCGTGTCCGACAGCCGACTCCGCCGACCGGGAATCCGCCCGACTTGTGGCGCACCACCCGGAGCAGGGATGGAGCCTGCTGTGCAACGGCGTTCTGCTCTTCGAGGACACCGGTGAGCTCCTGCCCGACGGCCAGATCATCGCGCCGCACCGCCCGCTGGGCGCCGGCAAGGTGATGACGGCCGCCTGAGGTGGACCCGGGCGGTGCGTCACATCGCCCGGAGTACTCGAGGGGCCGGTCGCGGCCACGTCGCGAGCCGGCCCCGATGCATGTCCGAGGCCGATCACTCCCCGTAGTTACTCGTGCGTAATGGGGTCATCGCTCTCCCCATGGCCTTCCCGCAGCGCGATCTCCCCTCCCACGAGCGCCCGTTTTCCGGAAGACTTCTGGAAGTTTCGAGGTGAGTGTCGACGGAGGTGGGGGAATTGGCCGCTCATGAGGCCGGCGCCGAGGAGGCGCCCGAGGTCCGGGGCAGGGTCACGATCACGGAGATCGCCCGGCAGGCCGGCGTCTCGGTGCCGACGGTTTCCCGGGTCGTCAACGGCCGGTCCGACGTGTCGCCCAGGACCCGGGCCAAGGTCGAGGACCTCCTCCTGCGGTACGGCTACCGCAAGCGCACCACCGCCTCCTCGACCGGCGCCGCCCTGCTCGACCTGGTCTTCAACGACCTCGACAGCCCCTGGGCGGTGGAGATCATCCGGGGTGTCGAGGAGGTCGCGCACGGGACGGGCGTCGGCACGGTGGTGTCGGCGATCCACGGCCGCTCCGGCGATGCCCGCGAATGGATGCGCAACCTCAGGGCCCGCGCCTCCGACGGCGTCATCCTGGTCACCTCGGCCCTGGAGCCGGTCCTGCACGAGGAGTTGCGCGCGCTCGGCGTCCCGCTGGTGGTCGTCGACCCGGCGGGCTCCCCCGCTCTGGACGTCCCGACCATCGGCGCCGCCAACTGGTCGGGCGGCATGGCGGCCACCGAGCACCTGCTGTCGCTGGGCCACCGCAGGATCGGTCTGATCGCCGGACCGCCCCGGCTGCTGTGCTCCCGCGCCCGGCTCGACGGCTACCGCGCCGCCCTGGAGGGCGCCGGCGTCGCCCTCGACGAAACCCTCGTCGTCCCCGGCGACTTCCACCCCGAGTCCGGCTTCACCGGCTGCAACGCCCTCCTCGACCTGCCCGAGCCGCCGACCGCACTCTTCGCGGCCAGCGACCAGATGGCGCTCGGCGCGATCGAGGCACTGCGCCGACGGGGCCTGAGGGTGCCGGAGGACATGAGCGTGGTCGGTTTCGACGACCTTCCGGAAGTGCGCTGGTCGGCCCCGCCGCTGACGACGGTTCGCCAACCGCTGGCCGACATGGGCAAGTTGGCCGTTCGCACAGTGCTGCGGCTGGCGCACGGCGAACAGCCGGACTCACCGCGAGTGGAGCTGGGCACGGAGCTGGTGGTGCGGTCCAGCACGGCACCCCCGGCGCCTGACCGGGGCCTGTCCGGCGGCTCAGGTCGGCTGCAGACAACGGTGCTTGTCGGCCGCGACGCCGAGCTGATCCGCCGGACAGGCCCCAGAGGAGCCTGACCCCGGCGGTGCTCCCCACTGCACCGCCGGGGCGTTCTCTACTTGCCGCCCAACGCCTCCCTGATCGCGAGGTAGGCCGGCTTCGGCGCCAGTTGCTCGTCCCACGGGAGCGCGGCGCCCTGACCGGGGAAGAACGCCGGGATCCACGAGTACTTGTCGGTGTAGTCCCAGACCGTGATGCCCACGCACCGCCGCACCGCGAGGCAGGCGGCCGTCAGGTCCCGGTACCAGTCGGCCTGTTGTGCCAGCTTCTCCTCGGTCGCGGGCAGGATCATCCGTACGTCGACCTCGGTGAGCGCGGTGTCGAGGCCGAGCCGGGAGAAGCGGCGCAGATTGTCCTCGAGGGTGGTCGGATAGCCGTACTGCAGGGCCAGATGGGCCTGGAGGCCGATGCCGTCGAGCGGGACGCGCTGGGCCTTGAGGTCCTTGGCCAGCTGGTAGTAGGCGTCCGACTTCGGGCCGACCGCCTCGATGTTGTAGTCGTTGAGGTAGAGCCTGGCGTGCGGGTCGGCCTGGTGGGCCCAGCGCAGGGCGTCGGCGATGTAGCCGGGACCGAGCGTCTTGTACCAGATGGTCTCGCGGTAGGTGCCGTCCTCGTTGAACGCCTCGTTGACGACGTCCCAGGAGTAGACCTTGCCGCGGTAGTGCCGTACCTCGGTCTGGATGTGCCTCTTCAGTACGGCCCTGAGCTCGTCGGCGGTCCATTCCCGGCCGGTGAGCCAGCTGGGCAGCTGGCTGTGCCAGACGAGGGTGTGGGCGCGGATCCGCTGGTGGTTCTTGCGGGCGAGATTCACGATCTCGTCGCCGTTCGTCCAGTCGAACACGCCCTGTTGGGGCTCGGTGGCGTACCACTTCATGCCGTTGCCGGGCGTGATCATGTCGAACTCGCTGCCGAGCAGGGCCGTGTAGGCGGTGTCGGTGAGTTCGGGGTTGTCGGTGGCGCTGCCGAAGTAACGGCCGTGGCGCTGGGCGAGTTCGGCGAGGGTGGCGGGTGTGTCGTGCGCCTGGGCGGGCGAGCCGGTGGCGATGCCGGCCGCGACGAGGACGGCGGCGAACGCGCCGGCGAGTCTGAGGCGGGTGGTCTTGCGCATGGTGCGACTCCTCACGGTGTGGGGTGCGGGGCCGTACGTCCGCGGGCGCGCGTCATCCCTTCGTGGCGCCGGCGGTGAGGCCGCCGACGAGCTGGCGCTCGGCGACCGAGTAGAAGGCGAGGGCGGGGACCATCGCCAGGACGAGGTAGGCGAAGACGCGGGCGTACTCCGCCGAGTACTGGCCCTGGAACTGCTGGACGCCGATGGGCAGCGTCCACCAGGTGTTGTCGGTGAACACCAGCAGCGGCAGGAAGAAGTTGTTCCAGCTGGTGACCACGGCGAGCACGGAGACCGTGCCGAGCGCGGGCCGTGCCATCGGCAGCAGCACCCGCCAGAAGAACCCGAAGGAGCTGCAGCCGTCGAGGGTGGCCGCCTCCTCCAGCTCACCGGGGATCTGCCGGAAGAAGCCGCGCAGGATGATGATCGTCATCGGCAGCCCGAAGGCGGCCTGCGGCAGGATCACGCCCAGCGGGTTGTCCAGCAGGTTCAGCGAGCGCAGCAGGAGGAACAACGGCAGCGCGGCGACCGCGAAGGGAAACATCAGCCCCATGGTGAACAACGTGAACAGCAACTCCCGCCCGCGGAAGGCGAACCGGGCGAAGGAGAAGGCCGCGAGCGCGGAGACGGCGACCACGAGCACGGTCGTCACCACCGCGATCAGCGTGCTGTTGCCGAGCAGCCGCCAGAAGTCGCCCGAGCCGAGGATGTCCGTGTAGTTGCCCGTCAGCCAGTGGTCGGGCAGCCCGAAGGGGTTGCGGGAGAGCTCGTCGGTGGACTTGAAGCCGGACAGGACGGCGTACACCAGGGGTACGACCATCACCGCGCCGACCAGGACGAGGATCAGGTGCAGCGGCAGCGTCCGTGCGGCACCGGTCTTGCGGGTCACTTGCCGTCCCCCCTCATCGTCGTGGTGGCCCCTTCGAGGTCGCGGCGGAGCACGAACCGCTGGTAGGCGAGGGCGAAGACGAGGCAGATGCCGAACATGACCACGCTGATCGCGCTGGCGTAGCCGACCTGGTAGCGCTTGAAGCCGTACTGGAACATGGTCACGGCCATCGTCTCGGAGTGGTGGTCGGGGCCGCCCTGGGTGATCACCCACACCAGGTCGAAGAGTTGGATCGCCCCGATGACGGAGAGGAAGACGCTGATGCGCAGGGTGGGTGCGAGCAGCGGCAGGGTGACGTTGCGGAACCGCTGCCAGGGGCCCGCCCCGTCGATGAGGGCCGCCTCCGTCAACTCGGCCGGGATGGACTGGAGTCCGGCCAGGTAGAGCATCATGTGGAAACCGAAGTACTTCCACGTCATGACCAGGAAGAGGGTCGCCATGACGTAGGAGGGATCGGCGAACCACTCCCCGCCCAGGCCGTCGAGGCCGATGCTGCCGAGGACGTGGTCGGCGAGTCCGTCGTCCGGGGCGAAGATCATGCTGAACAGCACACCGGTGATGGCCTCGGACAGGACGTACGGCGCGAAGAACAGCATCCGGTACACGGCCCGGCCGCGCAGCCGTTGGTTGAGTGCGACGGCCATGGCGAGCGCGAACGGCAGCTGCAGCACGAGCGACAGGACGACCAGGACCAGGCAGCGCCACAGGTCGCCGAGGAAGACGTCGTCCTGGAAGAGGCGGGTGAAGTTGTCGCCGCCGATGTAGTCGGAGGGCATGCCGAAGCCGCCCCAGCGGAAGAAGGCGGCGTACAGCGCGAACAGCATCGGCAGCAGGACCAGGCCGATGAACAGCACCAGCGCGGGCACCTGGAAGCCCACGGCGGTGAGCCAGTTCAGCAGGCGCCGACGCGCCCGTCCCCGGGCCGACTCGGCGGCCGGGGAGGTGAGGGCGACGTCGGGACCCGTCCGCTTGTCCGGGAGGAAGGTCGAGGTCATCTCCGGCTACTGCTCTTCCTTCGCGGTCTTCGTGATCGACTGCGTGACCTGCTCGGGGGACTTGGAGCCGGCGATGAGCGCGGCCACGCTGTCGTTGACCTCCTGGCCGACGGCGGGGGCGTACGCCTGGTCGAGGAAGAGCTGGAAGCCGGTGGCAGCCTTCAACTGGGCCTGTACGGCCTTGGTGTTGGGGTCGGAGACTGCGCTCTCCGCGGCCGGGACGACCGGGAGGGTGCCGGTCTTCTTGACCAGTTCGATGTCGGTGGACTCGGAGGCGAAGAACTTCAGGAAGTCGACGGCCGCCTGCGGGGCGCCCTTGCGCAGGGCGTGTCCGCCGCCACCGCCGAACACCTCGGTGATCGCGCCCTTCCCGCCCTCGACGGCGGGGAACGGGAAGAAGCCGAGGTTCTTGCCGAGTCCCTTGCCGGCGTCGGCCTCCACGTTCGGGGCCCACTGCCCCATCAGCTCCATGGCGGCCTTGCCATTGCCGACGGTCGCGGCCTGTCCGGTGGGCGTGGAGTAGGCGGCGCCGAGGAACCCCTTCTGGAACGGCTGGAGTTGGACCAGGTCCTTGAGGTGCTGTCCGGCCTCGACCAGTCCGGGGGCTGTGAAATCCTTGTCGTCGTCGGCCTTCTGGAGCGCATCGATGCCGGCGGTGCGCATCGCGAGGTAGGCCCAGTAGTACATGCCGGGCCACTTCTCCTTGCCCGCGAGGGCGAGCGGAGTGATGCCCTTGGCCTTCAGCTTCTTCACGGTGTCGAGGAAGCCACTCCACGTGGTCGGGGGCGTGGTGATGCCTGCCTGCTTGAAGAGCGCCTTGTTGTACCAGAAGCCGATCATGCCGATGTCGAACGGAATGGCGTACGTCTTGTCGTCGAGGATGTACGCCTGCTTCGCGACCGGCAGCAGGCCCTCGGCCCACGGCTTGGTCTTGTCGGTGATGTCCTCGACGAGCCCGGCGTCCACCTGCTGCTTGAGCACACCGCCGCCCCAGGTGTGGAAGATGTCCGGCAGCTTCCCGGAGGCGGTCAGCGCCGTCATCTTCGACTTGTAGGCGTCGTTCTCCAGCTGGACGATCTTTATCTTGACCTTGGGGTTCTGGGCCTCGAACTTCTTGGCGAGGCCCGCCCAGACCGTCTTCGCGGGCTCTGTGGTGGAGATGTTCCACCACTCGATGGTGGTCGTCCCGTCCGACGACCCTCCGTCCGAGTCGCCGCCGCACGCGCTCAGTGCCGTCATGCCCAGACCGGCCGCGGCGGAGGCCGCCAGGAAGCCGCGGCGGGACAGTGCCCGGTCGCCCATTATGCGCTCCTTGGGTAGGGACGGCGCGTCCACGACCGTCCGCTGGGACCGAAAGTTTCGGAGTTGATCCAGAAAGCTTCGCTGTTGCCGCACCCTAGAGACAGCTCCCAAACGGTGGCAACCCCTTGAACACGGTGAATCTGCGGCAGACATGAGCGGTCCGGAGGGGCGTCGACGCGGTTCAGGCGCCGTCCGTCGGGAGGTACTCGAACCAGTCGAAGGCCGCGCTGCCCTCGGTGACGTACATGCCGATCACCCGGCCGGTGAAGCCGCCCGCGACCTGCGTGGAGAGGTAGCGGCCGTCGAGCTCGGCCAGCGGTTCGCCACCGTCGGCCGAGAAGGCGATCGTGTCGGGGCCGAGGCCGGCGGTGCGGATGTCGACGGTCAGGGTGACCGGCCCCGACGGCAGCGCTCGGCGTGCGAGTTCCTGCCGTACCGGACCGATGCGGGCCATCACGCTCGCCTCTCCCCCGGCGATCTCGAGGTCGTAGTGGTGGGCCTCGTCCATGCGCACCGAGACCCCGGCGCGGCCCGCCCCGGGGTCGAGGCGGGCCGCGATCCGGCACTCCGGGTGCTGCTGCCGGCGTCCGACGAAGGTGTGGCCCGGCAGGTCGAGGCTGCCGCCCGTCGCATGCAGGGTCAGCCGGCCCGGCCGCTCGCTCAGCGACCAGGAACCGCGCGGCCTGCGGCGCGGGGAGATCCAGTACGGGGCCAGGTCGGCGGCGTCGAAGTCGTCGCGCGGCGGCTCGGGTCGGCGGGGATGCCAGGCCGCCGGTGCGGGACGGCGCTCCAGCACCGGGGCGATCCGAGGCCAGCCGTCGACCCACTCGACCGGGGTCAGGAAGGTCTCCCGGCCCAGGACGTGGAAGCCCGGGAACCAGCCGCGCGGGCGGGTGCCCAGCAGTACCGCCCACCAGGTGCCGTCCGGTGCCTGGACCAGGTCCGCGTGGCCGGTCGACTGGACGGGGCGGCCGGTGCTGCGGTGGGTGAGGACCGGGTTGTCGGGCGCCGGTTCGTACGGGCCGCGCGGCGAGCGGGCGCGGGCGACGGAGACGCTGTGGCCGAGGCCGGTGCCGCCCTCGGCGAGCATCAGGTACCACCAGTCTCCGATGCGGTAGAGGTGCGGGGCCTCCGGGTCCTGCATCCCCGACCCGGACCACACCGGCAGTGGTCCTTCCAGCACCTTTCCCGTCGCCGTGTCGATGCGGGCGACCGAGACTCCGGCGAGCGCGCACCAGCAGGAGCCGTCCTCGTCCCAGGCGAGGTCGGGGTCGATGCCGGGCAGGTCGATCCACACCGGGTCGGACCACGGCCCCTCCGGCCGCTCACTGGTGACCAGGAAGTTGCCGCCGCCGTCGACATTGGTGGTGATCATGTGGAAGCGGCCGTCGTGGTACCGGAGCGTCGGCGCGTAGATGCCGCCGGAGGCCCGGGCGGTGTCCGGCAGGTCCAACTGCCCCGGCCGGTCCAGTACGTTGCCGATCTGCCGCCAGTGCACGAGATCGCGGCTGTGGAAGAGGGGGACGCCGGGGAAGTACTCGAAACTGGAGCAGACCAGGTAGTAGTCCTCGCCGACCCGGCAGACGCTGGGGTCGGGGTGGAAGCCACCGATGACGGGGTTGTCGTACGTCCGCATGCGTGTCAGTCCTCCGGTTCGAACGGTCGAAACATTCGATCCTGTTGGCGAACATTACGAAGCGGACTGTACGAGGGGGTCAGGACGGGGACAAGGCGATAGCGGGCGGGCTCCGTAGGCCGACGTCGCGGCTGCGGATGTCCTCCAGGGACTCCGGCGGACCAGCAGCCTGGCGTGGCCGTCGGCCACGGCCGCCACCGGAGGGCGGCCCACCAGGTTGTAGGCGGACGCCATGGAGAGGTGGTAGGCGCCGGCGACGGGCACGGCGAGCAGGTCCCCGGGGCGTATGTCGTCCGGGAGCCGGACGTCGGCGGCGACGATGTCGCCGGCCTCGCAGTGCCGGCCGGCCACGGTCACCGGGGCCCGGGTGGCGCTGCCGCCGCGGCCGACCAGGCGGGGTGCGTAGCGCACGCCGTAGAGCGCGGGCCGCGCGTTGTCGCTCATGCCGCCGTCCACGGCCACGTAGGTGTGCTCGCCGGTGCGCTTCACCACCAGGACGCGGTAGACGGCGGGCCCGCCGGGCCCGCGACGGCCCGGCCCGGCTCGATGACCAGGCGGGGCACGGGCAGCCCTGCCGACGCACATGCCTCGGTCAGCTCGGTGCGGACCTTGCGGGCCGGCAGGGTCAGGTCCAGGGCCTGTTCGCCGGGGCGGTAGGCGATGCCGTGGCCGCCGCCGAGGTCGAGTTCGGGCAGGACGAGGCCGTGTTGTTCGTGCAGGCGGGCCATGAGGCCGACCATGCGGCGTACGGCCGCGAGATACGGCTTGACGCTGGTGATCTGCGAGCCCAAGTGGCAGTGCAGGCCGGTCAGTTGGAACTGGGGCCGGCCGAGTATGCGGGCGGTGGCGTGCTGGGCGTAGCCGTCGGAGATGGACATGCCGAACCTCTGGTCGTCGGTGCCGGTACGGATCTTGTCGTGGCCGCCGGCGCCGATGCCGGGCACCACCCGCACCATGACCTTCTGGTGCCCGCCGGGGCCGACCGCAGCCGCCGGCCGGGCGATCTCCGACGGGCTGTCGATGACGATCCGCCCCACGCCCAGGCGCAGTGCGCTCTCCAGTTCGCGCGGGGACTTGGCGTTGCCGTGCAGGGTGATCCGCTCCGGCGGGAACCCGGTGGTGACCGCGAGTTCGAGCTCTCCGGCCGAGCAGACGTCCAGGCCCAGGCCCTCCTCCCGGTGCCGCCGTCCCCGCCGGAGTCCGAACTGAGGGCCGCGCGCCGCCGCAACGCATGGCGCCTGCGACTCGAAGTCCGGGACCTTCACCCTTCGAAGCGGTAACCCATCCCGGGTTCGGTGATGAGGTAGCGCGGGTGCGAGGGGTCCGTCTCCAACTTGCGGCGCAGCTGGGCCATGTAGACCCGAAGATAGTTGCTCTTGTTGCTCTGGGACACGCCCCAGACCTCCTGCAGCAGGTGTTTCTGCGTGATGAGCCGGCCGGGATTGGTGATCAGGATCTCCAGCAGATGCCATTCCGTCGGCGTCAGCCGCACGTCGCGCTGTCCACGGACGACCCGCTTGGCGAGCAGGTCGACGGTGAAGTCGTCGGTCTCGACCCGGGTGGTCTCGGGCGCGAGCGGGGTCTCCGCCACGCGGCGGACGGCGGCCCGCAGCCGGGCCATGAGCTCGTCCATGCTGAACGGTTTGGTGATGTAGTCGTCGGCGCCCGCGTCGAGTGCGGCGACCTTCTCGGCGGAGGCCTGACGAGCGGACAGCACCAGAACCGGCACCCGGGTCCAGCCGCGCAGGGCCCTGATGACGTCGACCCCGTCCATGTCGGGCAGTCCGAGATCCAGTATCACCACGTCCGGTTGGCGCGCGGCCGCCAGCCGCAGGGCCGTGGTCCCGTCGGGGGCCGCGTCCACCCCGTACCGGCGCGCCTGCATGTTGATCACGAGGGCCCGTACCAGCTGCGGGTCGTCCTCCACCACCAGCACCCGGGTCATGGGTGTACGCCTTTCTCGACGGCTGCGGGAGCCGGCGGATCCGGATGGTTCCGGCCGCCGGCTCCCGCTCGGGTCTCGTAACGCCATCAGCTCTTGGCCACAAGGTCCTTGAGCGCGATGTTGAGCTCGAGGACGTTCACGCGAGGCTCGCCGATGAAGCCGAGTGTGCGGCCCTCGGTGTGGTCCTCGACCAGCTTCTCGACCTGCGCGACGGACAGTCCGTTCCTCTCGGCGACCCGGTGGACCTGGAGTTCGGCGTAGGCCGGGGAGATGTCCGGGTCGAGGCCCGAGCCGGAAGAGGTGACCGCGTCGGCGGGAACCTGGGAGGGCCTGACCTTGTAGTCGGTCGTCGAGTTGTCCTTGACGACCTTGGCCTTCGCCTCCTTCACCCACTTGATGAGCTCGGCGTTGTCGGCGGAACGGTTGGTGGCGCCGGAAAGGATCAACTTGTACTGGGTGTTGACCGAGTTCTCACCGAGACCGTTGGCCGGACGCGACTGGAAGTACTTGAGGCTGTACCCCTGTTGACCGATCAGCGAGGAACCGACCACCCTGCCGTCCGCCTTGATCTCGGAGCCGTTCGCCTTGTTGTTGAACAGCGCCTGGGCCACACCTGTGACGGCCAGCGGGTAGATCACGCCTGTGAGCAGAGTCAACACCAACAGCGCCCGCAGGCCCGCCCCGAGCAACCGGGCAGTGTTCGTAACGGAGTTGTTCATGGCGATCAACCGATTCCGGGGATCAGAGAGATGAGCAGGTCGATGAGCTTGATGCCGATGAAGGGCGCGATCAGCCCGCCGATGCCGTAGACGGTGAGGTTGCGCCGCAGCATCCTGTCCGCGCTCACCGGCCGGTACTGCACGCCCCTCAGGGAGAGCGGCACCAGCGCGATGATGATCAGCGCGTTGAAGATGACCGCCGAGAGGATCGCGGAGTCCGGCGAGGACAGGCCCATGATGTTGAGCTTGTCGAGGCCCGGGTACACGGCCGCGAACAGCGCCGGGATGATCGCGAAGTACTTCGCGACGTCGTTGGCGATGGAGAACGTCGTCAACGCCCCGCGGGTGATGAGGAGTTGCTTGCCGATCTCGACGATCTCGATGAGCTTGGTCGGGTTGGAGTCGAGGTCGACCATGTTGCCGGCCTCCTTGGCGGCCGACGTACCGGTGTTCATCGCCACGCCGACGTCCGCCTGGGCGAGCGCGGGCGCGTCGTTCGTACCGTCACCGGTCATCGCGACGAGCTTGCCGCCGGCCTGCTCCCGCCTGATGAGCGCCATCTTGTCCTCGGGAGTCGCCTCCGCGAGGAAGTCGTCGACGCCCGCCTCCTCGGCGATCGCCTTGGCCGTCAGCGGGTTGTCGCCCGTGATCATGACGGTCTTGATGCCCATGCGGCGCAGCTCGTCGAACCGTTCGCGCATGCCGTCCTTGACGACGTCCTTGAGGTGGATGACGCCCAACACCCGTGCACCGTCGGCATCTTCGACCGCCACCAGCAGAGGCGTGCCGCCCGCCTCGGAGATCCGGTCCGTCAACTCCTGGGCGTCCCGGGCGACTTCGCCACCGCGTTCCGTGACCCAGGCGATGACCGAACCGGCGGCCCCCTTGCGGATCTTCCTGCCGTCGACGTCGACGCCGGACATCCGGGTCTGCGCGGTGAAGGCGATCCACTCGGCACCGACCAGCTCGCCCTGGTGGCGCTCCCGCAGGCCGTACTTCTCCTTGGCCAGTACGACGATGGAGCGGCCCTCGGGCGTCTCGTCGGCCAGCGACGACAGCTGGGCCGCGTCGGCCACCTCGACCTCCGTCGTACCGCTCACCGGCACGAACTCGGCGGCCTGGCGGTTGCCGAGCGTGATGGTGCCGGTCTTGTCGAGCAGCAGCGTCGACACGTCACCGGCGGCCTCGACCGCCCTGCCGGACATGGCGAGTACGTTGCGCTGCACCAGCCGGTCCATGCCCGCGATACCAATGGCCGACAGCAGGGCGCCGATCGTCGTCGGGATGAGGCAGACCAGCAGCGCCACCAGCACGACCATCGTCAGATGCGTGCCCGCGTAGTCGGCGAAGGGCGGCAGCGTGGCACACGCCAGCAGGAACACGATCGTCAGTGACGCCAACAGGATGTTGAGAGCGATCTCGTTGGGCGTCTTCTGCCGGGCCGCGCCCTCGACCAGGTTGATCATCCGGTCGATGAAGGTCTCCCCGGGCTTCGTCGTGATCTTGATGACGATGCGGTCTGACAGCACCTTCGTACCGCCGGTGACAGCCGAGCGGTCGCCGCCGGACTCGCGGATGACGGGCGCCGACTCACCGGTGATGGCCGACTCGTCGACGGATGCGACACCCTCGACGACGTCACCGTCGCCGGGGATGATGTCACCCGCCTCGCACACCACCAGGTCACCGATCCTCAGCTCGGTGCCGGGCACCTGCTCCTCGGAGTCGCCCACCAGCCGCCGCGCCACGGTGTCGGTCTTGGCCTTGCGCAGGGTGTCGGCCTGCGCCTTGCCGCGGCCCTCGGCGACGGCCTCCGCCAAGTTGGCGAAAACCACGGTCAGCCACAGCCAGGCGCTGATCGCCCAGCCGAACCAGTCGCCCGGGTCCTTGAAGGAGAAGACGGTGGTCAGGACGGAGCCGATCCACACCACGAACATCACGGGGGACTTGACCATCACCCGCGGGTCGAGCTTGCGGCAGGCGTCCGGCAGCGACTTCAGGAGCTGCTTGGGGTCGAAGAGACCGGCGCCGACCCGGCCTTCGGGGGACTTGTGCCCGGTGGGTGCGTCCTGGTGGGGCGCGAGGGTGGGAGTGGACATGGAGTCCTGCTTCTTTACGTCGGTTGTCATGACGCCAGCCCCTCGGCCAGCGGGCCCAGCGCGAGGGCCGGGAAGTAGGTCAGACCGGTGATGATCAGGATCGCGCCCACCAACAGGCCGGTGAACAGCGGCTTTTCGGTGCGCAGGGTGCCCGCGGTGGCCGGCACCGGCTGCTGTTCGGCGAGCGAACCGGCCAGCGCCAGCACGAACACCATCGGCAGGAAGCGGCCGAACAGCATGGCCAGGCCCAGGGTGCTGTTGAACCACTGGGTGTCCGCGTTCAGACCCGCGAAGGCCGAGCCGTTGTTGTTGGCAGCGGAGGTGTACGCGTAGAGGATCTCGGAGAATCCGTGCGCCCCGCTGTTGGTCATCGAGTGCGCCGGGGTGGGCAGGGCCATGGCGAAGGCGGTGAAGATCAGCACCAGGGCCGGCGTGATGAGGATGTAGCAGGCCGCCAGCTTGATCTCACGGGTGCCGATCTTCTTGCCCAGGTACTCGGGCGTACGGCCGACCATCAGACCGGCGATGAACACCGCGATCACGGCCATGATCAGCATGCCGTACAGGCCGGAGCCGGTACCGCCGGGCGCGATCTCGCCCAGCATCATGCCGAGCATGGTGATGCCGCCGCCGAGGCCGGTGAAGGAGGAGTGGAAGGAGTCCACGGCACCGGTCGAGGTGAGCGTGGTCGCCGTCGCGAAGATCGAGGACGCGCCGACGCCGAACCGGGTCTCCTTGCCCTCCATCGCTCCGCCGGCGATCTGCAACGCCGGGCCGTGGTGGGCGAATTCGGTCCACATCATCAGGGCCGTGAAGCCGATCCAGATGGTGGCCATGGTCGCGAGGATCGCGTATCCCTGCCGCACCGAGCCGACCATGACACCGAACGTGCGGGTCAGGGCGAACGGGACCACCAGCAGCAGGAAGATCTCGAAGAGGTTGGTGAAGGGCGTCGGGTTCTCGAAGGGGTGGGCCGAGTTGGCGTTGAAGTAGCCGCCGCCGTTGGTGCCCAGTTCCTTGATGGCCTCCTGCGAGGCGACCGCGCCGCCGTTCCACTGCTGGTGGCCGCCCATGCTGTGCCCATTGAGGAACTGACCGACCTCGTGGATCCCGGAGAAGTTCTGGATGGCACCGCACGCCACCAGCACGATCGCGGCGACGAAGGCGCCGGGCAGCAGGATGCGGGTGACGCCGCGCACCATGTCGGACCAGAAGTTGCCGAGTTCACCGGTGCGCGAGCGCGCGAAGCCCCGTACGAACGCCACGGCGACGGCGATGCCGACGGCCGCCGAGACGAAGTTCTGCACGGCCAGGCCGGCGGTCTGCACGACGTGGCCCATGGCCTGCTCGCCGTAGTACGACTGCCAGTTGGTGTTGGTCACGAAGGACACGGCCGTGTTGAACGCCTGGTCCGCGTCGATGGCCTTGAAGCCGAGCGACAGCGGCAGGACGCCCTGGAGGCGCTGCAGCAGGTAGAGGAAGACGACGCCGACCGCGGAGAAGGCGAGGACACCGCGCAGATACGCGGTCCAGCGCATCTCGGTGTCCGGGTTGGCACCGATACCCTTGTAGATCCACTTCTCCACGCGCCAGTGCTTGTCGGAGGAGTAGACCTTGGCCATGTAGTTGCCGAGGGGGACGTGGGCGAGGGCCAGCGCGCCTATGAGGGCGAGCAGCTGGAGGACGCCGGCGAGTACGGGACCCATGTCGTGGCTCAGAACCTCTCCGGGAAGATCAGGGCGAGGACGAGATAGCCCAGCAGGGCGACGGCCACGACCAGGCCGACGCCCATTTCAAAATTGGATGCAGCCTCGGCGGTCACAGCTTCGTCACCCCCTTGGCGACGAGGGCCACCAGCGCGAAGCACGCAATCGTGGTGACGACGAAGGCCAGATCGGCCATCGTGAACTCCTGGAGTGAGGTTCGGTCGGACAGGAACGCTTCGAGAAAAACAGCCTTCGGGCCCTGTTCGGCCGCCGTTGACGGGTCCCATACGGCGCTCTGCGCGCCTTTGACGGGTCTCTTACGGCGGCTGCGCCGGGCTGTGACCTGGGGCTCAGAACAGCCGGAACCGCAGCCGGCAGATCACCGCGTCGGTCTCCCTGCGCACGGCATGCGCGACCACCGCGCCCCGCTGGTTCTGCAGCAGCCGCTGCCACAGCCGCTCGGGCTCGGTCTCGGGGATGAGCACGGTGACCCGGGTCGCCGGCTCGGCGGCCGACACCTCGCGGACGTAGGCGGCGATCGGGCGGCCCAGGGTGCGGCGCTCGCAAGCCAGCCGGACCAGGGGGACGCCGGGCTCCCACTCCGTCCACGCGCGCTCCAGGGAGTGCACCTGGGCCCGGTCCTCGGGATCGGGGTAGCAGACGGTGACCGCGCGGACCTCGTCGCCGAGGGAGGCGGCGGCCGTCAGCGCCTCCGAGGTGAGACGGGAGATCGACGACACCGGCACGATCACGACCGAGCGGTCGCGGTGCGGATGCTCGGGGATGCGGCCGAGGCCGAGCCGCTCGCCGATCCGCCGGTAGGCGCGGTGCACGGTCTCGAAGGCCGCCACCAGCAACGGCAGGGTGATCACGATCGGCCAGGCGCCCTCCTCGAACTTGGACGCCGTGACGACCACCGTCGCGACGCCGGTGAGGACGGCCCCGAACCCGTTGAGCAGCGCCTTGCCTCGCCAGCCGGGCCCGCGCTCGACCCGCCAGTGCCGGACCATGCCGACCTGGGCGATGGTGAAGCCGACGAAGACCCCGATCGCGAACAGCGGCACCAGCGTGTTGGTGTCGCCCCCGGAGAACACCTGCAGCGCGGCCGACACCGCCGCCAGCGCCAGCACCCCGTGCCGGTGCACCTGGCGGTCCGCCTTCAGCGTGAACACGTGCGGCGCGCAGTTGTCGCGGGCCGGCAGCTTCAGCAGCACCGGCAGCCCGCCGAAGGAGGTGTTCGCGGACAGCGCCAGCAGGATCATCGTCGCGAACTGGACGAACCCCCGGTCTCTGACGCGTCCTTGACGGGTATGCGCCCCATACAACGGGCGGTCGCCGCTGCGCCGGCGTCAAGAAGGGAGGGCGGGTCGTATGGGTCCCGTCAAGGGCCGTTCCCTCACGTCGCGCGATCTCTAGCGTCGCCGTATGGCACACCGCGACGATGCGCGAAAGCACCTGTCCGGCATCTCCGCGCCGGAGTCCGGTCCCGCGGTCCATGACCGCCGTTGGAGGGGAGATCTGGTCGCCGCGATCCGCTGTGCCGCGGTACTCCTCGGACTGCTGCTCCTGATCGACCGGTGCGCGGGGAACCTGTCCCCCGGGCGCGGTGCGCTGTGGTCCGCGCTCGCGGTGCTGCTCTTCCTTCTGCTCTGCCCCGACCGGGTGCGTGCCGGCGAGGGGTGGCTGACCTCGCGCCGGCTGCTGCGCACCCGAAGGGTCCGCACCGACCTGCTGGTGTCGCTGCGCCGCCTCGACGGGATCACCCAACGGCTGGTGCTCCGGGACGCCTTCGGCGAGCGCGTCGAACTCGACCCCCAGGTCCTCGTCCACAATCCCGACCTCTGGCACCGGCTCCACGAGGACGCCCGCAGGTCCCTGGCCCTCGGCACCCTGCTGTGCGGGGCCACCGCGCTCGAGCGGATCTCGCAGCAGGTGGAGCGCGAGACGGCGCGGACGGTGTTCGAGGTCTCCGATCTGAAGTGACGCCCTCGGATCAACGCCGCGGCGGTACGCCCGTCATCAGGATGTCCAGGCCGCGCCGCGTCGTCGCCAGGACCACCCGGTCGCCCGCCCGCAGCACCCGGGGCTGCGCCGGACGCCAGTCGAAGTCCGTCCGGTCGGGGCGCGGCGCGGTGAGGGAGTCCCCGCCCGACGAGTCGGGCAGCGGTCCGGCGGCGGCCCCGACGGCCAGCACCCGCCACTCGTTCTCCCGAAACGCCTCGTGCACGGAGCGCCCCTCCAGCTCGGCATGTCCGGCCACGTCCACGCAGGTGAACAGCAAGGAGCCCCGCTCCACCGGCATCACGCCGAGCACATGGCGGCCCATCATCGCGGCGGCGAACGAGGGCGCGGCCAGTGCGGACACGCTTCTGCTGCGGGTGAGGGCGTCCGGGTAGGAGGCGCGCAGGGTGCGCTGGACGGTCGCCGCGAAGTTGTCGTCGTACAGCCGCGTCACGACCCGCACCTGCGGGTTCGTCTCCCGGACGGCCATGACGATGTCCAGGTTCTGGCCGTCGTCGCGGGTGAGGACGAGCAGTGACCGGCTCTGGCGGACGCGGGCGAGTTCGAGCACTCCCGGCGCCGTGGCGTCCTCCAGGATCAGCGGTACGCCGAGTTGGCGGGCGAGGGTGGCGCCGCGGGCGTGTATGTCGCGCTCGATGGCCACTATTTGGTGACCTGTGGCGTGCAGCCGGGCCAGCACCCGGGTACCGACCATGCCGAGGCCGACCAGGACGATGTGGCCGTTCACGTCGTCGTCGGGCGGATGGCTCGCGGAGGCGGTGCGGAAGGCGTCCGTGGCGTTCATGGTCGCGGCGACGACCATCGGGAGGACCGCCAACCCCACGAAGCCCGCGAGCAGTTGGAGCACGCGGCGGGGCACCGGTTCGTCGGTGGCCGGGTCGCCCATGGTGAAGATGTCCAGCAGCGGCAGGTAGACGTTCTTCCACCAGGGGTGCTCGTCGGCGAACAGCGCGGTGGCGGTCGAGAGTCCGACCACCACGGCCGCCAACGCCCCGTACACGGCCGCGAGTTGATGCGACAGGAAGACCTTCCACGGCAGATGGGCGAGCCGTGCGCGCAGCCAGCCTCGGGGACGCAGGCGCCGGGCGCGGTTGTCCGGCTCGGCGGGCTGGTGGGTGACCTCCTCCAGCATCAGCCGGCCGTGCGTGAACTGCCGGTGGTACGCGGTCCGGGTGTCGGGCAGCAGCTGGATGCCGTCGTCCCCCGGCGTCTCCGCGCTGTCCTGGCTCGCCGGGTCGTCCTGGTGGGCGCCGGACAGGACGGCCAGGGTGGCCAGGTCGGTGGCCTGCGACGGCGCCCCCGCGGCCCGTACGACACCGCGGAACACCTTGCCCTCGACCTGGAGGGTGTGTCCGTGGCCCACGGCGGCGGCCGCCACCAGTTCCGGTACGGCGGTGTCGGCGTCCGAGAGCACCGTGGTGGAGGTGTCCCGGGCGGGGCCGTCGCACAGTCCCGCAGCCCGGTCCAGCAGGCGTTCCAGATGTCGGCCGCGCTCGCGGTTGAACATGCGGACGACCAGCCGCACCGAGGGGTTGATGGTGCGGGCCAGCAGGGCCGCGGTCATGTTGACCTGGTCGTCCCGGTAGGTGAGGGCGAGCGCGGCGGCCCGCTGGATGCCCGCCGCCTTCAGGGTCCGCTCGTCCGGGCGCGCGGAGACGTGCAGTTCGACCGGTGAGTCCGGGTCGCGGTGCAGCTCGGCGATCCGGGCGCCGTGCTCGTCGCTCGCGGACGGCAGCACAACGGTGACGATCTCGCCGCACACACCGTCGAGTTCGACGGCGAGCCGGTGCGCGAGTCCGTCGTCGCCACATATGACCATGTGCTGTGCTCGCTGTCCGGTCTCCGTGCGGATGGGGAGGGTTGACGTCACATCAGGCAGAACGGCGCGGGCCGCGAACGCAGTTCCGGCCGTGTACCTGACAGAGGCCAAGAGTGCGCCAAGATCATGCCAAGCCGGGCAGCACGCCCGTCACTTCTCAGCGAACCGGCCTGACGGTGTCCGGGGCGGCCCCCGTCCGGTCGGCCGGCGTCACCGCGATCCCCCGTGCCGACAGTTCGGGCACGGGTCCCGGACCGGGCGCGAGCACGAAGCCGCCGAGGTGGTGCCCGTTGCCGTACGCCCGTAACTCGATCTCGCCCAGGCGGCGTCGACCTTCTCGGGGGCGTAGATGTTGCCGTGGGCCATACGGCGGCGCAGTCCCTCGGGCGGGATGTCGACGAGCTCGACCTGGTGAGCCCGGCGGACGACCTCGTCGGGCACCGTCTCGTGCTGCGGCACCCCGGTGATCTTCTCGACGACGTCCTTGAGGGACTCCAGGTGCTGGACGTCGACCGCGGTGATCACGTCGATGCCGGCGGCCAGCAGTTCCTCGATGTCCTGCCAGCGCTTGGGGTTGCGGCCCTCACCCGGCACGTTGGTGTGGGCGAACTCGTCGACGATCGCGACCTCCGGGCGGCGCGCGAGCACCGCGGCGAGGTCCATCTCCTCGAACCGCCCGCCCCGGTAGACGCAGCGGGCCCGCTCCACCCTCTCCAGGCCGTCGAGCATCGCCTCCGTCAGCAGCCGCCCGTGGCACTCGGCGTACGCCACGACCACATCGGCGCCGCGGCCGGCCCGGCGGCGCCCCTCGTCGAGCATGCGATACGTCTTGCCCACCCCCGGGGCCGCCCCGAGGTAGACCTTCAGCCGTCCGCGCCGTACGTCATTCATCACCCCCGAGCGAAGCGCTCCGCCCCGCCTCGGGTCGGCCATCTTGACGCGTCCCTGGCGCCGCCGGCGGGGACGTTGGCTCTGTCTTGACGGGCCGCGGCCGGGATAGGCTTGAAAGCGGTGTGCCGGGAAGTCTGGTCGGCTGGGAGCCACGGTGGCTCCTCTCGAAGTCCAGGGGGACGGCATGCGCAGCGTCGGAACGGTTCTCGCACTCGTGGTGCTGGCCACGGTGGTGGCGACGTTCGCGCGCCGGTGGCGCATTCCCGCCCCTTCCCTCCTCGTCGTCGCCGGACTCGCCGTGGCCCTGCTGCCCGGCACCCCGGAGATCGAGATCAGCCCCGAGATCATCGGCCTGGTGGTGCTCCCGCCGCTGCTGTACGCCAGCGCCGAGGAGCTGTCCTGGCGCGAGCTGCGCGCCGTGTGGAAGCCGGTCGGGATCCTCGCGGTGGGCCTCGTAGTGGCGTCCGCGGCCGCCGTGGGCGCGGTGGCCTCGCTGGTGACGCCGCTGTCGTGGCAGATGGCCCTGGTGCTGGGCGCGGTGCTGGCCAGCACCGACCCGGTGGCGGTCACCGCGCTGGGCAGACGGCTCGCGCTGCCGCCCAAGGTGCAGGTCCTGGTCCAGGCGGAGAGCCTGTTCAACGACGCGACCTCGCTGGTGCTGTTCCGGGTCGCGGTGAGCGTGGCCGTGGCGTCCGCGGCGGCGAACTGGGGAGCTGCCGGCGGCGAGTTCCTCGTGCTCGCGGGCGGCGGCACCCTCATCGGGGCCGCCGTCGCCCACGTCGTCACCCTGATCCGGCGGCGCACCGAGGATCCCGTCCTGGAGACGGTGATCGCCCTGGTCACGCCGTACGCGGCCTACGTCCTGGCCGAGGCGGCCCACACCTCCGGCGTCACCTCGGTCGTGGTCGCCGGAGTCGTCCTGGGCGGGCGCGGCGAGAAGCTCACCAACGCGCGCATACGGCTCCAACTGCACGCCGTGTACGGAACGGTGGTCTTCCTGCTGGAGAGCGTGGTGTTCAGCCTGATAGGCCTGGCGCTGCCCGCCCAGGTGCAGGCGCTGTCCGACGGCGACCAGGCCTGGCCGCTGTACGCGCTGGCGGTGGCGGGCACCCTGATCGCCGTACGGCTGCTGTGGCTGGCACCGCTGTCCGCGGTGGTGCAGCGCAAGGGCGGCATCCAGCGGATGAACTGGCGGGTGCCTGTGGTGCTGACCTGGGCGGGCACCCGGGGCGTCGTCCCGCTGGCCGCGGCCCTGTCCATTCCGGAGACCGCGAAGGACGGCTCCGCCCTCACCGACCGCCCCCTGATCCTCGTCCTGACCACCTCGGTCGTGGTCGTCACCCTCGTCGTACAGGGCTTCACCCTGGCGCCCGTCGTCCGCCGCTCCGGCATCGCCCTGGAGCCCGACCACACCGAGCGCGAGGAGGCCGCCGCGCGGTGCAGCCTGGCGGGCGCGGGCATCAAGCGGCTCGAGGAGCTGTCGGAGCTGGAGGCCGTCCCGGACGTGGTCCTGGACCGCCTCCGCCGCGGCCTGAACGCCCGCCTCGACGACGCCCGCGACCGCCTCGCCGACAGCAACGGCACCGGAGCGCCGACCGAGTCCGCCGACCTGGTCTACCGCCAGCTGCGCCGCGACCTGATAGCGGTGGAGGCGGCCGAACTGCAGCGCCTCTACGACGACCACGCCATCAGCGACACGACCCGCCGCCGCCTCCAGCGCTCCCTGGACCTGGAGGAGGCACGGCTCGCGGACGTGTGAACCCTGCCGGGCTCAGCGGAACTCGGCCAGCCGCGGTCGCAGCCCCAGTCCCGTGAGCACGACGGCCAGCAGCAACAGCACGCAGACCAGCGGGAGTTCGGTGTGCAGGTCGGAACGCCCGGCCCGCACGGACTCGTCGAAGTGCTGCCGGTTGATGTCGGTCACCTTGTCCAGCGCGGTCATCCACGCCCCGAAGTGCGCGTTGGAGGTGCCTGCCTGCCAGCCCATGCAGAACTCCACCGCCCGACGCCCCTCGCCCACCGCAAGCAGTGCGCGGATCCTCCGGTCGTCGCCTTGGTAGACGGCGTAGGCCTCGACCGTCCGCTCGGCCGCCGCCCGCTCGCCCGGGAAGGTGACGTTGTCCAGTTCGCGCCGGAACTCGCCGGTGAAGCGCAGGTCGTGGTGGTCGCTCTCGTACACCTGCCAGGTGGCGGCGAGCCGGGAGTCGTACGAGGAGAGGCCGGCCCCCTGAATGCCGTACAGCTCCTGCGACTTGGCGAGGAAGGAGCGCGCGTACTGCTCGCGCCGACCGGGGTCGAGAAGGTAGCGGCTCTCGTCGGCGTTGGCGTCGTAGGCGATGGCCCGGGCGCGGGAGAGCGCGACGACGGAGTCGAAGGCGTCGCGGCGGGCGCCGCGCAGCTCGCTCGCGGAGGCGGCCAGCAACTGTGTGCCGAGCAGGACGGCGACGAGCGTGCAGACGGTGGCGGCGAGCACGCCTGGGTTGAGGATGCGCCGGAACGCGCGGGCCAGATACCACTGGAGCGCACCGAGCAGGACGAGCAGCAGCGCACCCAGGGCGAGGACGGCGAAGAGCCGGCCGAAGAGCGTGGAACGGGCCGCGGTGTACTCGGCGTTGAAGGCCTGATTGTTGGAGTCCACCAACGTCCTTGAATCCGGGAGGAGTTGACCCTGCAGAAGGTCCGTGGCCCGGCGGTAGTCGGCGAGCGCGGCCGCCCTGCCCCCGCTGCGGCCGTCGTTCTCCAGGGCGCGGCCGATGAGTTCCTGGTACTCGGCGAAGTCGTCGGTGAGGGACTCCACGGTCCTCTCGTCGCCGCGGTCGCCCTGCGCGGCGACGGCGAGAGTGCGCAGGTCGTGCCCGATGTCGCGCCGCGCGTCACCGTAGAAGCCGACGGCCTTCTCGTACGGCGTCCGCAGGCGCCCTTCGCCCGCGTTTCCGTTCGCCAGCAGAATGTTGGCGGCCTGCGCGTCCATGTCGTTGAGGGTGAGTTCGAGGTCGGCGGCGCTGGTGGTGCGGGGTGCGTCCCGCCCGGCGACAGTGTCCCAGGTGCCGAGGGCGGTGAGACCGGTGACCAGCAGCAGCGCCGCGAGGGCGGTGGCGAGCAGGACCGTGGCCGCGCGCAGAAGGCGCAGCCGCGCGGGCACGGTGCCCCAGTAGCGACGGCCCAGAGCGACCCCCGCGGCCTCGGCCCGCATCCGGAGGCCGGGTACCGGACGTCCGATCCGCGACCCCCCTCGCGGCCGCGGACCGGGGCTGCCCCCGGCCGGGACGACCGTCTGCGGTCGTGGCTGCGCGGCAGCCTCCGACTGAGGTCTCCGCGATGTTCCGGCCGTGATCGCCACGGTCCCTCCCACGTCACGCCACGGACGGTCGCCCGTCCCCCGTGCCGCTCAGTCTGCGACCGGTTCCGGCCAGGCGGACGAGGCGTTGACGCGCCCCTGACGCGTTCTCAGGTGCGTTTGACGGGTCCTTGACGGAGCCGATACGGCAGTCACACCGTCCGCACCACTCATGCGGTCCGGCCCCGCCCGAAGCGCCGTACGACATGACGCTGGGTGTCCGGCATTGGTCTCGAACTTCCCTTCCCCATTTGGAGCAAAACAGCATCAATTAGCCCCAAGCTCCCTTTTCGAAGCGCCCCTCCGCCCCAGCAGCCAGTCTTAACGGAAGCTTGACGCCATCGACCCCCTCATCCGTGGGCCCGCACGTCACTCTCCGCTTACGCTGGTGCCGCCGTCCGCGTGATGGCCGGAACCCACACGCTGAGCCGCACATCAGGAGCACGCCGATGGCCACGACCGAACGCCCTCCCAGTCGCCTGCGCGCCTGGATGCTTGAGGGTCTGTCCGACATGGGCAAGGGCGTCCAGCAGGCACCGCACGCCGAACCGGAACCCCCACACAAGGGACAGCGCTGGTACCGGGTGATGTGCCTGACCGGTGTCGACTACTTCTCGACCCTCGGCTACCAGCCGGGCATCGCGGCCCTCGCGGCCGGCCTGCTGTCGCCCATCGCGACCATCGTGCTCGTTGTCGTCACCCTCGCCGGCGCCCTGCCCGTCTACCGGCGGGTCGCCGAGGAGAGCCCGCACGGCGAGGGCTCCATCGCGATGCTGGAGCGGCTGCTGTCGTTCTGGAAGGGCAAGCTGTTCGTCCTGACCCTGCTCGGCTTCGCCGCCACCGACTTCCTGATCACCATCACCCTGTCGGCCGCCGACGCCTCGACCCACCTGGTCGAGAACCCTCATCTGACCAGCGTCCTGCACGGCAAGGAAATGCTGATCACGCTGATCCTCGTCGCCCTGCTCGGCGCGGTGTTCCTCAAGGGCTTCCTCGAGGCGATCGGCGTCGCTGTCGCCCTGGTGGTGGTCTACCTCGGGCTCAACACGGTCGTCGTGGCCGTCGGCTTCTGGCACGTGATCACCGCGGGCCATGTGGTCACCGACTGGACCAGCGCCCTGACCGCCGAGCACGGCAACGTGTTCGCCATGATCGGCGTCTCCCTGCTGGTCTTCCCCAAGCTCGCCCTCGGCCTCTCCGGCTTCGAGACCGGCGTCGCGGTCATGCCGCACGTCCAGGGCGATGCGGGCGACACCGAGGAGAACCCCAAGGGCCGCATCCGGGACACCAAGAAGCTGCTCACGGCCGCTGCCCTGATCATGAGCGTGTTCCTGATCGCGACCAGCTTCATCACCACCGTGCTGATCCCGGAGAAGGAGTTCGAGTCCGGCGGCCAGGCCAACGGACGCGCCCTCGCCTACCTGGCCCACGATTACCTGGGCAACGCCTTCGGCACGGTCTACGACGTCTCGACCATCGCCATCCTGTGGTTCGCCGGCGCCTCCGCCATGGCCGGCCTGCTCAACCTGATGCCGCGCTACCTGCCCCGCTACGGCATGGCCCCGCACTGGGCCCGCGCCGTGCGCCCCATGGTGATCGTCTTCACCCTGATCGGCTTCCTGGTCACCTGGATCTTCGACGCCGACGTCGACGCCCAGGGCGGCGCCTACGCCACCGGCGTCCTGGTCCTGATGTCCTCCGCGGCCATCGCGGTGACCATCGCGGCCCACCGCGCCCAGCAGCGGAACTGGACCATCGCCTTCGCCACCGTCTCGGCGGTCCTGCTCTACGTCACCGTCGCCAACGTCATCGAGCGCCCCGACGGCGTCAAGATCGGCGCCTGCTTCATCGCCGGCATCATCCTGGTCTCCCTGCTGTCCCGCCTCGCCCGCGCCTTCGAGCTCCGCGTGACCAGCGTGACCCTCGACGACATGGCGGAACGTTTCGTCCGTGACATGTCGAGCCGCAAGATACGGTTCATCGCCAACGAGCCCGACCGGCGCGACAAGGCCGAGTACCGCGACAAGATCGAGCAGATCCAGAACGACAACGACATCCCCGGCGAGGACTTCGTCTTCGTCGAGGTCACGGTCGTAGACCCCTCCGAGTTCGAGGCCGGCCTGACGGTCCGCGGCGAGGTCCTCCACAACCGCTACCGGGTGCTGACCCTGGAGTCCTCCTCCATCCCGAACGCGCTGGCCGCCCTGCTCCTGCACGTCCGCGACTCCACCAACTGCACCCCGCACATCTACTTCGAGTGGACCGAGGGCAACCCCTTCGCCAACTTCCTCCGCTTCTTCCTCTTCGGCCAGGGCGAGGTCGCCCCGGTCACCCGAGAGGTCCTGCGCGAGGCGGAACCGGACCGCGCACGCCGGCCCCGCGTCCACACCGGCTGAGCCGACCGCCGCGTCAGAAACGCGTCAAGACTCGCCGGTACGGTGTCAGAGTCCCGTCAGCGACGGCCCCTCCCCGCCCCCCTGCGGCTTACCGTCGCCTCATGCGAGGAAGCAGACCGACGGACCGTGTCGGCGACCGCCACTGGAGCGGCGGCGTACGGCTCGCCGCATGCTGTGCGCTCGTCTTCTGCGCCATGACGATGCTGGTCGACTGGGACGCGGAGACCCTGACCCCGGCCCGCGCCCTGCTGTGGCTCACGCTGTCCGCAGCCGTCTTCACGGTCCTGCTGCCGCCCCGCGTCACGGCGGGACACGGCTGGCTCGCGGTGAGCGGCCCGCTGCGCCGACGCGTGGTGCGTACGGAAGCGCTCGTGTGCGTACGGCAGTTCAGCGGCGCCTCCTCGCATCTGGTCCTGCGGGACAGCGAGGGCAACCGGCTGGAACTCGACCCGCGCGTCCTGGCCGCCGACCCGCTGCTGTGGCACGAACTGGACACCGGAGTGCGCCGCTCCGTCGAACGCGGCACCCTGCGCCAGGGCACGGACGTGCTGAGCCGACTCGGTCACCGGATCGACGACGAGACGGCGCGGGCGGTGCTGAGGGAGTCGGGGATCACCTGACCCCACACCTCCCGAGAATCGGGGTCACCGGGCGAACGCACGCCGCTGCGGACGCACCACCACCCGGCCGAAGCTCATGCGCCCCCGTATCTCCACGCGCAGTTCGACAGGGACACCAGGTCCACCGGCCGCACGCGACTTGACCTTCGCGTACTCGACCACCAGGGAGTCGGTGTCCACCACGACACCCGGCCGGGTCACCAGCTTCAGGGTGCCGCCGCGCATGTCCAGGTCGACGACCAGCGTGTCGTGCGTGAGCACCGCCGTCGTGAAGTCGAGCGTGACATCGCCCCACTCCGACTCGATCTCCATCCGACGCGGCACCACCCAGCCGTCCCCGCGCCAGGCGGAGCCACCGCGCTGCTCGATGCGTACGTCGTCCTTGGCCTCGGCCGCGGTGCCCCCGGCCATCGTCGGCAGATCCGCCGTCAGGACGGCGAGCTCGCCCAGCGTGCGGGCGGACAACGCGGCCTCCACACGCTCGTCGAGCTCCTCGGCGGTCAGCCGGCCGTCCCCGGCGGCAACGGTCAGCACGTCCACGACCCGGTCCCGGTCGGCGTGCGAAGCCCTCAGTTCGAGCGGGACGGCAGCACTCGACGCCCCGCCACCCCGCACCAGCTCACCGGACATGCCCTCACTCCCCTCGCGTCACGAACTAACGCTATATCGCGTTATACCCAACGCTCAACCCCACGTCCACCGGTGCCCGTTCACAGCCCTATCGTGATCCGCATGCAGAGCTACACAATCGGCCAGGCGGCACGGCTGCTCGGCGTGAGCCCCGACACCGCGCGCCGCTGGGCGGACGCCGGCCGCGTGGCGACCCACCGCGACGAGGGCGGACGGCGACTCATCGACGGCCGGGACCTGGCCGCGTTCTCGGTCGAACTCGCCAAGGCCGGCAGCACCGAGGAGGAAGCCCCCTACACCTCGGTCCGCAACGCCTTCCCCGGCATCGTCACCGCGATCAAGCTCGGCGACGTGGCGGCCCAGGTCGAGATCCAGGCCGGCCCGCACCGCCTGGTCTCGCTCCTGACCCGCGAGGCCGTCGAGGAACTGGGCCTGGAGGTCGGCATGGAGGCCACGGCCCGAGTGAAGTCGACGAACGTCCACATCGACCGCACCTGACCCACCACCCCCTCCCGTACGAACCAGCCCCGCACGGCCGCTCCCGTACGAACGCACATGCGGGCCCTATGGCCCTACGGCCCAGCTCATGCGATGCGACAGGAGACTTACACCTCGCATATGCGCCAGTATGATCGGCGCACAGGGGGAACCCGACGGGCTCCTCCACGAAGAAACAGAGGGAGTGGACCCGTGATGACCCGTTCCGCGCGCCGGACCCGCCGGACCCTGCAGGTGGCCGGTGCAGGAGCCGCCGCGCTGCTGGCCCTGAGCGCGTGCTCCTCGTCCGACTCCGACTCCGGTTCGAACTCGGCGAAGTCCGACTCCTCGGCGTCCTCCTCGCCGAAGCTGTCCGGCGACGTCACCGTCTTCGCGGCCGCCTCGCTCCAGGAGAGCTTCACGACCCTGGGCAAGCAGTTCGAGAAGGAACACCCGGGCACCAAGGTCAACTTCAGCTTCGGCGGCAGCGACACCCTCGCCGCGCAGATCACCGGTGGCGCCCCGGCCGACGTCTTCGCCGCCGCCAGCCCCAAGACCATGAAGATCGTGACGGACAAGAAGGACAACGCCACCACCCCGGCCACCTTCGTCCGTAACCAGCTGGAGATCGCCACCCTGCCGGGCAACCCCGACAAGGTCTCCTCCCTCAAGGACCTCACCAAGTCCGGCCTGAAGGTGGTGCTCTGCGACAAGACGGTGCCCTGCGGCGCCGCCGCCCAGAAGGCCTTGGACGCCGGCAAGCTGAAGCTCACCCCGGTCTCCTACGAGCAGGACGTCAAGAGCGCCCTGACGAAGGTCGAGCTGAAGGAGGCCGACGCGGCGGTCGTCTACAAGACCGATGTGAAGGCGGCCGGTGACAAGGTGGAGGGCGTGGAGTTCCCCGAGTCCGCCGACGCCGTCAACGACTACCCGATCACCCTGCTCAACAGCTCGAAGAACGCCGAGACCGCCAAGGCGTTCATCGCGCTGGTGCAGTCCGCCGAGGGCCAGAAGGTCCTGAGCGAGGCCGGGTTCCTCAAGCCGTGACCCCGACCGACAAGTCCCACGCCGCGGCCGACACCCTCCAGGGCGGCCCGCGGCGCGGACGTGTCCGGACGGCCCGCCGCGGAGTCCCGCTCCCCCTCCTCCTCCCCGCCCTGCTCGGCCTGGCCTTCCTGCTCCTCCCTCTCGTCGCCCTTCTCGTACGAGCCCCATGGAGCACGCTGCCCGATCAGCTGACCAGCACCGAGGTATGGCAGGCCCTTCGCCTGTCCCTGGTCTGCGCGACGGTGGCGACGGCGGCGAGCCTGGTCATCGGCGTCCCCCTGGCCTGGCTGCTGGCCCGCACGAACTTCCCCGGCCGCGGCCTGGTGCGCGCCCTGGTGACCCTGCCCCTGGTCCTGCCCCCGGTCGTCGGCGGAGTCGCCCTCCTCCTCGCCCTCGGCCGCAACGGCGTGGTCGGCCAGTTGCTGGACTCCTGGTTCGGCATCACACTCCCCTTCACCACCACGGGAGTTGTCGTCGCGGAGACCTTCGTCGCGATGCCGTTCCTGGTCATCAGCGTGGAGGGCACCCTGCGCGCCGCCGACCCCCGCTACGAGGAGGCGGCCACGACGCTGGGCGCCTCCCGCTTCACCGCGTTCCGCCGCGTCACCCTGCCCCTGATCGCCCCGGGCATCGCAGCGGGCTCCGTACTGGCCTGGGCCCGGGCCCTGGGCGAATTCGGCGCGACGATCACTTTCGCGGGCAACTTCCCGGGCCGCACCCAGACAATGCCCCTGGCCGTATACCTGGCCCTCCAGAACAACCCGGAGGCGGCCATCGCCCTCAGCCTGGTACTCCTCGCGGTGTCAATCGTGGTACTGGCGGGCCTGCGGGACCGCTGGATGACACCATCATGACGAGCCCGCGCCGGAGGCCGATCCGATGACGAACACCCACCGCACAGCCGCCGACGGCGCTCAGCCCCCACAGGGGCCACCCGCACCCAGCCACGAAGGCAGTACGGGTGGTGCGGGTGGGAACACAAACCCGGCCGAAGGCCGCGTGCCCCCCACACACCCGCACCCGCACCCGAAAACGCACACCCCCGACGGCCTGCACACCCACCTCGTAGTCGACCGAGAACCCTTCCGCCTGGACATCACCCTCACCGCCGCCCCCGGCGACGTACTCGCCCTCCTGGGCCCCAACGGCGCAGGCAAGACCACCGCCCTACGCGCCCTCGCCGGCCTCGTCCCCCTCACCACCGGCCACCTACGCCTGGACGGCACCGATTTGGACCGCACGCCCCCCGAATCCCGCCCCGTCGGCGTCGTCTTCCAGGACTACCTCCTCTTCCCTCACCTCACGGCCCTCGACAACGTCGCGTTCGGCCCCCGCTGCCAGGGCGCCACCAAGGCCGAGTCCCGAGCCATCGCCGCCGAGTGGCTGCACCGCATGGACCTCGCCGACCACGCCACCGCCAAGCCCCGCCACCTCTCCGGTGGCCAGGCCCAACGCGTGGCCCTGGCCCGCGCCCTGGCCACCAACCCCCGCCTCCTGCTCCTGGACGAGCCCCTCGCCGCCCTCGACGCGCGCACCCGCCTGGACGTACGCGCCCAACTCCGCCGTCACCTGGCCGAGTTCGAGGCGGTCGCCGTCCTCGTGACGCACGACCCCCTGGACGCCATGGTCCTGGCCGACCGCCTGGTGGTCATCGAGCACGGCAGCGTCGTACAGGAAGGCACCCCCGCCGACATCGCCCGCCACCCCCGCACGGACTACATCGCGCAACTGGTGGGCCTGAACCTCTACAAGGGCCAGGCGGAAGGCCACACCGTCCACCTCGACACAGGCCCCGCCATCACCACCACGGAAGACCTGTCCGGCCCGGTCTTCGTAGCGTTCCCGCCCAGCGCCGTCACCCTCTTCCGCGACCCGCCCACCGGCTCCAGCGCCCGCAACCACTGGCGCTGCGAGGTCGCGGGCCTGGAAACCCACGGCGACCAGATCCGCGCCGACCTCACCGGCGAACTCCCCCTCGCCGCCGACCTCACCACGGTCGCCGCCGCCGAACTCGACCTGCACCCGGGCGCACCGGTCTGGGCGACGGTCAAGGCGGCGCAGACGCATGCATACCCGGCATGAGCCGCAAAGAGCCGTAAGTTGATGCCCATGACCCTGAGCATCCGCAACCAGATCCCCGGCACCGTCACCGCCGTCACCCCCGGCGAGGTGATGGCCACCGTCAAGGTCCGCCTCACCGGCGGCCAGGACATCACCGCGGCGATCACCCTCGAGTCCGTAGAGGACCTCGGCCTCGCCTCGGGCACCGCCGTACGCGCCTTGGTGAAGTCGACGGAGATCTCCCTGGCCACCGCCCCGGTCGAGGGTCTCTCGATCCGCAACCGACTCCCCGGCACGGTCACCGACGTGGCCACCGGCGGCGCGATGGCCTCCGTCAAGGTCGCCGTCGACGGAGGCGAACTGACCTCCGCGATCACCAAGGACGCCGTCACGGAGCTGGCCCTGACGGCAGGCACCCCCGTCGTGGCCCTGATCAAGTCCACGGAGATCTCCCTGGCGACGGCGTAACGCGAAAGGGCCCCGCCGAAGCGGGGCCCTGGCTCGCAGTGTCAGTCCTCGTACGCATCCAGCGGCGGGCACGAGCACACCAGGTTCCGGTCGCCGAAGGCCTGGTCGATCCGGCGCACCGGCGGCCAGTACTTGTCGGCGGCCGACACCCCGGCCGGGAACACGGCTTCCTCGCGCGAGTACGCGTGCTCCCACTCACCGCCCAGCGCGGCGGCGGTGTGCGGAGCCTCCCGCAGCGGATTGTCGTCCGCCGGCCACTCGCCCGCGCCGACCTTCTCGATCTCCGCACGAATGGCGATCATCGCCTCGCAGAACCGGTCCAGCTCCACGATGTCCTCGGACTCGGTCGGCTCGATCATCAGCGTGCCGGCCACCGGGAACGACATCGTCGGCGCGTGGAAGCCGTAGTCGATGAGCCGCTTGGCCACATCGTCCACCGTCACACCCGTCGCCTTGGTCAGCGGCCGCAGATCGATGATGCACTCGTGCGCGACCAGCCCGCCGGGGCCGGTGTAGAGCACCGGGTAGTGCGGCTCCAGCCGCTTGGCGATGTAGTTGGCGGAGAGCACCGCCACCTGGGTCGCCCGCTTCAGCCCTTCGCCGCCCATGAGCCGGACGTACGCCCACGAGATCGGCAGGATCCCCGCGGACCCCCAGGGCGCGGCCGAGACGGGCCCGACACCCGTTTCCGGACCGGCCGCGGGCTGCATCGGGTGGTTCGGCAGATACGGCGCCAGGTGTGCCCGCACACCGACCGGACCGACGCCCGGGCCACCGCCGCCGTGCGGGATGCAGAAGGTCTTGTGCAGGTTCAGGTGCGAGACGTCACCGCCGAAGTGGCCCGGCTTGGCAAGCCCGACAAGGGCGTTGAGGTTGGCACCGTCGACGTAGACCTGACCACCCGCCTCGTGCACCTGCGCGCAGATGTCGGCGACATGCTCCTCGAACACGCCGTGCGTCGAGGGGTACGTGATCATCAGCACCGACAGCTCGTCACGGTACTGCTCGATCTTCGCCCGCAGATCCTCGACGTCGATCTCGCCGTCCTCGGCGGTCCTCACGACGACGACCTTCATCCCGGCCATCACGGCGCTGGCGGCATTCGTGCCGTGCGCGGAGGACGGAATCAGGCACACGGTCCGCTGCTCGTCCCCGTTGGCCCGGTGATACCCGCGCACGGCGAGCAGCCCGGCCAGCTCCCCCTGCGACCCGGCGTTGGGCTGCAACGACACCTTGTCGTACCCGGTGACCTCGGCGAGCCGCTCCTCGAGCTCACGGATCAGCGTCAGATACCCCTGCGCCTGCTCGGCCGGCGCGAAGGGGTGCAGCTGCCCGAACGCGGGCCAGGTGACCGGCTCCATCTCGGTGGTCGCGTTGAGCTTCATCGTGCAGGAGCCCAGCGGGATCATGCCGCGGTCGAGCGCGTAGTCGCGGTCGGCGAGCCTGCGCAGGTAGCGCAGCATCGCAGTCTCGGAGCGGTACTGCTGGAAGACGGGGTGGGAGAGGTACTCGTCGGTGCGCAGCAGATCGGCGGGAATCGCCTCCTCGGCCGCCGCGTCCAGCGCCTCGATGTCTCCCTTGACCCCGAACGCGGTCCATACGGCGCCCAGTTGGGCCCGCAGGGTGGTCTCGTCGCAGGCGATCGACACATGGTCGGCGTCGACGAGGCGCAGATTGACCCCGTTCTCCCGCGCGGCGGCGACGACCTCGGCGGCCCCGCCCGGCACGCGCGCGGTGATCGTGTCGAAGTAGGAACCGTGCACGATCTCGACGCCACCGCCCTTGAGCCCCTCGGCGAGGATGGTGGCGTACCGGTGGGTGCGCCGTGCGATGCCCTTCAGTCCCTCGGGCCCGTGGTACACGGCGTACATCCCGGCCATGACGGCGAGCAGCACCTGCGCGGTGCAGATGTTGCTGGTGGCCTTCTCCCGCCGGATGTGCTGCTCACGCGTCTGCAGCGCCAGCCGGTACGCCTTGTGCCCGTCCGCGTCCAGGGACACACCCACCAGCCGCCCGGGCAGACTGCGCGCGAACTTCTCGTGTACGGCCATGTAGCCCGCGTGCGGCCCGCCGAAGCCCATCGGCACACCGAACCGCTGGGTCGTACCGACCGCGATGTCGGCCCCGAGCTCACCGGGCGACTTCAGCAGGGTCAGAGCGAGGAGATCCGCGGCGACAGTGACCAGGGCGCCCAGCTCGTGCGCCTGGTCGACGACCGCCTTGATGTCACGTACGACGCCGGAGGCGCCCGGGTACTGGACGAGCACGCCGTTGATCTCACGCCCGGCGACCTCGGCCGGGATCCCGTCGCTGAGGTCGGCGACCACGACCTCCACACCGGCCGGCTCGGCGCGGGTCTCGATCACGGCAATGGTCTGCGGCAGCACGTCCGCGTCGACCAGGAACAGCCCCTTCTTGTTCTTGCCCATGCGCCGGGACAGCGCCATGGCCTCGGCGGCGGCCGTCCCCTCGTCGAGCAGCGAGGCACCGGAGGTGGGCAGCCCGGTGAGGTCGGCGACCATGGTCTGGAAGTTCAGCAGCGCCTCGAGCCGCCCCTGCGAGATCTCGGGCTGATACGGCGTGTAGGCCGTGTACCAGGCCGGGTTCTCCATGACGTTCCGCAGAATCACCGGCGGCGTGAAGGTCCCGTAGTACCCGAGCCCGATCATGGAGTCGAGCACCTGGTTGCGATCGGCCAGCGAGCGCAGCTCGGCCAGCACCTCGGCCTCGGTGCGCGCACCCGGCAGCTCGAGCGCGTCGGCGTTCTTGATCACATCCGGGACCGCGGCGGCGGTGAGCTCGTCCAGCGAGCCGTATCCGACGTGCGCGAGCATCTTGGCCCGGGCCTCGTGGTCGGGCCCGATGTGGCGCTGCTCGAAAGGGATCCCCTGTTCGAGCTCGGAGAGCGGAATGCGATGGGCGGTCATTTGCGGAGGCCTCCTGGTCTGACACGACCTTCGAGGGGCACCACGGCGCGGGTACCCGGACGGCCTCCCCCTCTGTCATCTCAACCTGAGAGCTTCACCGGATCACCCAAAGGGCTTCCGGCTTTCACCGTCGGTGAGAGCGGAGGCCGTCGACACCCGCCCTGCTTTCCAGAGTGACCTCGTCCGTGCGGTACGTGGGCCTGAGAGATTCCGGGGAGGATTTGCTCCTTCGGCGCCTCCGATGGTGTCCGGAGGACTCTCCCGCACAGGGTCAGCAGCCGCTGTCAGCCTACCAGCGAGCGCAACACCCGATCCTTCGAGTGGCCGCCATCTCCAATGTGCTCTTTTGTAGTGCTTACGGATGAGTTGCGACCAAGTGGAGGGCCCGTGCAGACCGACATCGATCCGCGCAACCTGATCGGCCGCAAGGCGTTCGACCGCAACGGCACCAAGATCGGCACCATCGACGAGGTCTACCTCGACGACGCGACCGGCGCGCCGGAGTGGGCGGCCATACGCACCGGCCTGTTCTCCCGGGACGCCTTCGTGCCCCTGGAGCCCAGCGAACTGGTCGAGGGCACCCTGCACGTCCCCTTCGACCGGGCACTCATCAAGGACGCCCCCGACTTCGGCGTGGGCCGCCACCTCTCCCCCGAACAGGAACTCCAGCTCTACCACCACTACGGCCTCGGTCTCACCCCTCCGCCCGACGTCCCCGACCGGGATTTCGGCCGGCTCGCGGGCACGGAGGACGCCGACGCCTGACACGGCCCTCACTTGCACCTCTCACGCAGCCCCCGCGGGGGCTGCGCCCGCCCCGGGTCTTCGCGGCACCAGCGGCAACGGATCCGCCGGTTCCAGCTCGGTGTCGTCGGTCCGGAACGTCCGCACCCGCCCCGGCTCCGAATCGGGCGTCTCGAACCGTACGGTGACCCGCCCGAGCCCGCTGCCCTGCACCCATCCGTGCCCGAACTCGGCATGCCGCACGTCGTGCCCCGCGGGCCAGCGCCGGTCGGCGGGCACCTGCTGCTCCTCGACGGGCTCCTGGTCGCCGTCCTCCTCGGGATGCTCCGCCACCTCCCCCGCCGCCTGCGCGAACAGGTCCTCCTGCGTGTAGTCGGCAAGCCCGGTGACGCCCACCCCGAGCAGCCGCACGCCGCCCGTGGTGTCCACGGAGTCCAGCAGCCGGGCCGCGGCCTCCCGCACCACCGCCGGGTCGTCCGTGGGCCCGCGCAGCGTCTCGGACCGGGTCAGCGTGGAGAAGTCGTACCGCCGCACCTTCAGCACGATGGTCCGCCCCGACAGCCGCGCACCGCGCAGCCGCCGCACACACCGGTCGGCCAGCCGCTGCACCTCGAACCCCACCCTGATCCGGTCGTGGATGTCCACGTCGTAGGTGTCCTCGACCGACACGGACTTCGCCTCCCGCTCGGCCACCACAGGCCGGTCGTCGTGCGCCAGCGCCATGGCGTACAAGGCGTGCCCGTGGGCCTTGCCCAGCAGCCGTACGAGCTCGTCCTCGCCCGCCTCGGCGATCTCGTCGACCGTGGTGATCCCCGCCCGCCGCAGATGGTCCCCCGTGGCCGGCCCGACCCCCGGCAGCATGCGCACCGACATCGGCCCGAGCTTGGCCCGCTCGGTCCCGGGCTCGACCACGACCAGCCCGTTCGGCTTGGCCTCCTCGGAGGCCATCTTCGCGAGCATCTTGCAGGCGGCCAGGCCCACGGACCCCGTGAGGCCCGTGACAGCCCGTATGTCGGCGCGCAGCTTCTCCGCCACCAGCCGGGCCGACGCCTCGTCCCATGCCGCGTCCCCGGCCTCCAGGTCCACGAAGGCCTCGTCCAGGCTCAGCGGCTCCACCAGCGGCGACAGCAAGTGCAGCAGCTCCATCACCTGCTCGCTGATCGACCGGTAGAACCCGAAGCGCGGCACGAGATACGCGGCGTTCGGCGCCAGCCGCCGCGCCTGGGCCATCGGCATCGCCGACCGCACCCCGAAGACCCGCGCCTCGTACGACGCCGTGGCGACCACCCCGCGCGGCCCGAGCCCGCCCACGATCACGGCCTTCCCACGCAGGCTCGGCTTGGATGCCTGCTCCGCCGAGGCGTAGAAGGCATCCATGTCGAGATGCAGGATCGTGGGCGCGTTTCTCACATCTCCGATGCTGCACCACGCCACTGACAATGCAGTGCCGCCAGAGCCCCAGGAGGGGAAAGCGCCGTCAGACGGCCCGGTTCCGCCGCCGCGCCAGCTCGTCGGCCGGGTTGTTCCCGATCAGGGTCTCGCCGGTGTCGATCCGCTCGCCGTGCAGCTGCGACAGCGCGCTCTCGACGTCCCGCCACACCACCCCGACGGCAATCCCGAAGATCCCCTGGCCGCCCTGGAGCAGCGCGTGGACCTCGTCGGGCGACGTGCACTCGTAGACCGTGGCGCCGTCGCTCATCAGCGTCATGCGCTCCAGGTCCCGGAACCCGCGCTCACGCAGATGCTGCACCGCGGTGCGGATGTTCTGCAGCGAGACACCGGTGTCCAGGAAGCGCTTGACGATCTTCAGGACGACGACGTCCCGGAAGCTGTACAGCCGCTGCGTCCCCGACCCGTAGGCGGGCCGCACGCTGGGCTCGACGAGCCCGGTGCGCGCCCAGTAGTCCAGTTGCCGGTAGGTGATGCCCGCGGCCGCGCAGGCCGTCGGACCGCGGTAGCCGATCTCGGACGCCATGGATGCCGCCCCTCCGCTGCTCGGCACGGCCGCCGGTCGCTGCGGGACGTGATCGGCCGCGCTGCCGTGAAGCGGGTACGGGCTGCTCCCCCCGAAACCGCGTCCGGGGGCACCCCCAGCCGTACCGTCGCCGGTGCTTCTCACGCCGACCTCCGTCCTTGACCTGCCTCCTCGACGGTAGGCAGCCACCAGGGGTGCGTCAACGACCGCCACACTCGGCACGCCGAGTGATAATCACCCTAGGAGTGGTTTCCCGTACCCCATCGCGGGGAAAGGCTAGCCGAATGCGCTCGGAGCGGGTCGTAGGACGCCCTCACTCGCCATTGGCAAATGCGGGCATTTAAGCCGTGATCGACCACCCACCGGCGGTCACGGGACCGCGGGTCTGCCGGGCCGGCCACGCCTCACTGGCTGCTGGTCCCGAAATCCTCCGGCGAGATCTGGTCGAGGAACTCGCGGAACTTCTCCACCTCGTCCTCCTGCTCGTCCGGAATCGCGATGCCCGCGTCGTCGAGCACGCCGTCGCTGCCGTAGATCGGCGTTCCGGTGCGCAGGGCCAGCGCTATGGCATCGGACGGGCGAGCGCTCACCTCGACGCCGCTGGCGAAGACCAGCTCCGCGTAGAAGACGCCTTCACGCAGGTCCGTGATGCGCACTTCGGTGAGCTCCTGGCCGACGGCCTCCAGCACGTCCTTGAACAGGTCGTGGGTCAGCGGTCGCGCGGGGGCCATGCCCTGCTGGGCGAAGGCGATCGCGGTCGCCTCCCCCGGCCCGATCCAGATGGGGAGGTAGCGGTCGCCTCCCACTTCACGCAGGAGCACGATCGGTTGGTTGGAGGGCATTTCGACCCGGACACCTACGACATCGAGCTCGTTCACACAGCAACCCTAGGACGTGCCCGGGACGTTTGGGTAGTCGGGCAGAAAACGGGGGGACGTTCCGGCCCTCACAGGGCACGCCCGGCTCAGGGCAGTCGCACGCCGAGCGCGGTCTGCACGAGCGCCGCGTGCAGCCTGACGGTGAGCGCCGCCAGCTCCTTCGTACGCGCCTCCGCGTGCGCCCTGGTCTGCGGATTGCGGTGCCGCTTCAGGGGGGCCACGACCTGGTCCACCAGCCCGGCCTCGCGGTCGGCGGCGGCCTTCATCACCCTCAGGTGCCGTGGCTCGATCCCGAACCGCCCCAGCTCGACCACGAGGGAGGCCACGGTGACCGTCTCCGCGTCGTACGCCCCGTCCTCCAGCGGCGCCACGAGCCCGTACGACTCCCACTCCTCGAGCTCCTGCTCACCGATCCCGGCGGCGGCCAGCAGCTCGGCCTTCGCGATCCGGGCCGCCATGGGGGCCTCGGAGACCTCCAGGGCGGGCTCACCGTCGCGCTGACGGCCCACCGTGGGCAGTGGCACGGCCTCACCGCGCTCCATGGCCTCCAGGTGCTCGCGGATCACCTTGAGCGGCAGATAGTGGTCCCGCTGCATCCTCAGGACGTGTCCGAGGCGCTCGACGTCGTCGGCGCTGAACTTGCGATATCCCGAAGGGGTCCGCTGCGGCTCGATCAGCCCCTCCGACTCCAGAAAACGGATCTTGGAGATGGTGACTTCGGGGAACTCGTCGCGCAGCACGTTCAGCACTGTGCCGATGCTCATCAGCCCACTGTCCGTGGCGGCGGTGCCGTGTCCGGCACCGCCGCTCGGTGTTCGAAACATGGACCTTCCCTGGGGTTCCCCCGGGACGGAGCCCGGGGGCCGGTCAGTAGCCCCGCTGGCTCGCGTAGAAGACCAGCCGGTACTTGCCGATCTGCACCTCGTCACCGTTGTTCAGGGCGACCTGGTCGATCCGCTCGCGGTTGACGTACGTACCGTTCAGACTGCCCACGTCGGCCACCGTGAACGAGCCGTCCGCGCCGCGGCGAAACTCCACGTGGCGACGCGAGACCGTCACGTCGTCCAGGAAGATGTCACTCTGCGGATGACGCCCAGCCGTGGTCAGGTCGCCGTCCAGGAGGAAACGGCTGCCAGAGTTCGGACCGCGGCGCACGACCAGGAGCGCGGAGCCCAGCGGCAGCGCGTCGACGGCCGCCTGCGCCTCGGGGGACAGCGCCGGCACCTGCGTCTGACCGGTGACCTCGGAGTCGTAGGCCTCGATACCGGAGATGGAGATCGTCGACGTCGTCTCGGACGGTCGCTCGGCCGCGGCCCCGGCCCGCAGCGGAGCACCGCAGTTGGAGCAGAAGCGGCTGTTCTCCGCGTTGCGGTTACCGCACCTCGTACACACCAGGGCCGACATTGGGGAAAACCCTCCACCCGTACTTGAGGTTGACGGTTGCCCGAAACCTATGCCGCCGGACTGCGCAGGGTCAACAGACGGCGCGCCCTGACCTCCGGAAATGTCGCCGCCCGGACCGCCTACCTGGTCCCGGAACAGCGGACGCTGATCCTCTGCGTCGGGCTGTGCGCGATGACGGGCAGTCGCGTTGTCACTGCCCTCTCGCGCGCTCTTGCCGAACAACTTCGCAAACAACTTCACGGGCGATTCCCCTTGACCGAAACAGACCCGCCCGTGGGGCAGGACGAACCCTGATTGCATACACCGGCCGACCCGGACATCCTCACAACGTCCGTATCCACCAAACAGTTTCCACCACGCACCACCCATTCGGTGCGCCGACCCCCCGCAACCTCATGCCCCCGCCCGACGTCCCCCATGCACCGCCGGTTCACCGTGAGGACGACCGAGCGTAGTCAGGCTGCTTCGCGGCTCGCAAGGCGTCCACGACGATCTTGGTCGACCGCTCGACGGTAACGGTGGCCTGCTCCTTCTCAAGAGTCTGCACCACGCCTCCAGGGATGTTGAGGGCCGGCTCGAGGTCCGCCGGCTTGCCGATGACCTTGAAACGATAGGGCGCGTTGATCTTGTTCCCGTCAACGCTGACGCTCTTGCCGGAGTCCGTGAGATACGTTCCGGCAACCACGCGCACGCCGTTCACCTGGATCGCCTCCGCCCCGGCCGCGCGCAGCTCCTGGATCGCGTCGAGCAGCATGTCCGCCTCGACCGTTCCCTTCGTGTCCTCGATCGTCATCGTGATGCCGGGACCCTGCGCGGCCACCGTGCCCGCCAGAATGCCGAGTTGCTTCTCCTTCTCGACAGTCTGCTTGCGGGCCTCCTCGGCCTGGTCGGAGCTGTTCTCCAGCTCGTCGCGCTGCTTCTCCAGTCCCTGCTTCTCGTCGTCAAGACGCTGAGTACGGTCGTCGAGTTCATCGAGGATGCGAACGAGATCTTCCTGACGCGCGCCGCGCAGGGCGCTGTCACTGTCGCTGTTCGAGGCGACCTGCACTGCCAGACCGAAGCCGAGCCCGAACAGCAGCACGGCGACGATGAGTTGGGCCCGCGTGACACGCGGCGGCCACAGGCCCTTCGCCAGACGCTGGCGGCCGGTCAGCCCGGGCTCGGGCTTCTCCTCGGCTGCGTCCGCGGCTTCGGACGCCGTCTGGGGCACTTCTTCCGGCAGTTCCTTGCGCAGCCTGTTCTCGGGCTCGGGGGCCTCGTCCTGGTGGCTCATCGGCGTCACGCCCGGAACACGTGCCGACGGATCGCCGCGGCGTTGGAGAAGATGCGGATACCGAGGACCACGACAACACCCGTGGAAAGCTGGGCGCCCACGCCCAACTTGTCGCCCAGGAAAACGATCAGCGCGGCCACGACCACATTGGACAGGAACGACACAACGAAGACCTTGTCGTCGAAGATGCCGTCGAGCATGGCCCGCAGACCACCGAAGACGGCGTCCAGCGCCGCCACGACGGCGATCGGCAGATAAGGCTCGACGACCGCCGGAACCTCCGGCCGGACCAACAGTCCGGCCACGACTCCCACGACGAGGCCCAGTACGGCGATCACGATGTGTCCTTCTCCGTTTTCTCGGTCTTCGGCTGTGCAGTACGTACGATCACACTCGGTGCGGCGGGCAGCCGGAGGTCGCTCTCCACGGAGATGGCGGTCCGGATGCCGTAGCTCTCCTGCAGGGCGTGCAGATACAGCCCGTCGGCGCTGTTCTGGAACCTGGTGCTGAGCTGCTTGCCGTTCCCCACGGCGAGCACCGTGTAGGGCGGCACCAGTGGCTTGTTGTCGACCAGTATCGCGTCACCCGCGGCCCTGATCGCCGACAGGGCGGTCAGCCGCTGCCCGTTGATGGAGATGGCCTCGGCCCCCGACTCCCACAGCCCGTTGACCACGCGCTGCAGGTCACGGTCGCGCACCCGACCGGTGTCGGAGAAGTCAGAAGTCTCGCGCGGATTGCCGTTACCGCCGCTGGTGGCTTCCTTGGCATCGTTCACGACCAGCTTCACGCCGGGTCCATGCACTTCGACAGCACCCGACAGAATGCCCACCAGCTCGCTCTGGTCCCCGCTGCCGCTCTTCTCGAGCGCCTCCCGCTGTCGCTCGCTCACCTCGTCGCGCAGCCTGTCGACGGAGCCCTCCAGCTTGTCGGCCGCCGCGGTCTCCCGGTCGATACGGTCGATCAGCTCCTCGCGCTCCTTGGCGACGACCGGAGCCGCCACGCGGGCCTGCGCCGCTCCGACGGTCACGACAAGGGCCGCCAGCACCAGCCCGGCGGCAAGACCCAGCTTGGCCCGCAGGGTCTTCGGCAGACCGCCGGCACCCTCCGCCTTCTTACGGGCAGCTGCCTCGGCGTAGCCGTCGTCGAGGCTGTGGTCCATGACGTTGGTGAGCAGGAACATGGACGCGTCCGGCCGCGAAGGGCGCGTAGGTGTGCTCCGAACGGGGGGCTGCTGCGGCATGCCGCACATCGTCGCACGTCGCGACCACTACCTCCGAATGGCCCCACCGGCGTGCCGGACAGGCCCCCTTGGGGACACTTGTCCGGCACGCACGCGTGCTGCGATTTTCAGCGTCCGGCGCTGTCCACGACCGCCGACCACTCGTCGAGCAGGGCCTGCGCGGAGGCGTCGTCCGGGCCTTCCGCCCAAAGATGGGTGACGGCCTCGGCCGGGTCGGGCAGCACCATCACCCAGCGTCCGTCGGTCTCCACCACCCGCACGCCGTCGGTGGTGTCCACGAAGCGGTCTCCGGCCGCCTCGACCACGCGACGCATCACAAGTCCCTTGACCGCCCAGGGAGTCGCGAGATCCCGCTTGAGGACGTGCGCCCGCGGAATCCGTGCGTCGATCTGGCTGAGCGTGAGCTGCGTCCGCGCCACCAGCCCGATCAACCGCACAAAGGCAGCCGTACCGTCGAAGACACTGCTGAACTCCGGGACGATGAAACCGGCCTTGCCGTCACCGCCGAAGATGGTCGAGTCGTCGCCCCCGACCCTGGTCAGGTCGTCGGGCGAGGTCGTCGTCCACTCCACCTGCGTCCCGTGGTACGCCGCCACCTGCTCGGCGATCCTCGTCGTGGTCACCGGCAGCGCCACGCGCCCGCTGCGCCGCTCGGCGGCGACCAGGTCGAGCATGACGAGCAGCGCCCGGTCGTCCTCGATGATCCGGCCCTTCTCGTCGACGAGGGAGAGCCGCTCGCCCACGGGATCGAACCGCACGCCGAACGCCGCCCGCGACGAGGCAACGATCTCGCCGAGCCGCACCAGCCCCGAACGCCGCTGGTCACCGGTCTCCGTAGGCCGGGACTCATCGAGACCGGGGTTGATCGTCAGCGAGTCGACCCCGAGCTTGCCGAGCAGACTCGGCAGGACGAGCCCGGCACTGCCGTTCGACGCGTCGACGACGACTTTCAACCCGGACTCGGAGATCCCGGTCGTGTCGACATTCCGCAGCAGCGACCCGGTGTACGAGTCGAAGACACTGGCAGGGAAGTGCAGGTCCCCGATCTCGCCCGGGAACGCCCGCCGATACTCCTGCCGCGCGAACACCCGGTCCAGCTTCCGCTGGCTGCCCTGCGACAGGTCGGCACCGTTCCCGTCGAAGAACATGATGTCCACGGAGTCCGGCACACCGGGCGTGGTCCGGATCATGATCCCGCCGGCACTGCCCCGCGCGGTCTGCTGCCGGGCGACGGGCAGCGGTACGTTCTCCAGATCGCGTACGTCGATGGCGCTGGCCTGCAGCGCGGAGATGACCGCCCGCTTCAGTGCCCGGGCACCACGGGAGTGGTCGCGGGCCGTGGTGACGGTGGAGCCCTTCTTGAGCGTCGTCGCGTAGGCGCCGGCCAGGCGCACGGCGAGCTCGGGCGTGATCTCCACGTTCAGGATGCCGGAGACCCCACGAGCACCGAAGAGATGGGCCTGGCCCCTGGACTCCCAGATGACCGACGTGTTGACGAAGGCACCGGCCTCGATGGTCTTGAACGGGTAGACCCGCACATTGCCCTGAACGATCGATTCTTCACCGATCAGGCACTCGTCACCGATGACGGCGCCGTCCTCGATCCGCGCGGCACGCATGATGTCGGTGTTCTTTCCGACGACGCAGCCACGCAGATTGCTGTGCTGGCCCACGTACACGTTGTCGTGCACGACGGCCTTGTGCAGAAAAGCACCACTCTTGACGACCACGTTCGAGCCGACCACGGTGTGCTCACGGATTTCCGCACCGGCCTCGACCTTGGCGTAGTCACCGATGTAGAGAGGCCCACGGAGAACCGCGTCCGGATGCACCTCGGCACCCTCGGCCACCCACACACCCGGCGAGATCTCGAACCCGTCGATCTCGACGTCGACCTTGCCTTCCAGCACGTCGGCCTGCGCCTTCACATAACTCTCGTGTGTGCCGACGTCCTCCCAGTACCCCTCCGCGACATAGCCGTAGATCGGCTTGCCTTCCTTCATCAACTGCGGAAAGACATCGCCCGACCAGTCGACGGGCACATCGGGCTCGACATAGTCGAAGACCTCGGGCTCCATGACATAGATGCCCGTGTTCACGGTGTCCGAGAAGACCTGCCCCCACGTCGGCTTCTCGAGAAACCGCTCGACCTTGCCTTCTTCGTCGACGATCGTAATGCCGAATTCCAGCGGATTGGGCACACGAGTCAGACACACAGTGACCAGCGCACCCTTTTCCTTGTGGAAACTGATGAGCTCGGTGAGGTCGAAGTCAGTCAGGGCATCACCGGAGATAACGAGGAAAGCATCGTCCTTCAACGCCTCTTCGGCGTTCTTGACGCTCCCGGCGGTACCGAGTGGCTTCTCCTCATTGGCATAGGAGAGCTCCATTCCGAGCTCCTCGCCGTCACCGAAGTAGTTCTTGACCAATGAGGCCAGGAACTGGACAGTTACGACGGTCTCGTTCAGCCCATGCCTTTTGAGCAGCCGCAGCACGTGCTCCATGATCGGGCGGTTGGCCACGGGTAGGAGCGGCTTGGGCATGCTTGAGGTCATGGGGCGAAGGCGTGTGCCTTCGCCTCCGGCCATCACGACGGCCTTCATGTCGGAAGCGTCCTCCTCAAAGAGACGACGGTCTAGCCGACTTCACCCGTCCAGATTGTCCCGCACTTTTCCACCGAGGGCCATCGGGCCGCTTCGGCCGCAGCAATCGGCGAGTTCAATCGGCCATGGCGTCCGCACGAACCAGGCGGCGGACTTGTACTACGTAGAGGACTCCTGCCCACCAGTAGAGCGTTGTACCCCAACCAGCGAACGCCCATCCGAAAATAGCAGCGAGTGACGAGATCCATCCAGTTCCGTCACTGAGCAAGAGCAGCGGGAAGGCGTACATCAGGTTGAAGGTGGCCGCCTTACCCAGGAAGTTCACCTGGGGCGGCGGATAGCCGTGCCGCCTGAGGATGCCCACCATCACCAGCAGGACCAGCTCTCGCAACAGAAGTACAGCGGTCAACCAGATTGGCAGAATCTCGCGCCAGGTAAGACCGACCAGAGTCGAGAGAATGTAGAGCCGGTCGGCCGCGGGATCCAGGAGCCGGCCGAGGCTGCTGATCTGGTTCCAACGCCGTGCGAGCTTGCCGTCCAGATAGTCGCTGACCCCGCTCAGAGCCAGCACCAGCAGCGCCCACCCGTCACTCTTGGGTCCTCCGAACTCAGGCCTCAGAATCAGCCACAGGAAGATCGGCACGCCGACGAGACGCGCCATGCTGAGGATGTTGGGGATGGTGAGGACCCGGTCTGTCTGGACGCGGGTCTCCTGGACCTCCACCCGGGAGCCTCCTGTGGGAAACGTGCCAACGATGCCCCCTGACCTTACCTCAACGCAAAAAAGCTCTGGCTCTTGGGCTGTGTGCCCAAGAGCCAGAGCTCTAAAGGGAGTTCGGCGGCGTCCTACTCTCCCACAGGGTCCCCCCTGCAGTACCATCGGCGCTGTAAGGCTTAGCTTCCGGGTTCGGAATGTAACCGGGCGTTT